>NZ_CAKJTL010000042.1:67765-83794 GCF_917627385.1 Protofrankia sp. CiT1
TGGTTCGCTCGGATCGTCGGTGGCGAGCCATATATGATCGCGCATTCGGAGCTGCGATGGCTGGCATCGCACGAACTTGATAACGTAGCGTGGCTCTCTCCGGACTTACCGTTAGTTAACGATCTTCGTGTTGCTCTGGCAGCGGGTGTTCTGGGGTTGTGGGATGGTAGGTAACATTAACGGAAGGTGTTGAGAAATAAACCTTCTGTTGATTTTCGATGTGAGGTCTCGCGGGTCCGTACCATGGCGGGTAGACCCTGAGAGGCGAGCGGGAATGGGATGATCTTCTGGTGCCCATGCCTGACGCGCGGGGTGTCCCGTCGGGCCGGGTTCCGCGTCCGGCGTCACGATGTCAGCACCATCTGTCCAGTAACAACCAGCCTCGGGGCCGCTGCCCCACGTCCGTACCGGAGCCCGCCACCGTGTCCGTCCGCGCCGATCTGCGCAACGTCGCGATCATTGCCCACGTCGATCATGGTAAGACAACCCTCGTCGACGCGATGCTGCGGCAGTCCGGCGCCTTCGGTGACCATGCCGAGGCGACGGATCGCGTCATGGACTCGATGGATCTCGAACGCGAGAAGGGCATCACGATTCTCGCGAAGAACACCGCGGTCCAGTACGGCGACGTCACGATCAATATTGTGGACACGCCTGGCCACGCGGACTTCGGCGGCGAGGTCGAGCGTGGCCTGTCCATGGTCGACGGGGTCGTGCTGCTGGTCGACGCGAGCGAGGGCCCGCTGCCGCAGACCCGGTTCGTCCTGCGCAAGGCGCTGGAAGCCAGGCAGCCGGTCATTCTGGTCATCAACAAGGTGGACCGTTCCGACGCCCGGATCGCCGAGGTCGTCGACGCGACCTACGAGCTCTTCCTCGACCTCGACGCGGATGAGAGCCAGATCGACTTCCCGATCGTCTACTGCAACGCCAAGGCGGGACGCGCCTCGCTGAACCGGCCGGATGATGGCGGCAACCCCGACTCGCCCGATCTCAAGCCGTTGTTCGACGTGTTGCTTGAGTCGGTCCCGATGCCGGTCTACGACCCGCAGGCACCCTTGCAGGCGCTCGTCACCAACCTTGACGCATCCCCCTACCTCGGCCGGCTCGCGCTGTGCCGGGTGCACAACGGGACACTGCGCCGTGGGCAGAGCGTGATGCTGTGCCGCGCGGACGGCCGTACCGACCGGGTGAAGATCAGTGAGCTGCTGGTCACGAAGGCGCTGGAGCGGGTGCCGGGCGAGCAGGCCGGTCCAGGCGACATCATCGCCATCGCGGGCATTGCGGATATCATGATCGGCGAAACGCTGGCCGACCCCGAGGACCCGCGGCCGCTGCCCGTCATCACCGTCGACGAGCCGTCGATCAGCATGACCATCGGGATCAACACGTCCCCGCTGGCCGGTAAGTCCGGGACGAAGCTGACCGCGCGGCTGCTGCGCAACCGGCTGGATGCCGAACTGGTCGGCAACGTCTCCATCCGGGTGCTGCCGACCGAGCGCCCCGACACCTGGGAGGTGCAGGGCCGCGGGGAGCTCGCGTTGGCGATCCTGGTCGAGCTGATGCGCCGTGAGGGCTTCGAGCTCACCGTCGGTAAGCCGCAGGTCGTCACCAGGGAGATCGACGGGAAGCGGCACGAACCGGTGGAACGGCTCACCATCGACGCCCCCGAGGAGTACCTCGGGACGCTCACCCAGCTGCTGGCGGTCCGCAAGGGCCGCCTCGAGCAGATGATCAATCATGGCACCGGCTGGATCCGGATGGAGTACCAGGTGCCGGCCCGCGGGCTCATCGGCTTCCGGACCGAGTTCCTGACCGAGACCCGCGGCACCGGGCTGATGCACCACGTGTTCGACTCCTACGAGCCCTGGTTCGGGGAACTCCGTACCCGTGCGACGGGTTCGATGGTGGCTGACCGTGCTGGCGTGGCGACCGCGTACGCCCTGTACAACCTGGGCGAGCGCGGCACCCTCTTCGTGGGTCCGACCACCGACGTCTACGAAGGTATGATCGTCGGGGAGAACTCCCGTGCCGACGACATGGACGTCAACCCCACCAAGGAGAAGAAGCTCACCAACATGCGCTCGTCCACCGGGGACGAGCTGGTGCGCCTCACCCCACACCGGCAGCTGTCCCTGGAGCAGGCGTTGGAGTTCTGCCGGGAGGACGAGTGCGTGGAGGTCACGCCCGGTCCGGTGCGGATGCGCAAGGTCGCGCTGACCGCGGCGGAGCGGGAGAAGCTCCGTTCCCGCCGCCGGGCGTGACCTCGGCCAGCGTGCGGCGGCTGTCGTCGTGTGCGTGAGGTAGGCGGGCCAGCCTGACTTCGCTCCTCGGGTGATCTCCGTTCATCCTCGCGGAGCGTGGTTGGTGGGCTCCGGTGCCGTCGCGTCCGCGGCGCCCCGTAGGGTCGTGGGCGTGACTGCTCCCACTGCGCTGACCGGGTCTGGGCCGGACTTCATCGAGCTGCCGGCGCGACGGGTGATGTTCGTGCATGCCCACCCTGACGATGAGGTGATCGGGACCGGGCTGACCATGGCGTCCTACGCCGCCGACCCGGAGACCCATGTGACTCTTGTCACGTGCACGCTCGGGGAGATGGGCGAGGTGCTCGTTCCAGAACTGATCAATCTGCGCTCCGACCGGGGCGACCAGCTCGGCGGGTACCGCATCGGTGAGCTGGCGCGCTCGTGCGAGGCGCTCGGCGTCACCGACCATCGCTTCCTCGGCGGGCCGGGCCGCTGGCGTGACAGCGGCATGATGGGCACTGCTGGGAACGACGATCCGCGCTGCCTGTGGCGGGCCGATCCAGACGAGGCGGCGGCCGCGCTGGCTGAGATCGTCCGTGCGGTCCGTCCGCAGGTACTGGTCACCTACGACAGCAACGGTGGCTACGGGCATCCCGACCACATCCGTGCGCACGAACTGACTGTGCGGATGTTCGAGGTGGCGGGGGATCCGTCCTTCGCTCCGGATGCCGGGCCGCCCTGGCAGCCCGCGAAGCTGTACCAGACCGCGGTCGCGCGATCGATGATCCAGGCTGGGATCGACTACTTCCGTTCGTCGGGTACCGGGCGTGAGCTGTTCGACGGTGTGCAGTCGGCGGATGACGTGCCGATGGCGGTGCCGGACAGCGCCGTGACCACTGAGATCGATTCGCCCGCTCACTTCGAGGCGAAGGTGGCGGCCATGCGAGCGCATGCAACCCAGATGACGACGGACGGTTTCTTCTTCGTCCTGGCCGACGGCATCGGCCACCGGGCATGGGGCACCGAGCACTACATCCTCACCCGGGGTGAGCGCGGACCGGCCGGCGGCCCGAACGGGCGCGAGACCGACCTCTTCGCCGGGCTCGATCTCTGAGTGATCGGTAACAGGGGAGTGGGCCAAGGAGCGGGGCTGGGATGCGTGCGTCGCGAGGCGGCGGAGGGAGCCACCGGAGGTGTTGGGCGGCGACCGACGACAACGCGGCGAGGTGGGTGCCCCAGCCCCGCGACGCCGCGTCCCCTATTGCCGGTCGCTCTTAATCTCGACCCATGCCCGGTTCGACGATGCATGATCATTCGTGTCAGCCGCCTCCGGCGGCCTCGGTCACGGCGACAGCCACCGATGTGGGCAGGGACGTGAACGCGGTCAGCGACAGCGGCGCAGGCGCAGGCGCAGGCGCAGGCGCTGAACCGTCTCGGGCTTTCCTGGGGTCGGCCTACGTGTTCGGTTGGCTGGTCGGTCTTGCGCTCGGCTTCTACGGTGTGTTCCTCGTTCCGGTGGGCCCCCGGCCCGGCGGGGTCCTGCTGTCGGTCGGAGTTGCCTTCGCGCTGGCCGGAAACACCGCCGCGGCGCTGCTGGTGCGCTGGTTCACCGGCACCCGCCTCGGGGCCATGATCGTTGCTGTGGGCTGGATCCCGATCGTGCTGTGTTTTGGCGTCGCGCGTCCTGAAGGTGATCTTCTCCTGACGGCGGGCACCGCCGGGTACCTGTTTCTGGTCGTCGGTGCGATCGCTCCGGTCGTCGTGGCGATGCTCGGCTCGCCCCGTCGCGGCCTGTCCGCGACGCTGGCGACCGGTCCGCGCGGTTCTGCCTCCGGTCCGCACCCGGATCAGCGTCCGCCGGCCCAGGGCTCGGACCACCGTCGTCCCGGGCGCTGAAGGGCCGCCACAACCGGGGATGAAGCCGTGGCTGGCCAAGAGGAGATGTGGTCGTTGTCACGAGCAGGTCGGGAGTGCCTCGGCAAACCGGCGCGGGAGTAGCGTGTCCGCGTGGCCGTCGATCCGGACGCCTTCCGCCGGGCGGTCGGGCGTTTCGCAACAGGTGTCACGGTCATCACCACTGTTTTCGAGGACCAGCCGTTCGCGATTACCGCGAACTCGTTCACCTCCGTGTCACTCGACCCGTTGCTGGTGCTGGTCAGCGTTGGCAAGATGTCCCGTTTCCACACGCCGGTCCTCGGCGCGGGCGTGTGGGGCGTCTCCGTCCTTGCCGCGGACATGCGGGAGGCGTCCCGCTTCTTCGCCAGCCAGGACCGGCACGACGCACGGACCCTCTTCGAGAGCTGGAAGCATTCCATCGGAGCCGCGACCGGCGTGGTTCTGCTGACGGACGCGCTCGCGGCGTTCGAGTGCCGCACGGTCCTCACCTACGAGGGCGGTGATCACACCCTGCTGCTCGGTGAAGTCGTGGCACTGGACGGATCCAGCCGGGATGCGCCTCCCCTGCTGTTCTACCGGGGGATGTACCGGGAGCTCGCCGCTGACTGACCGGCGTCAGTTCAAGCGGGCACGGGCGGCGTGTGCCGCTTCACGGGCCGCGCCGGCCGCGGCCGGCTCCAGGGCGGCGACCACGTCGGCGAAAGCCGTGAGATCCGCCGCGCCGCCGATGAAGTCACCGCGGCGGGCACGTAGTTCCCCGCGCTCCCGGAGCAGGTGGGTGGGATGGCGCGGCAGCAACAGGGACAGCTCGACGGCCCACAGCCGCGTCGCGATGGCCTCCGTCCGTGCCGCCCAGATCCGGATGTTGCCCAGTACCCGCATGAGCAGGCCGGTCGGGTCCATCGGCTTGAGCTGCGAACGGGTGAACGCCACCCCGGCGGAACGGACCTTCTCCGCGGCCTCGTGTACGGTGATCAGCCGGCCGCCGGCGAACGGGTCGACCAGGACGTGCCGGTCCGGCGCGCCGACACCGACGATGACATGGCCGGGCAGGCCGATCGGGTACGCGGGGACGCCGAGGCGGTGGGCGACCTCCATCCACACGATCGACAGCATGATCGGCAGGCCGTGCCGACGCCGGAGCACCGACGTGAGCAGGCAGGCGTGCAGGCTGTCGGAGCTGCCGGGGTCACCGTGGAAGCCGGCCCGCGTTCCCAGCGCCTCCCGCAGGATCTCGGCGGCGGCACGCACGTCCAGCCCGGCGAGTGTGCGCCGGGTGGCGGGTCGCTCGTCCGCCGCGGTGCCCAGTTCGTCCGTTGCGGTGCCCAGCTCGTCCGGCGCGATGTCGAGAAGGCGACCGGCGTCCGTGGCGAGGGCGTCGAACCGGGCCAGCTCGCGGGCTGGGTCGAGGCCTGGTTCGACCTCCGCCGCGATCAGCAGGCAGGCCAGCGCGACATCGACCGGATCCCGGCGGACGATGTCGGCGAATTGGCGTCGTGTTCGGGCACTCATTGCGGATTCGCCTCCGTATGCCCAGCGTTGCACTGCCCGGCGCCGCACTGCCCAGCGGCCGCTGGGCGGACCGGCCGCGGCGGCACCCTCCGGCCGGCAACGAGATCTGTTTCCGCGACCTTCACGATGGAACCGTCTCTGGTCCGTATCGTCAGACATCGGTCGGTCCAGGACAGCAGCTGCCCGACGACGTCGGTCAGTGGCAGCGGACCGGCGACCCGCCGGCGGACGGAAACCCTGGCGCCGACGTCAGCAGGAGTGATACGGACGACATACACGACAAGCGAACGCCCTTGTTGTCGACACAGAACCGTCGAGGTCGATACTAGGGAATCAGTCGCCCGTGAGCCGAGGAGGAACAACCGGTGACCTACGTCATCGCGGAGCCCTGCGTCGATGTCAAGGACAGGGCCTGTATCGAGGAGTGCCCGGTCGACTGCATCTACGAAGGCGGACGGATGCTGTACATCCAGCCTGACGAGTGCGTCGACTGCGGAGCGTGTGAGCCCGTCTGTCCGGTCGAAGCCATCTACTACGAGGACGACGTTCCGGATCAGTGGAAGGGTTTCACCGACACCAACGCCGTCTTCTTTGAGGAGCTCGGTTCGCCTGGCGGGGCGTCGAAGGTGGGCGCGCTCGACTTCGATCCGCCCGGTGTCGCCGCGCTGGCGCCGCAGGGCGAGTCCTGACCGGGCCTACGGGGCCTGCTGGAGCGCTCCGGCAGGCCCATCACTTCCGGGTGCGGCTGCCCGACTTCCCCTGGGACGCCCTTGCGCCGTTCGCGCGCAAGGCCCGCGCACACCCGTATGGCATGGTCGACCTGTCGGTCGGCACGCCGGTGGACCCGACCCCGCTCGCGGTTCAGCATGCCCTCGCGGCGGCGGCGAACGCCCCCGGCTATCCGGCCACCGCGGGTACGCCCGAGTTGCGGGACGCGGCCGCGGGCTGGCTGGCGCGCCGGCTCGGGGTGATCGTCGAGCCCGACAGCGTCCTGCCGGTGATCGGGACGAAGGAGCTGGTCGCGCAGCTGCCGAGCCAGCTCGGGCTCGGGCCGGGCGACCGCGTCTGGATACCGGCACCGGCCTATCCGACCTACGAGGTCGGTGCCCTGCTCGCCCGTTGCGAGCCGGTGCTCGGCCCGGTGGACGGTGTGGCGCTGGTCTGGCTGAACACTCCGGCCAACCCCTCCGGCCGGGTGCTGACCGTGGACGAGATGCGGGCGGTCGTGGGCTGGGCCCGCGAGCGCGGCATCGTCGTCGCCAGCGACGAGTGCTACATCGAGCTGGGCTGGGAGGCCCGGCCCGTCTCGGTGCTGCATCCGGATGTCTGCGGCGGCTCCCACGAAGGGCTGCTCGCGGTGCACTCGCTGTCCAAGCGGTCGAACCTCGCCGGCTACCGCGCGGGCTTCGTCACCGGGGATCCGAGGCTCGTCACCGGGCTGCTGGAGGTGCGGCGGCACGGCGGGTCGATGGTGCCGACACCGGTTCAGGCCGCCATGACCGCGGCCCTTGCCGACGACATGCACGTCGCTGAGCAGCGGGCGCGTTACGCCAACCGGCGGGCCGTGCTCGCCGCGGCGTTGGCCGTTGCCGGCTTCACGATCGAGCACAGCGAGGCCGGGCTCTACCTGTGGGCGACCCGCGGGGAGGAAGCCTGGACGACGGTGGACGCCCTGGCGAGCGTGGGTGTACTCGTCGCCCCCGGCGTGTTCTACGGCGAGGCCGGGCGCAGGCACGTCCGGATAGCGCTGACCGGGCCGGACGCCCAGGTCGCCACCGTCCCGGAGCGGATGGCGATGTTGCCGCCACCGCAGCTGGTCAACCCGCCACCGGCACCGGTGGCCGCCGGGTACGTCGGCGGCGGTCACCAGACCGGCGCCCGTCCGGTCGCGCCGCTCCTCCCGTCCGGACCGCCGACCGGGGGTCTGCCCGTGGCCGGGGCGCGGCCGGACACCGCTTACCAGCACCAGCAGGGGAGCCAGTACCAGGACAGGGGGCCGGCGCCCGCGGGCCCGGGGACGCTCCCGGCGGTGCCGTGGCCGGGCGACGACCGTGGCGGCCGTCCCGGATTCCGGGTCACGACGGAGCCGCCGGACATCCGGTAGCCCCCATCCTGGGCCGGGGGGGTGCCGTCCGGGGCGCCGCGGTCCCGCCTCCCGCCTCTTGGCCCCGTTGGTTCCGGTCTCCCAGGCACTGAGCGGTGGGATTCTCGATCTTCCAGGATCGTGATCCTTCGGGGCCGGTGGGGCACGGGCGGCAGGCGCCTCGTTAGGGTCGGGGTCGTGAGCACATCGGGCGAGATCATCGACTCCGCGATAGACCCGGTCATCGACCTGTTGTGGGACCGTCCTGACGCCGCCGAGGCGCTGGCGGGCCGCAGCCTGCACGATGTCGTGGTTGAGGCGATCAACCTCCTGGACGCGGGGAAGGCACGGGTCGCCCATGTCGCCGACAGCGGCGACGTCGTCGTGGACGAGCGGGCGAAACGCGCTATCCTGCTCGCTTTCCGGGTGCTGCCGATGGCCGAGTCCGCGGCCGGCGACTTCCGTTATCACGACCGGGTGCCGCTCAAGACATCCTTCGACGGGGTGCGGGTCGTGCCGGGCGCGATCGTCCGCTGGGGGGCGCATATCGAACCTGGTGCGGTGCTGATGCCGAGCTACACCAACATCGGCGGGTACGTCGGTGCCGGTACTCTGGTCGACACCTGGGCGACGGTCGGTTCCTGCGCGCAGATCGGGCGCCGGGTGCACCTGTCTGGCGGGGTCGGCATCGGCGGGGTGCTGGAACCGCCGAACGCCAAGCCCGTGGTGGTCGAGGACGACGCGTTCATCGGCAGCCGCGCCATGGTGGTGGAGGGCGCCCGGGTGCGCCGCGGGGCCAAGCTCGGCGCTGGCGCGATCCTCACCGCCTCCACGCACGTGTTCGACGCGGTCACCGGCGAGGAGTACCCGCGTGGGGAGATTCCGCAGCGGGCGGTGGCGGTCGGGTCGAGCCGGGTGAAGTCGTTCCCCGGCGGGGACTACGCCATGCCGTGCATCCTGGTGCTGCGGACGCTGGCCGAAGGGGAGATCCACGACAAGCTCGCGCTGAACGACATCCTGCGGGAGCACGGCGTTGCCAGCTGAGCAGCTGCCGGACCGGCTACCTGGACCATCCGCCGAGCGTTCCCCGCTCGGCCGCGGCGCGCCGCTCGACCTGACCGCCTCGGCGGTGGAGCTGACCCGCGCCCTGGTCGACGTCCCGTCGGTGAGCGGCTCCGAGGCCGTCCTCGCGGACCTGGTCGAAACGGCTCTGACCGGCGTCGCCGGACTGCGGGTCGACCGGGACGGCGACGCCGTCGTTGCCCGTACCGACCTGGGGCTGCCGACCCGGGTGCTGCTGGCCGGGCACCTCGACACCGTGCCGATCGCGGACAACCTGCCCGCCCGGTTCGCGGCTGGCAGGCTCTACGGCTGCGGGACCTCCGACATGAAGTCGGGAGTGGCCGTGCTGCTGCGGCTGGCCGCCGCGCTCGCGGGTGAGCCCCTCAGCCATGACGTGACCTGGGTTTTTTACGACAACGAGGAGGTCCGCGCCGAGCTCAACGGGTTGCGCCGCGTTGCCGAGCGCCATCGCGACTGGCTGGACGCCGATCTCGCGGTGCTCCTGGAGCCGACCTCGGGCGAGATCGAAGCGGGCTGCCAGGGCACCCTACGGGTGGTGGTCTCGCTACGCGGACGCCGGGCGCACTCGGCGCGGGCATGGCTTGGCGAGAACGCGATCCACCGCGCCGCGCCGCTGCTGGAGCGCCTCGCCGACTACCAGCCACGGACGGTGACCATCGACGGTTGTACCTACCGCGAGGGCCTCAACGCCGTGTGGGTGAGCGGCGGCGTGGCTGGCAACGTCATCCCGGACGCCTGTGAGGTCACGGTCAACTATCGGTTCGCACCGGACCGTGATGTCGGTCAGGCGCTCGAGCATGTCCGTGCCGTACTCGACGGTTTCGCCCTTGCGGTGACCGACAGTGCGCCCGGTGCGCTGCCCGGCCTCGCCGCGCCCGTCGTCAGCGCGTTCGTGGCGGCTGCGGGATGTGTGCCCGTGGCCAAGTACGGCTGGACCGACGTGGCCCGCTTCGCCGCGCTCGGTATCCCGGCGCTCAACTTCGGGCCTGGTGACCCTGGCCTCGCCCACACCCGCGACGAGTATGTCGAGGTGGCGCGGATCGGCGCGGCAGAGGATGTGCTGCGGCGCTACCTCATGCGCTGACCCGCATGGGGTGTTTCGGGTAACCTCCGTCGAACTTCTCGGTCGGTTACCCGTTTACGATCTTGAATGTAACGCTGGAACGTTATGTTACAGCTCGTGAGTGCGCCTACCGACCCGACCCAGCCAGACGTTCCTGTCGCCGACGGTGCCATGGCCGCCCGAACGGTTTCCGCTGGCCCCGCTTCCGCCGATGTTTCTGTCGCCGTCGCCTCGGCCGCCGCCGCCGCCGGTCCGGGACCGGGTCCGGGACCGGGTCCGGCTCCGGCTCCGGGCCGGGATCGGCCAGCCCGGACCCGCCGGCCGCCGGAGCGGCAACGCGGGCCCATCACCGTTCGCCGTGGGCTGGTCGAAGGGTCGACGACCGACCAGCATCTGCTGGACACCCGTGGTCCGGCTGACTGGGTCCACGCCGATCCGTGGCGGGTCCTGCGGATCCAGAGCGAGTTCGTCGAGGGGTTCGGGCTGCTCGCCGAGCTGCCCCGGGCGGTGACGGTCTTCGGCTCGGCTCGTGTCCCCGTCGAGGACCCCGACTACGCCCTTGGCGAGCGGCTCGGCAGCGCGCTCGTCCGGGCTGGCTACGCGGTGATCACGGGTGGCGGCCCGGGGGCTATGGAAGCTGTCAACCGGGGCGCGCAGGAGGCTGGCGGCCTGTCGGTCGGCCTCGGCATCGAGCTCCCGTTCGAACAGCGTCTCAACGACTGGGTGGACCTCGGGGTGACCTTCCGGTACTTCTTCGTCCGCAAGACCATGTTCGTCAAGTACGCCGAGGCATTCGTGATCCTGCCAGGCGGGCTTGGCACACTCGACGAGCTGTTCGAGGCTCTCACGCTCGTCCAGACCCGTAGGGTGACCCGCTTCCCGGTGGTGCTCATGGGCTCGCGGTACTGGGCGGGCCTGCTGGACTGGCTGCGCACCACGGTTGCGGGCGCCGGGCGCATCCTGCCGACAGATCTTGATCTTGTCACTCTCACCGATGACGTGGACGAGGCTGTTCAGATCATCGTCAACAGCCACCGCGTGGGCAACGACCAGCCGGGCTCGGAGGCCGGGCGTCCGGGCGGCGAGCCCGCGTGAACATCTGTGTCTACTGCTCGTCGTCCGAGGCGATCGATCCCTCCTACCTCGAGCTGGCCGCGGCGGTCGGTGCCGCGCTCGCTCGCCGCGGCCACGGCCTGGTTTCGGGTGGCGGCTCCGTCTCGTGCATGGGTGCGGTCGCCCGCGCGGCCCGTGCGGGCGCCGCCCGCACCACCGGCGTGATTCCCCGAGCGCTGTCGGCCCTGGAAATCACCGACGGCGACGCGGACGAGCTGATCGTCACCGAGACGATGCGGGAGCGCAAGAGGCTCCTGGAGATCCGCTCGGACGCCTTCCTCGCCCTCCCCGGCGGTCTTGGCACCCTGGAGGAACTGCTGGAGATGTGGGTCGGGCGCGTTCTCGGGATGCATGCCAAGCCGGTCGTCGTCCTCGACCCGGACGGCCTGTTCGCCCATCTCCGGGCACAGGTGGACGAACTGGTCCGGCGGGGTTTCGTCCGGCCGGCGGCCCGGAACGCCCTGGGCTGGGCGAATACGGTCGAGGCCGCGTTGGATCTTCTTGAGGCCGGCGTGCCACCGCCGGGCGGCACCGGGCCGACCACCGCCGAGCGGCTCGAGGGGGAGTAGCCGCCGTCCGGGTCAGGCGAGGCCTCGGCGGGCGACGGCGAGGTCGCGGGTACCGCGGATGGCCGCCACCATGTCCAGCACCCTGCGGGTCTCGGCGACCTGGTGGGCGCGGAAGATCCTGGCACCGAGCCAGGCGCTGATCGCGGTTGCGGCGAGGCTCCCTTCGAGGCGGTCTGTGACCCCGGCGTCGAGGGTCTCGCCGATGAAGTCCTTGTTCGACAGCGCGACGAGAACCGGCCAGCCGGTTGCGGCGAGTTCGGGGAGCCGGCGGGTCGCCTCCAGGGAATGCCGGCTGTTCTTGCCGAAGTCGTGGCCTGGATCGACGATCACGCCGTCCGGTCGCACGCCGAGCGCCACCGCGCGGTTCGCGAGCCCGGTCGTGGTGGCGATGATGTCGGCGACCACATCGTCGTAGGCGATCCGGTGTGGCCGGGTGCGCGGCGGCAGCTGCCCGGCGTGGGTGCAGACCAGACCCAGCGCGTGCTCGGCGGCGACTTCGGCGAGCCGGGGATCGGTACCGCCCCAGGCGTCGTTGAGCAGGTCGGCGCCTTCACTCGCCACCACCCGGCCCACCTCGGCACGCCAGGTGTCCACGCTGATCACGACGCTGGGGTGCCTGGACCGGACGAGCGCGACGAACCCGCCGAGCCGCCGCAGCTCCTCGATGGTGTCGACGTCCTCGCCCGGTGCCGCTTTCACCGCGCCGATGTCGATGATCTGGGCGCCTTCGGCGACGGCACGGTCCACCGCGGCCAGCGCTTCCGGCTCGCCGTAGGTTGCGCCTCGGTCGAAGAACGAGTCGGGCGTCCGATTGATGATTGCCATGATGGTCAGGTCGGACGGGCGGAACGTCGATGAGCCGAGCCGGAGGTCGCTGGCCGCCCGGGTACCCGCGGGGAGCCCTCCGCCCGTGCTGCCGGCGGTGTGGGCGGGGCCGGCGGGGCCGCCCGTCGAGGAGATGTCGCTCACCGCAGGGAACTTTAGAGGCTCCGGCAATAGGGCGTTCGATCAGGGAGCGGCGTCCGGGCGGATGGATCGCGCGGTGGCGGAGGGATGCGCCCTGTGTGGGGCGTCGACCGACGAGCCGGGGTACCCGTGCATCGCGCAGCGATGGACGGGGAGCGATGATGCGAGGCGCCGACCGGGCGGCGCGAGCCGGACAGTCCTATTGCCGGAGCCTCTTAGCGGCCGGCGCTGGAAGCTTCGAGGATCCACACCCCTGTTGCCGGGCGCTCTTATCCGCCGGCCACGTATGCGGCGGACCCGCCCGGAGCCTGCGCCGGCCTGCGTCCGCGTGAAAAAGAGCGGTGATCGTGCTGTCGGGGTGGCGGGTGCGGCATAATTCCTCAACCCGTGCCACGATCGTGGATGTGTTGCTCGTCGTCGAGATAGTGGTTGTTGCCGCAATTGTCTTCGCCGTCGCGGCCCTGTCGGTCGGACGCTTCGACCGGTTGTCGCCAGCGCCGCCGGACGCGGCCGGTGACGGTCTGCCGGCATTGACCGTGTCCGCTGCCGACCTCGCCGGTGTTCGGTTCGACATGGCGTTCCGGGGCTACCGGATGGCCGAGGTCGACGCGGTGGTCGCGCGGCTCGCGGACGAGCTTGCCTGGCGGGACGCTGAACTCGCGCGGCGGGACGAGGAGATGGTCAGGCTGGCTTCCTTCGCCCATGCCGACGAGCAGGCGCCGAGCTACCGGAGCGCGGAGCGCGACGGCTGGACCGGCCACGCCGATGCCGTCGGCCCGGCGGCCCCGCCGGTGGAGTAACCGGCCGCCGGGCGGGCATGGCCGCGTGGACGGGAGTCCCGGGAGATGCGGACGGGAGTCCCGGGGAGATGCGGAGGATGCGAGGCCTTCGAGCCGGCGGAGCACTACGGGAGATCTTCATGGTGAGCGTCAGTCATCCCGGGAGCGCGTTCCCCTGGCCGCCGGTGTGAAGCGGCGCGGGTCCGGCACGCTGGCCGTGGCCGTCGAGGTGGAGGCCGCGCCGGCAACCGTGTTCGCGGCGTTGACGGACTGGGAGCGTCAGGGCGAGTGGCTGCTGGCGACGACGGTGGTCCGAAGCCGCCAGGGCGGGATCGGGGTCGGCGGATGCATCATCGCCCGTACCGGGATCGGCCCGCTGGTGCTCGTCGACTCAATGGAGATCGTCGAGTGGGAGCCGCCGTACCGCTGCCTGGTTCGCCATACCGGCCGGGCGGTGCGCGGGGGTGGCGCCTTCGTGGTGGTTCCCCTGCCCGCCGGGCGGTCGCGGTTTGTCTGGTCCGAGGACCTGGAGCTGCCGCTGGGATGGCTCGGCCGGGCCGGGTTCGCGCTACTGCGGCCGATGGTTGTGGGTGCGTTGTGGGTGTCACTGCGCCGGTTCGCTCGGAACGTTCGAAAAGTGACGTGCGGCTGACCTCCGACTGACACCGTGGCCGGATCGTCGTAACGTTCTGATCATGGGCGTTGGTCCGGATTGCGTGTGTGTTGTCCATTCAGAGGCATCTCTGGTGCTTCGCGATCCCGACAAGCCGCGTCTGTTGTGGCGCTGCGGGGTGACGTGTTTCGGTTCCCGGCCTGTTCTCCGGGATAATCGCCGGTGGTAGCAGGTCCGACGGCAGGAAGAGGTGCACCGATGGCGGCCATGAAGCCGCGGACGGGTGACGGTCCGCTCGAGGTCACCAAGGAGGGCCGCAGCATTATCATGCGCGTCCCGCTGGAAGGGGGTGGCCGTCTTGTGGTGGAGTTGTTGCCCGACGAGGCGAAGGACCTTGGGGACGCGCTGAAGTCGGCCGCCGGCTAGACGCGCGGCCAGCGTGTTCGACGTTCCAGCGGACGCCGGGTGGGCCGTCCCCCGCCCACCGATCGTGACGCTGCGGGCCGGTACGCCATTGGAGGTCGGCGTGCCGGTCCTGGCTTTGTTGACCTTCCCCGTGGGGAAGGAGGTCGTCACGGCCGCGGTGACGGCGGCCGGTCGCGCGGTCGGGCACTCGCTCGGTCTTGACCTGGATCTTCTGCTGGACGCGGAGCGGGCCAGCGGCGAGCCGGCGGAGGTGGTCGTCGTCCCGCTGGGGCGGGCCGACCCGCCGACGAGGCTGCTGCTGCTGGGAGCCGGCAGGCGGGACCAGGCGGCCTGGCGTGCGGCTGGTGCGGCGTTCGCCCGCCGGGCCGCGTCCGCCAGCCGGGCGGCCGTGCTCGCGGACGCCGAGACCGGGGTCGACGCCATCGGCCTGCGCGCGTTCACCGAAGGCCTGTTGCTGGCCGCTTACCGTCCGTTGGTCGCTGCCTTGACCGACGGCGCCGCCGCGCTGACCGGCGGCGGTGACGGTGACGCCGGTGACGGGACCACTGATGATCGCTCGAAGGCCCTGCGGGAAGCCACGATCATTGTCGCGAACCCCCGGGATCCCGAGCTGCGTGCCGCCGTCGCCGTCGCCACCGTGACCAGCCGTGCCGTGCATCTCGCCCGCGATCTGGCCAATATGCCGAGCCTGGTCAAGTCGCCTGAGTGGTTCGCCGCGCGCGCGGTCGAGACCGCCCGTGCGGCCGGGCTCGACGCGCACGTCCTGGGTCCGACGGAACTCGCCGAACAGGGCTTCGGCGGGCTGGCCGCGGTGGGCGCGGGTTCGTCGCGGCCACCGCGGCTGGTGCGGTTGAGCTACGACGGTGCTCCGGCGTCCGATCCCGGCTGCCCACGCGGCCGGCATGTGGCACTGGTGGGTAAGGGGATCACCTTCGATTCCGGCGGCCTGTCGTTGAAGCCCGCGACGTCCATGGCCGCGATGAAGACGGATATGGCGGGGGCGGCTGCCGTGCTCGCGACCATGACGGCCCTGCCGGCCATGGGTGTGCGGGACCGGGTCACCGGTCTGCTCTGCCTCGCGGAGAACATGATCGGTGGTGCCGCTATGCGGCCCGGTGATGTCGTCTCCTGCTGGGGCGGAACCACCGTCGAGGTGCTCAACACCGATGCCGAGGGCCGCCTTGTGCTTGCGGACGGGCTTGCCTACGCGGCCAGCCTCGCGCCTGATGCGATCATTGACCTGGCGACGCTCACCGGCGCGATCACGGTTGCGCTGGGCCGCCGGACGGCCGGCCTGTTCTCCTCCGACGACGCGCTTGCCAGTGAGCTGTTCCGGGCGGCTCAGACAGCCGGTGAGGGGCTGTGGCGGCTGCCACTGGTCGATGAGTACCGGCCGGCCCTGGAGTCCGGTGTGGCGGATCTCGCGAACATCGGCACCGCGCTGGACGTGTCCGGCGGGTCGATCACGGCCGCGCTGTTCCTGCGGGAGTTCACCGGCGGTATCCCCTGGGCGCACGTCGATATCGCCGGTACCGCCCGCGCGGACAGCGACGACGGTGAGATCAGCAAGGGCGGCACCGGCTGGGGCGTGCGCACGCTGCTGGCGTGGCTCACATCCTGAGGTCCTGCCCGGCATCCCGTGAGCGAGCCTGGGCACCCGCGGTGGAGCCGCGGGGTGGGTTG
>NZ_CAKJTL010000043.1:0-15186 GCF_917627385.1 Protofrankia sp. CiT1
ATCGTCGGCGGCGCGGTCGGCGGCATGGCCGGCGTTCGCGCCGTACGGAGCGAACGCCAGGCCGCGCGGGTCGCGCCCGCGCTGTCGCCGGGGGCGATGGTTGACGCCGCGCCCCCGGGCGAACGGGCCGTATCGGTCGCCGCCATCGCCGCGCGCGCTCTGCCGTCGGTTGTCACGATCACCGTGACTAACCCGGTCCTGTCCGCCACCGGTTCCGGTGTGATCATCAGGTCGGACGGCTACATACTGACCAACAACCACGTTGTCGCCGGGGCCGCCGTCGGGGCACGGGTCTCGGTGACCTTGTACAGGGAGCTGCGGCAGATTTCGGCGGAGATCATCGGACGTGACCCCAAGACCGATCTCGCCGTCATCCGGATTCCGGCGACAAGCCCGCTACCCGCCGCGGCGTTGGGGCGTTCCGGCTCGCTCGTGGTCGGTGCGCCGCTGGTGGCCATCGGCGCGCCGCTGGGATTGGCCGGAACGGTGACAACGGGTATTGTCAGCGCGCTTGACCGTCACCCAACGGTGCCGGCGGAGTCCGGGGGCGAGTCGGTCCTCATCGGCGCGATTCAGACCGACGCGGCCATCAATCCCGGCAATTCCGGCGGCGCGCTGCTGGACGGGCGTGGTCAGGTCGTCGGCATCACCACCGCGATCGCGGCCGTGCCCGGTTCCCGCGCCGAGCATGGCGCGTCCGGGAACATCGGCGTGGGCTTCGCCATCCCGATCGACTATGCGAGGTCGGTGGCCGACGAGATCATCAGTACCGGCCGGGCCACCCATCCTGATGTCGGCGTGTCCGCTGGGACGATCACCCCGGATGACGCGGCGGCGATCGGGACCTCTCCCGGCGCGCTCATCCGCGGGGTGACGCGGGGCGGGCCCGCCGATGTGGTCGGACTGCGTCCGGGAGACATCATCACCAAGGTCGACGGAGCCGCTATCGGGAACACCAACGACCTGATCGCGGCGATCCGGGTGCACCGGATCGGCGACCGGGTCACCCTCACGTTCGAGCGCGATCACAAGACCCATGAGGTCGAGCTGGCCCCCCAGGAACAGCGCGACTGAGAGCCTTTTTGAATCTTGGGTTCGGACCACGACGCCGCGTCCGGCTGGTTCCCGGCAAGGTTGCCGGTGTTGCGGCCGCGCTGAGCGGAACGCATCCGGGCCGGCGGGCCGGTGGGCCGGTGGGCCCGCGAAGGGAGGCGACCGGTCCGGAGCTGTTCCGTTGATCGCGGTTGCGAGGTAGTGTGGGGCGGTGTTCAATGGCGTCGGCTGGGGCGAGGTCGCTGTCCTGCTGCTGATCGGTCTGTTCGTGTTTGGCCCGGAGCGGTTGCCGAAGGTGGCCCGTGAGGCCGGTCAGATGCTGCGTCAGTTCCGGCAGATGGCCGCGGGCATGCGCGAGGAGCTGCGCTCCGAGCTTGGTCCGGAGATTGCCGATCTTGACCTGAGTACCCTGCATCCCAAGACGTTCGTCCGCAAGCACCTGTTCGACGATGAGGACCCGCTGCTTCCGTCGTACCTGTCCAAGCGGACGTCGTTCGACAAGATGCTCTTCGACGACGACGCGGAGGCACCTCCGGTGCCTGGTGGTGAGCGGGCTCGGCCCCGGCTCTCCTACGACGACATGCAGGCGGGGCCCGCGGCAGCCGTCAAGCCACCGTCGTTGACGAAATCCCCCATCCTGACCAAGGCTACCCACAAGGCCGTCTCGACCGGGAGCAGGGCTGCCATCCCCTCGGACCGAGGTCAGGCCACGACCGCGGCACCTGTTACCCGCGGGGCGGCCACCGCCGAGACACCGGCGGCGACCCCTTTTGACACCGACGCAACCTGACTGACCCGGCGCCCGAGCGTCCGAATGTCCGGCCGGCCGGACATGCCCGGAACGTCCGGCCGGCCACCAGTGGCCTTGCCAGCGACCGCCCGGACGCGGCTCCCTGCTCGAACGACGAGATCGAACAACGACTGCTGAAACATGCCGTAGAGCGACCAGCTCAGCTCCGGCGGGTCGGGGTGAGGCCCAGGGATCGACCGGCCAGCCCGCGTGAGCGCGATGACAGGCGCTCGGCCACTTCCCGCAGGATCTTCGAGGCTTCACAGTCCGGATCCGCGGTCACCAGCGGGACGCCGGAGTCGCCGCCTTCGCGCAGCCGGACGTCGATGGGCAGCTGCGCCAACAGCGGCACGTCGTGCCCGAGCACCCGGGTCAGGCGTTCGGCTACCGCCGCGCCGCCACCGGAGCCGAAGACGTCCACCCGGCCGGCACAGTGCGGGCAGGGCAACCAGGCCATGTTCTCCACCACGCCGACGACGTTCTGCCGGGTCTGGACGGCGACCGTGCCGGCCCGTTCGGCGACCTCGGTGGCGGCGAGCTGCGGGGTGGTCACGACGAGGAGCTCGGAGGACGGCACCAGCTGCGCCAACGAGATCGCGATGTCGCCGGTGCCCGGTGGCAGGTCGAGCAGCAGGACGTCGAGATCCCCCCAGAACACGTCCGAGAGGAACTGTTCCAGCGCACGGTGTAGCATTGGTCCGCGCCAGGTGACCGGTTCGTTGCCCCGGGTGAACATGCCGGTGGAGATCACCTTCACGCCGTGCGCCTGTGGCGGCATGATCATTTTTTCGACCTGGGTGGGGAGGCGGTCGACTCCGAGCATCCGGGGGATCGAATGCCCGTAGATGTCGGCGTCCAGCACGCCGACCGAGAGCCCGGAGCGAGCCATCGAGGCGGCCAGGTTGACCGTCACCGACGACTTGCCGACGCCGCCTTTCCCGCTGGCCACGCCATAGACTCTGGTCAGCGAGCCAGGCTGCGCGAACGGGATCGACCGGGTCGCCGTCCCCCCTCGTAGCTTCGTGTGCAGGGCGGCGCGCTGCTCGGCGCTCATGACCTCGAGGCGGACCCGCACGGACCGCACGCCCGGTACCGCGGTGACCGCACGCTCGACCCGGCTGGTGATCTCCTCGCGCATCGGGCAACCGGAGACGGTCAGGAGCACCACGACATCCACGGTGTCGTCGGTGACGCGAACTGATTCGATCATGTCCAGTTCGGTGATGGGACGCCCGATCTCAGGGTCGAGCACTGTCGCGAGAGCTGCCTGGATCGCGTCCGCGCCAGGCCGGGAAGCAGACAAGAGAAAACCTCGACCGGTCGGTGTGGTGCGTGCGGCTCACGCCGCCACGCCTGCGCCTCCACCATAGCCGCCCGTCCCGGTCGAACGCGCCCGGCGCGGCCAGATCTTGATCATTTCCGCCGGCTGGCCGAAATGTCGATCGTCTGACATCCTCAGCGGGCTCCCTCGCGCCCCTGTACGGGCGACGTAATCTGATCCACGTGACGGTCGACGAGCGGACAGCGGAGCAGGAATCGCCGATTGACCCGCGATCACTGCGGGCATGGCGCCAGTTCCTGCGGGCTCATTCGTACGTCATCCGGCAGCTGGAGACCGATCTCGAATCCGAGCACCATCTGCCCTTGGCCTCCTTTGACGTGCTGGTCCAGCTGTCCGAAGTACCAGATGGCGCCCTGCGCATGAACGAGCTGGCGGAGGCGGTCCTGCTGTCCCGCAGCGGCCTGACACGGCTGGTCGACCGGCTGGAACGCGACGGCCTGGTCGAACGGCGGTCCTGCCCGTCCGACGCCCGGGGGACGTTCGCGACCCTCACACCTGAAGGCCGCAAGCGGTTGCGGGCGGCCTCCCAGACCCACCTCGCCGGTGTCTCGAAGCACGTCACCAGCCACTTCAACCCGGACGAGCTGGACGTGCTCGCCGATCTGCTGAGCCGCCTCGATCCCCGGGCCGCCACGCCGCCGCCCGGCGGCGGGTGCGGTCAGGGCGCCTGACCGCACCCGGGCGGTGCCGAGGCTGGTCCGGTCAACGGCCGCGCCCCGTGCGCGCCGGCGATGAGCGCCTCGTACGCCTGCTCGCTTGTTGTCTCCGCACCGAGGGGCTGGGGCTTGCTCGGCCCGTGGAAGTCGCTGGCGCCGGTGACGATCAGGCCGAGGTCGGTGGCGAGCTGGCGGAGCTGGCTCCGCTCCCGCGGCCGGTGATCGGGATGGTCCACCTCGAGGCCGTGCAGGCCCGCCCTTGCCATGGCCGCGATCACCGCTGGGCCGATGGTCGCACCGCGCCTGCTCGCGTACGGGTGGGCCAGTACGCTGACCCCGCCCGCGTCGCGGACCAGCCGGAGCGCCTCCATGGCGTCGGGCTCATCCCGGCCCGCCCAGTACCGGCCACCGGGGCCGATCCAGGCAGGGGTGAACGCGGCCTCGATGGAGCCCACGAGCCCAGCCTCGACGAGGGCCTCAGCTATGTGCGGGCGTCCGATCACACCGTCGGCTCGGGCGGACACCTGTTCCCAGCACACGGGATGGCCGTCGGCAGCCAGTTTCTCCACTATCCGGCGGGCGCGGGTGACCCGGCCGGCGCGTAGCCGGGCGCGGACGGCGGCGAACACCGGTTCGGTGGCGTCGAACAGGTAGGCGAGCAGGTGCAGGCTTACCCAGCGGTGCTGGTCGGCCCGTATCCCGCAGGAGATCTCCGCGCCCGGGAGCAGGGTCAGCCCGGCGGGCAGCACGGCGGCGGCCTCGGCCAGGCCCGACGTGGTGTCGTGGTCGGTGAGGGCGACCACGGCCAGGCCGGCCGCGGCCGCGAGGCTGACGACTTCGGCGGGGCGGCACAGCCCGTCCGACGCCGTCGAGTGCGTATGAAGATCGATTAATTCGGTCGTGGTCACTGGGCACCCGCCTGGAGCCGCTCGCCGTAGCCGGCTCGATCACGCACCGCGCACCCCGGCTCTCGCAAGACACCTCCGCTTTCCCGGCCCCATCCGGAGCGGCTGTCCAGCACGGTGGCTGCCCAGCACGATAGCCGCGTCCCCGTTGCCGCCGCTTTCATTCACATTCGTGGCGCGCGGTCTTCCGGCCGGGGGCATGAGCCGGCTAACGTCCTGGTGCTGTGAGGAATTCCAGCGGGCCAGCGGTGGCGACCCGGCGCGGCTTTCTCGCGGGCGGGGCTGTGCTGCTGACCGCGGTGGGCTGTTCCGGCGGCGGGTCCGGCGGCGGGTCCGGCGGCGCTGCCACCGCGCGCCCGAGCCTGCGGCCCGCGACCGCGATACCCGGCGTCGGGGACGGCGTGTTCGCTCTCGGGGTCGCCAGCGGGGACCCGCTGCCCGACAGTGTGATCATTTGGACGAGGCTGGCGCCGGCGACCGGCGTCGCGAGCCTGCCCGCGCGTGACATCCCAGTGGACTGGCAGCTCGCCACCGACGACCGGTTCACCGATGTCGTGGCGGTGGGGACGCAGACCGCCACCCCGGGGTCGGCGCACTCGGTGCACGTCGACGTCCGTGGCCTGCAGCCGGCCCGGGTGTACTTCTACCGGTTCCGTGCCGGGACAGTGATCAGCCCGGTCGGCCGGACCCGTACCGCGCCGGCCGCCGGTGCCGGCACGTCCACGCTGAGTTTCGCGCTGGCCAGCTGCCAGGACTTCCAGAACGGCTACTGGCCGGCGTATGGCGCGATCGCCGCCGACGACCTCGATCTCGTCGTCCACGTCGGTGACTACATCTATGAGTACGACCCGAAGAGCAGGTTCCCAGACCGTCGCCACACCACCCCGGCCAGGCCTGGGCTCGACCAGCTCCAGACCCTCGACGACTACCGGGCGCGTTACGCCCAGTACAAGGCTGATCCGCAGCTGCAGGCCGCGCACGCGGCCGCGGCATGGGTGGTCACCTGGGACGACCACGAAACCGAGAACAACTACGCTGGCCTCACCGACGAGTCGGGCGACACCGGTGACAGGCACCAGGACCCGGCGGCCTTCGCGCGCCAGCGGGCCGCCGCCTACCAGGCCTACCACGAGCACATGCCGATCCGGGCCAGCTATCAGCCCGGATCGCCCGACCTGCGGCTCTACCGCCGGTTCGCCTTCGGCGATCTACTCACCCTCAACGTGATGGACACCCGCCAGTACCGGACGCCGCAGCCCGGCCGCAGCCCGAACGACATCGGCCCGGCCGCTCTGGGGGAGCACAACACGACCGGGACCATGGCCGGCGCTGAGCAGGAGAAATGGCTGATCGACGGGTTGGCCGCGTCGCGTGCCCGGTGGAACGTGATCGCTCAGCAGACGATGATGGCCCAGCTGCACGCCCAGCTCACCCCGGGCAGCGGCGAGGTGTTCGCGAACCTCGACCAAAACGACGGCTACGTGCCCTACCGGACCCGGCTGCTGTCGGCGGTGCGGGACACCGGGGTGGCCAACCCGGTGGTGCTGTCGGGGGACATCCACTGCGCCTGGGTGAACGACCTGCGGGTCGACTTCGACCGCCCAGAGACACCGGTCGTCGGCACCGAGTTCGTCGCCACGTCCATCAGCTCGGGGTTCTTCCTGCCCAGCGAGGAGTTCGTCCGGGCGAACAACCGGCTGCTCAACCCGCACGTGCGGTACTTCCGCGGGGATCGGCGCGGGTACACCCGCATCCGGGTCTCCCCCCGGCAGTGCGCCGCCGACATGCGCGTTGCCGAGAGCATCGACCGCCGGGACGCCCCGGTCAGCACCGACGCCACCTGGGTGGTTGAGGCCGGGCGACCCGGTGCCCAGCAGGCCTGACGGCGATCACGACGGCGTTCGGGGCGGTTGTCCCGCGTACCGTCCGGCGGGAGCGAGGTAACGCAGCGCACCGGGACGTACAACGATTTCCGCGGGCAGCTCCGCGACTGGGTCGCCGTCGGCGTAGAGCTGGAACGGGCGGTCGGCGTCCACCCGGACCCGCGTCGCCTGCCGCGTCTGGACGTGCGGGGAGTCCACGTGCCGGCCGGAGAACACCTTCGGGAAGGTGGCGAGGAAAGCGGCCTTGCCGCACCGCGACAGCAGCACGACGTCGAGCAGGCCGTCGTCGGGTTTCGCCAGGGGCGCGAGGTGCATGCCGCCGCCGTAGTAGGCCGAGTTCGCCACCGCCACCGTCCAGCCGGTGACCTCGCGCGCCGCGCCGCCGTCGATCTCCACGGTGAACCGGGCGGGCCGCCAGGTGGCTGCCGCGCGTAACGCGCCGTAGGCGTAGACCTGCTGGCCCCGGATGAACCGGGCGCGATTGGCGATCACCTGGACGTCCGAGTCGAAACCGACGCTGGCGATGCCGAGGTAGGCACGGCCGTTGGCCTCGGCCAGGTCGATCCGCCGTTCGGTGCCGCTGGCCAGGGCGGTGGCGGCGATCACCGGTTGCCTGGCCGCGCCCATCCCGCGCAGGAAGTCGTTGCCGCGCCCGCCAGGCAGCACCGCGAGCAGTCCGCCGAGGCGCGCCACCGTCTCGGCGACCCGGCCGGCAAGACCGTCCCCGCCGAGCGCGACCGCGACCCGCCCGTCCGCCACCGCGTCCTCGGCCAACTCCGCGGCGTGGTCGATGTCCCTGGTCAGTTCGGTCCGCACGTCGCGGGCCCAGCGTTTCAGCGCCGCGGCGACGTCCGGCAGCACACGGGCGCCGCGTCCACCGCCAGCGTGCGGGTTGACGATGAGCAGCAGCCGGCGGCAGTCCACCTCGACCGCTGCCGGAACGGTTTCCAGAGGCTGTGCCATGGCTGTCCGGCCCTTCTCGCATCCGCCGCGGCCCTGCTACGTCCACCGGTACTGCTCGGGTCCGTGCTGGTGGCGAGAGCCGAGCTTACGAGACATCTCGGATGCGCCCGCGCCGCCTCGGCGTGCCGCTCACAGATGAGTGCTGTCGGCACCGAACGGCAGGCATGAGGTGATCATCTGGGCGTTCCGCAGGTCCTGGACGACGAGATGCTCCAGCAGCAGCGTTGCGGCATCCGCCGGCCAGAGCACCACCCACAGCCATACCCCGCAGGCCTCACCCACGAAGGCGGCCCGGTCGGGCGGGCAGACGACCGGCCACAGCGCGGTCGGGTGCCCAGCGGCCTCGATCTTCTCCTCGGGCCTGTCGCCGATGCGCTCGGGATCGGTACCTGGCAGCCCGGCAAGCCGGGCGCCGAGGCCGATCCCCGGCTCCTCGGCGATGATCACAAGTTCCGCCGGCCCGCCGAGCGGGGAGGGGCCGCCCGCGGCAAACGCGGTCGCCCGCGGTCCGGTGCGGTCGTCACCAGCCCAGGAGACGCCGCTGGCGAACCAGTGGACCGGCATCGGCCAGGGGACCCATATCGGCGCCTTGGCAGCGTGCGCGAGGAAGAGCAGCACCTGCTCCCGGGAGGACACCGCCACTCGGTAGGGGCTGACATCCCCATGTTCGTCACAGCGCCACTGGCTGTTCCACAGGTCGGGCGGATGCACCGTCCGCAGGCAGCGGGGACACGCAGGCGGGCTCGTCACCGGGCCGCTCCCCGGTGATGCGCGCCGCTGCCTGACAGTTCCACCGATCCGATGACTTCCCTCCGGTCATGTGCGGCAAACCTGCTCCGGGCAGACCTCACGAGCCGTGGCAAGACGGGCATCAGGGAGTTTCCCCCCGGGCGTGCCGGTGTCCGTCGGGGTATGCCGGGGTATGCCGGGGCCGGACCTTCAGGACTGTCGCGCGTGGCGTCACCCGTGTCAGGCTCTTGTGCACGAAAGTGGAGCAGTGGCTTCCATGAGCAAGGCCGAGCCGTTCTGGGTGGCGGGCCGCCCGGTAACGGGTTCGGCGACCTTTCAGGTCCGTCACCCGTGGGACGATCGTCTGATCGCCACGGTCGCGCGGCCGGATCCGGCGCAGGTGGACGCGGCCGTGGCCGCCGCCAGCGCGGCGATGCCGGCGATGTCGGCGATGTCGGCCCACGGCCGGGCCGCGGCCCTCGCCCACGTCGCGGGCCGGATCGCCGAACGCGGTGAGGAGCTGGCCGCGCTCATCACCGCCGAGAGCGGCAAGCCGCTGACCTGGGCCCGGGTCGAGGTCGCGCGGGCATCCTCGACGTTTCGCTGGGGCGCGGAGGAAGCCCGGCGCTGGTCGGGGCAGCTCCAACGGCTCGACACCGACCCGGCGGGGGCGGGCCGGGCTGCGGTGGTCCGGCGTTTTCCTCGTGGCCCGGTGCTGGGGATCACGCCGTTCAACTTCCCGCTGAACCTGGTCGCGCACAAGGTCGCACCGGCGTTGGCGGTCGGTGCGCCCATCATCGTCAAGCCCGCGCCGAAGACGCCGTTGTCGTCCCTGCTGCTGGGTGAGCTGCTCGCCGAGACAGACCTGCCCGAAGGCGCGTGGTCGGTGCTGACCGTGTCGAACGAGGCTATGCCCGAACTGGTCGCGGACGCCCGGCTACCGGTCGTGTCCTTCACCGGCTCGGCCCCCGTGGGCTGGTCGATCAGGGACGCGGTGCCGCGCAAGCACGTCGTCCTCGAGCTGGGCGGTAACGCGGCGGTGCTGGTGGCGGCGGACTGGTCCGCCGCCGCGGACCTGCGCTGGGCGGCCGGGCGGATCGCGACGTTCTCGAACTACCAGGCCGGCCAGTCCTGCATAGCCGTGCAGCGGGTGTACGCGGAGCGCGACGTGTACGAGGAGCTGCTGGCCGAGGTGAGCGCCGCGGTCGCCCGGCTGCGCACCGGCGACCCGGGCAACGAGGCGACCGAGGTGGGGCCTCTGATCGACCTGGCGGCGGCCGAACGGGTCGAGCGATGGATCAACGAGGCCGTCGAGGCGGGTGCGACGGTGGTCGTCGGCGGCGAGCGGGACGGCACCACGGTCGCGCCGGCTGTGCTGCGGGGTGTTCCGCCGGACGCCCGCCTGGCGCGGGAGGAGGTGTTCGGACCGGTCCTCGTCATCGAACCGGTCGACGGGCTGGACGAAGGCCTGGCCCGGATCAACGACAGCCCGTACGGCCTGCAGGCGGGGGTGTTCACCCGGGACGTGCGGGTGGCCTTCCGCGCGCACCGGGAGCTCGACGTCGGCGGTGTGATCATCGGGGATGTTCCCTCCTACCGGGCCGACCAGATGCCCTACGGCGGTACCAAGGGGTCGGGGACGGGCCGGGAGGGCGTGCGGGCGGCCATGGAGGATCTCACCGTCGAGCGTGTGATGGTCCTGACCGGCATCGATCTGTAGGCCGGCATCGACAGGTGGGCCGGCATCGACAGGTGGGCCGTAGCGGGCGGATGTCAGGCCGGCAGTTTGCGGAAGTCCCAGCTTGTGATCTTGCTTGGAGCGATCCGTAGCCAGGCATGCCGGCCGTCGTGGGCCATCGTGTCGCGGCCGGTGTACTTGCCGGCGAACAGCCGCTCGGGCCCGGCGAGTTCCGGATCGGGCGCGCCCGTGCGCGGGACGTCCCCGACCGGCTCGGCTGTTCCCTTGATCTCGACGCCCCGGAGTTCCTGGTACTGCTCGCCGGCATCCACGACCACGGCGACCCGCGGATCGCGGCCGATGTCGGTCCAGCGCTGGCTGCGGACGACGGAGTTCAGCCACAGGGACGCGCCGTCCCAGACGAACCACAGCGCGGCCACATGCGGACCGTCACTACTGAGAGTAGCGACCCGGCAGGTTCGTTCCGTCGCGAGGAAAGCGTCGACCTCGGTGGGGGCCATCGCGATCGCCCGTCCGCGACGCTGCTCCCGAGCCGGCATGCTGGCACGCTCCATTCCGCATCAGCTGATCAGCTGTATCAGCTGGTTTCCTGTTGGCCTCGCCAGCCACCCGGCAGCGGTGTGATCCGGGCCATCGTGGCGTAGGGAAGCAGCCGCATGCCAGTGGTTACTGAGCGTCGCGGACGGATTCTCGTCGTCAGCCGGCTAAGAGCGCCCGGTAATAGGGGACGCGGCGTCGCGGGGCTGGGGCACGCACCTCGCCGCGTTGTCGTCAGTCGCCACCCAACACCTCCGGTGGCTCCCTCCTCCGCCTCGCGATCTACGCACCCCAGCCCCGCTCCTTGAACCACGCCCCTATTGCCGGGCGCTCTAAGCCGTCAGATGTGGCGCCCGCCGGAGATCTCCAGCACCGTCCCGGTGATGTAGCTCGAGAGCTCGCTGGCCAGGAACAGCGCGGCGCCGGCCACCTCGGCTGGTTCGCCCGCCCGTCCCAGCGGGATCTCGGTCAGCTTCGACTCCCAGACGTCCCGCGGCATCGCCTCGGTCATGGCGGTCCGGATCAGACCAGGCTGGATGGCGTTGACCCGCACCCCGCCCTTGGCCAGCTCCTTCGCGGCGGCCTTGGTGAGCCCGACGATGCCGGCCTTGGCCGCGCTGTAGTTGGTCTGGCCGAAGTTGCCGACCTTCCCGGAGATCGACGACATGTTGATGATCGAACCGCCGCCCTGTTCCTTCATGGCGAGACCGGCTGCCTTGGTGCCGAGCCACGCGCCGAACAGGTGGATATCGATCACGAGCCGGAAGTCGTCGGCGGACATCTTCTTCATGCTGGCGTCGCGGGTGATGCCGGCGTTGTTGACCATGATGTCGATCCGCCCGTACTCCCGCTGGCAGGCCTCGACGAGCGCCTGGACGTCGTCCTCCCTGGTGACATCCGTGCGGACGGCGATCGCCGGCCCCAGTTCCTTCGCGGCCTCGGCGGCTTTCTCGACGTTGATGTCGGCGAGCACCACCCTGGCGCCGTTGGCGACGAAGAGCTGGGCGATGGCGAGCCCCAGGCCCTGCGCGCCACCGGTGATGACAGCCGCCTTGTCCTCGAGCAGTCCCACGGGTGTTCCCTTCCCCACGCGTCCGGGCGCGCCGACGGCGCGCATCTCATCGGCTCCGCCGCAGCTCAGGCGGGTCCTTCTCAGCAGTAATACCGCGCCCGGCCGGTCGCGGGCGCGTGATCGCGCCCGGCGCGGATGCTGGCGGGACGGCCACGGCTCATCCGGCGGGGCGGTCGGGCGGCGTCACTTCCCGATTTGTCTGTTCCTGATGTCGACAGCTCCGAAGCCGTGCGTGGTCTGCGCACCGACCCCGGCGATCGCCGCGAACCGCATGAGCGCGCCGAACACTTCGGCCGCGGCCGCCGACGCCGTCTTCAACAGGCGTAGCTCGGCCTCGCCCACGAAACCGACCTGGCGGATCTGTTCGGTAACCGGAACCTGCTCGCTCGCGCCGGACACCGCGTCCAGGAACACCGAGCCGACCAGCTCACGGGCGGCGCTGTCATCGATCGTCAGGGTGTCCGGGGCGTGGGCGTTCCACCGGGCGAGCAGTGAGCGCACGATCAGCACCGGTTCGGGCAGCGGCAGGTCCCGGCCGTTGCGGGAGAAGAAGGTGGGGGTGAGCATCCGCAGCCGGACCCGCCGGGCTGGCCCGGCTGACGCCAGCCGCGCGAACGGCCAGAGGTCCGTGTCGAAGCCCATGACCGACTGTTCGCACGGCCCGAAACGAACCGTCCGCGGCGGCGTGGCCGGCGTCGAGTTCGTCGCCGGTGATGTGCGGGGGCCAGGTCCTGGTGCGTTCGTCGCGCCAGCGCAGCAGCCACGCTGGGGCGCGGGTGATGGCGTCGTATTGGCCGGGGACGGTGCATCCGGCGAGGTGCGCGGTGGCGAGTAGCGCGAACAGGTCCCACACACCGTCGAGTTCCTGTCGGAGCACGGGCCAGTGCGGGGCTTGGTTGGGTAGGGAGCTGGAAACGGAACGCTCACGCGTCACCGAGCTCGCCGGCACACCGATCCACCGTCGCGCCGGTCAGCCGGAGCGAACGACCGCCCCCCCCGCTGAACCCGCCGCCACATACATCGAAGGCACACAGCATGGTCACCACGCCTCCCCGCCGAAGACCGGCACGTCGCCGGACCCCTCCGGTCCCCATCCACCCACAGCATGAGGAGCATCACCGAAGGGCAGACGGACGTGCTCGCGTACGGCGCAGGTCCCGGCCATATGGACCTTGCGTGTGGTCGCCCTCGCATCACTGCGGTCCGTCTCCTGAACACGCACACATTCGCAGGTGCTGGCTGTGCGGAAGTCTGGCCGTGTCGCGGCGTCGTGCTCGTCGTCGAGCACAACCTCACGTTCGTACGCGATGCCGCACCTCTCTTGGTCCCACCCGGCCGGTGTTCACCGCAGCCAGCGCGCCGCGCCGCCTGACGCAGCCCACGGCCGTCGCGTATAGCGCTGCCGCAGGCCGTTAGCAGCTTCAGATCCCTCAGCCCGGAGAACTTATGACCGCCGCCGTCGTCACCACTCCTGCGTCCTCGAGCCGCGAATCTCCTGCCGATCTCCTGCTGCGTCGCATCTGGTTCTACGCGGCTGTCCCGCGCTCTGCCGGCGCCGCCCGCCGCGATGTCGCCAGCCGCCTGGCCCGCTGGGGCCTCGACACCTTGACCGATATGGCCGCACTCGTGACGTCCGAACTGGTCACCAATGCCCTCGCCTCCAGTCAGGCGGCCCGCCAGCAGGGAGACGACGACCTCACCTCCCGGATCGCACTCTGCCTGACCTACGGCTACCAGGATCTGATCATCGAGGTGTGGGACGGGGGCACGGGCCATCCGGTCCGCCGGACCCCCGGCCGTGACGCGGAGACTGGTCGCGGTCTTGACCTGGCTGCCAGCCCGACCGACAACGCCGACTATTACCAGGCCCACGTTCGCACCCCCACCGGCCGCCTCCAAAAGGCAAGGTCGTCTGGGCTGTCCTGCGCCACGACGCCCCACCCGTCCGACTCGTCCTGGACACCACTGCCCGAGACCTGCCGCGGCGCGCCCCGTCCCGAGTCGAGGAGGCCGCAGATCCGCTGGATGTCTTCGACCTCGAACTCCTGCGACGCGTGCGCGACGGCCTGCGCCGGCTGGACGGATGGACGCCCGACACGACCGGGCCTACTTCCGCGAGTGCACCCGACTGACCTGGAGCGGGAGGTAACCCATGCCTGACCCTGGGAACCGACGTTGCCCGTCCTGGTGCGAGCAGCCTGAGGGCCACCTGAACGTGGAGTCGGCGGGTCCCGGCGACTACCACGTCGCCGACGGCACCGTCATCGAGCTGCCGGAGATCTCCGGGCTGCGGGACATCACCGTCATTCAGGTGGCGATTGAGCAGTACGTGACCGCCACGACCACCTACCAGCCCGTGATCTCCCTCGGTCGCAGTGTCGACAGTCCCGACAACGAGGTTCTCACGCTTGACGAGGCCGCCGCCGTCGCCGAAGCCTTCACTCGGGCTGTCGCCGCCGTCCGCGCCGCCCAGGCATCCCAGCCGTCACACGACGACAACATCACGTAGCACGCGCGCCGGTCGCAAGGCCGCCACGCACGGCCCGCCTTTCCCGTCTACCCCGGCTGGACCTCGATCATGGACATGGACGACACCATGCCGGCAGACCGGTCCTCAACGAGGTCGCCCCGTCAGAGCAGGCCGACCCGGGCCTGCTGGACGCGCTCGCGTTCGCGCTGGCGCCGCGTCTGTTCGCGATCGTCGCCGAGACCGCGGACCCCGCCGACATTCACGTCGCCGCCTGGGGGCTCCAGTTTCACGATCAGGTGGCTGTGATCAGGCCAGGCGGACAGGTGACTGGCTCTTTCACCTCTCTCGACCGCGCTGTGGATCTTCTCCTGCCTGGACGCCACGCTGCACGTCGTCTGGCACTCCCAGCCTCGCATGACACGCGCCCGCACCAACCCCGTCGGTGGATCAGCCGGCTCAGACGCTGACTGCGACAGCGTCCGCGGCCTGCGCCGTTGCCGTCGTTCCCCGTCCCGGGGATGACAGCTCTGCGCTGTCCCGCGGCGCCCCGGCACCCCCGCTCGGACCATCGAGGACGAAACCGGCCCACATGCTTCCTCACCACAGCGCGGTGCCACCTGCGCTCCGTCCGATTGTCCTGCTCGCCAGGACGCGCGACATCCTCCCGGTCGCGCAGTTGGCGGACCTGCTCGCCTCCTTCACGCCGCCCGTCAACGCGGCAGGTCCGGAATGGTCCGACCTGTGCTCGGCCCTGGACGCTTATGACCAGGCGGCGTAGCTTGGCCTGGAGCTGGACGCGGCCCGCTACCAGGTCGACAACACCGCCGCCATGATCTTCGGCCTGTGCTACGGGGGCACTGGCCCGCAGCGGAACAGCGGTGTCGACGAGCATCAAGCCGTCCGATAGACCCACCGCGCAGCATTGCCACGCCTGTCACCCGGCTGGTGGCAACAGCGAGCGCCTGCCTACGCCGTCTGCCGCCTGCCGCGCGAACAGGTGGGCCCCTCGACGCCGAACAGATCACACCACCTCGCGCCGTTTCCGCAGCTCAACCGTCTTAGAGCGCCCGGCAATAGGGGCGTGGAT
>NZ_CAKJTL010000043.1:15577-21368 GCF_917627385.1 Protofrankia sp. CiT1
TATTGCCGGTCGCTCTTATGGCAGCCGAAGTAAATGTTCGTGACGGGGGGAATGACAGGCACCCCAAGCCGCGTGATCATCATGGCTGGCCTGCTATGGGTCGGTGAGTTCCGGCGACATTGGCTGACTGTTCGGTCGATCACGATATTGTCTTCACGGACCGTATCCGGGCGGTTCCGCCGGTGTATGGCGCCGGCCGGAAAGCACACAGGGCCGCGCCGCACGGAGGGGCAGCGCCCGTGACGTCACGAAGCATCGGAGGAAGTCCCGTGACAGGTACGAACGACGAGGACGGGCCGGCGGAAGTCTACGAACCACCGGAGCTGACGCCCGTCGGCCACGTGGACGGGCTGACGAAGGGGTCGTATTCCCGGGACACGTCGGATGACAGTGACGCGGGCAAGTACTACCACGCCGACGGCTGACCCGAGCCGGGCTTTCCCGGGCTGGGAGAATCTGCACTGGTGGATGCTGATCACCGACGTCTCCGTCGCCACGGCGGTCGCCTCGCGTGTTCCTGGGGCCAGCGTCTTGGTGCGGGATGGGAACGGGCAGCCGTGGCTGGTTGGCACCGTCCGGCCCTGCCAGGTCCACAGCGTCCAGGTGGGCCGGGTGTCGACGGCCGCGCTGGGCGATCCTGCCGTGGCCGGGGGCACGGTCGAGGCGGTAGCGCAACGCGGCGCGGGTGCGCTGCTCGACCTGGCGGGCGCGTTCCAGCTGGCGCAGCTTGGTCCTGCCGGTGCGGACGTGTGGACCGACCCCGTCGGCTACCACCGTGCCTACACGGCCACCTGGCGAGGGCGGCTGGTGGTGGGCAGTCATGCGGGGCCGCTGGCCTGGCTGACCGGCGCCGGCCTGGACCGGCGCTGGTGGGCGGCCCGGCTGTGTAGTCCGGAGATGCCAGCGGCGCTGCGTGACCTGTGCAGCCCCTACGCCGGTGTCTGCCCGGTCCCGGCCGGCTACCGGCTTCAGATCCCCCGTGAGGGAGGTGCCTCGCGGTGCTCGCCGTGGTGGCAGCCACCCGACGCTGACCTTGCCCTGCCGGCAGCGGCGGGTCTGCTGCGGGACCGCCTCTCGGCTGCGGTCACGGGCAGGATCAGCGCGGCCGACGGGCCGATTACCGTGCAGCTGTCCGGCGGCCTGGACTCGACCGCGCTCGCGATCGTGGCCGCGCGCACGGCAGCCCCACAGGATGTTCTGCTGGCCACGGTCCAGGCCGCCTCCCCGGCGAACACTGACACGGTGTGGGCGCGGCGCGTCGCCGGCGCGTTGCCCGCCGCCCGGCATCGGATGGTCGGCGTGGAGGAGATCCCGGGATTCTTCGAGGACCTGCCCGAGGCGACGCCGCGGTTCGACGAGCCGGTCGGCCATGTCGCGGGTGTGGCCAGGACCCGGTACGTCGCACACCTGCTGGGCGCGCACGGCTCGGCGGTGCATCTGAACGGCCAGGGCGGCGATGAGGCCGTCACCGCGCCGCTGGCCTATCTCCGTGACCTGCTCGGCCGCGATCGTCGCAGGGGGTGGCTCAGCTGCGGGAGCAGGCCGCGCTGCACGGCATGTCGACGCGTCGGCTGGCCGCCGCCACCGCCGCGACCGGGAGCTACGACCGGTGGGTGCGCGGGCTCGACCCGCGGCGCGCGGTCGACCCCGCGGCGGCGGCCGTCGGGTGGGAGGCGCCGCCGTTGATGCCGGCCTGGGTGACGAACGAGGCCGTCGCTCTCGTCACCGACAGCCTGTGCCTGGCCGATGCGCCGACGACGGTCGGCTTGGGGCGGACGCGGCATGCCGCGCTGGCCCGGCTGCGGGCAGCCGCCCACGGTGCCCGTCTCTACGGGCAGGTCCAGGCAGCGCAGGGACTGAAACCGGTGTTTCCCTACCTGGACCGTGCGGTCGTGGAGGCGGCGCTGTCCTGCCGGCCGTGGGAGTCGACCGACCCCCGCCAGCCCAAACCCCTGCTTGTGACCGCGCTGGAACCCCTGGCCCCGGCCGGGACGATGAGCCGGAGCGACAAGGGCCACTACACCGCCGAGTTGTACGCCGGCTGGCGCCGGCACCGCGACCACCTCCTCGACCTGCTCGCCGCCCCGATCCTCGGCGACCTCGGCCTGATCGACCCGGGGCGGCTGCGCCACGCGGCGCGGACGTTTGCCACCTCGGGCCTCCCGCCGGGACTGCTCACCGACACCCTCGCTCTGGAGCTCTGGCTGCGCGACCAGGCCGCACCGGTCCGACGAGCAGATGGCTGAGCACCAGCTCCCGCGCCGGGTGCGGCTACGCGGCGGGGTGCTGGCCACCACGACCGCAGACGGGATGACCCTGGTCAACGCCGCTGGCGAGGTCTTCCACCTCAACCTTTCCGGCCGGATCGCCGTCGTCGCGCTGGAGCGCACCGGGACCACCGCGGCGGCCCTCACCGCCTTGCAAGAGCGCTACACGCTCGACCCCGTCACGGCCGAACGGGACCTGCACCGGCTGCTGGCCCAGCTGCGACGCGCACGCCTGGTCCGGACCCGATGAGCATCCCCATAGCACTGCCCCCGGCAGTCCCGGTCAGCATGGCCGACCGGTGGCGGGCCCGCGCCGCCGTGCTCGCCGCCCGCGGCCTGCTGACCGCGACGCACCGCCGCCCCACGCTGCGGCACAGCCTCCTGAGGCTCCTGCGCCGTCGCACCCGCCCCGCCGGCATGGACGAGGTGCGCCGGGCGCACCGTGCCATCAGCGCCGTCAGCCTGCACTGCGCCAGCGGCCACGGCTGCCTACCCCGTTCCCTGGCGATCGTGCTGTGGTGCCGCACCACCGGCCAGCACGCCACCTGGGTGCTGGGCACCACCGTCGACCCACCGGCCGCCCTGCACGCCTGGGTCGAAGCCGCCGGAGCACCGGTGGCCGAACCGGTCGATCCCCGCCTGCTCTACCAGCCCATCCTCACCATCTGATCCGGAAGGAACCGTGCGTGCCCACCACCCCGACCACCTCGCCGCTGGCGACCCGCCTTGCCGACTACGCCGACGGGCTGCGGGCAGGCGGCGCTATCCGCACCGACCCGGTGCACGCCGCGTTCGCCACCATCCGCCGGGACCTGTGCCTGACCCACTTCCAGCACGCCGGACAGACGATCACCCTCACCCACGACAGCACCCCAGCCCCGGCCGTTCTCGACGCCATCTACAGCCGGCAAGCCCTGGTCACCCGTACCGCGGGCATCCCGTCCTCGTCCTCCGCACCGACGATCATGGCGAAGATGCTCGAAGCGCTGCATCTTCAGCCCGGACAGCGGGTCCTGGAGATCGGCGCTGGCACCGGCTACAACGCCGCCCTGCTCGCCCACCTCACCCAGGCCAGCGTCGTCACCGTCGAAGCACACCCGGCCACCGCAGCCGAGGCCACTGCCTCCCTGCGTCGCCTCGGCATGCACGAGCAGGTCACGGTCCTCGAAGCCGACGGATACCACGGCGGTCCCGACCACGGCCCCTACGACCGGATTATCGTCACCTGCGGCATCGCCGGCATCCCACCCGGCTGGCTCGACCAACTCACCGACACCGGCCTGATCCTCGCCCCCCTGCTCCACGGCGGCATCCATCCGATCATGACCGTCGGCCGCGACGGTCGGGTCACCGGCTGTATCGGCGGTGACTTCATGCCCGCCGCCGGGCCGCTGCGCCCCGACCAGCTGATCGGCCGCAACCCAGCTCGCCCGGTGCCCAGCCAGCCGCTGCTCTTCTCGGCCAGCCTCACCGGCTCCCTTGACCCGCCGACCTACCACGACCTGTGGTTCCACCTCGCCACTGGCGACACCCGGATCACCCGGGCATGGATGGACGACGACACCTTCCCCTTCGACGCCGGCCAGCTCGCCCTGCACACCCCCGACCAGCACACCGCCTGGGCACACAACACCGGCACGGTCGCCGCGACCTCCCCCGACCTCGGCGAGCAACTGACCAACCAGGTCCGCCGCTGGCTCAGCCACAACCAGCCCACGGTGACCGAGCACACCACACATCTCGCACCAGCCGCGGGCGTCGTCCCACCCCTCCACCGTCCGACCGCCTGGACCAGCCCCAGCTGACTGAGGTTGCCGACGATGGCGCACCTGCCCGACGCAACGCCGGGTTCAGAACGCCGGGTTCAGTAGGTGGCCGACTGCGGCTACCCACTCGATTCGTGACATATCGATTACCGTAAGAATCGTCCGCGTCGCGGACATCCGGAAGATCGGCCAGTCGGTTCCGGAGAGGATGTAGCACGTCGTCATGAGCAGGTCCAGCCAGCGAGTGGTGGAACAGGACGAGCTGCGGGCGCGGATGCGCGCAGTAGGCATGTCCCACGACGAGATCGCCATCGAGTTCGCTCGCCGCTACAGGCTGCGCCCCCGCACCGCCCACCGCGTTGCCCACGGCTGGACCCAGCAGCAGGCCGCGGGCCACCTCAACGCCCACGCCGCCCGTATCGGCCTCGACTCCAATGGTGCTGCCCCCACCATGACCTCCCCCAAGCTCAGTGAGCTGGAGAACTGGCCGCTTCCGGACCGTCGGCGGCCCACCCCCCAGGTCTTGGCGCTGCTCGCCGAGGTCTACGACACCAGCGTCCACAACCTCATCGACCTTGACGACCGCGAGAACATGCCGTTAGCGGATCTCATGGTGATCAGCAAGATCGGGAAAAGGCTGCCGCCAGTCACGCACGATGATGCTGACGACAGGATCGCGTGGGACGCGATTCTCGGTAGCGCATCCTCTCCCAGGACCACCGGGATCGCGGTAGGGAGCATCAAATTCCCGAGTCAGCTCGATCCGGTGTCTGAGTCATATGCGTTCGACCAGCTGTTGACTCTTGGCGTCGCCGATCCGACGAAGCATTGGGTCGAGCTGTTGAGTCTCGTCGCCGGGAAGGTCAACGACAGTGGGGCCGGCCCGGTGTGGAGCCTGGCCCACGGTCAACTCGCAGTGCTCGATGCATGCCGCCGGACATCAATGGTCGGGGGTCATCGGCTGCTCGCGGTCCAAGCCCGGTGGTCCTCGATTCCAGCAGCGTGTGCACCACCGCGCTGTGCCTCGTCCGCCAAGCGCACGGGCACGCACTCAACCGCGACGCCGCAGCCTCCCGCACTGCCGTCCGCCAGGCGGGTCCGGCTGCTGGCCGGTACCGAACCAGAGCTGGACCCGTTGGACGGGCACTGCACGGGCCAGTGCGAGGGCTTGGTTGGGTAGGGAGCTGGAAACGGAACGCTCACGCGTCACCGCGCCAGCTCCCTACCCAACCAGTCCCGGTCGCCGCGCCGGAGGGGCGCGCGGTGACAGCGTCTGGGTGGCGGTCCGCGGGCAGCCACCCAGCCAGGGCGGCTTCCGGCCCTGTGGTTGATCAGTGTTGTGAGGGTGGCGAGCGCGGCCAGCAGGCCTGGTTTGGCGGCGGTGTGCCCTGCCTGGTGGGCGGCGAGCAGGACCCTGCCGGTCCTGGCGAGGCCGGTGATGACGTCGTAGACGTGCCAGGGGGTGCCCATCGGCCCCGTGGGCGAGGGCGGTACGGCGGTGCTTGGCGAGGGCGACGGCCTGTGCGGACAGCCAGCGGGTGGCTCTGGCCATGCTCGTGGCGCGGCTGGCCGGGTCCGGGAGGTAGGGCACACCGATGATCAGCGACGCGGCCAGGCCAGCACCGGCGTGGAACACGCCCGTGCGGTGAAGATCTCGCGGGGTCTGGCGGGCGGCGTGGGTCCAGTGGTTCGCTGTTGCCGTCGCGAAATCAGGATGGATGACGGGCAGGTGGTCGTGATATGCGCGCAGTGCATGGA
>NZ_CAKJTL010000044.1:0-19983 GCF_917627385.1 Protofrankia sp. CiT1
CCCTGGACTCGGCCCGCCCTAGCCCTGGACTCGCCGTCGATCCTTCCAGGTCGGTCGCGCATCCGCCGGTTTTGCGCTCGGTTGCGCGGCCAGGGAATGGTCGGTTTTCCGCTCGGCGGCACTCCCGGTCCAGCTGACGGTGACCGGTCTGGCTTTTTCCGTCAGGATTAGGCACGGTAACGGTTCGGTTCACCGGACCGGCGGGATGCTGTGGATGTGCGGGACGCCTGGATGATGTGCGGGACGCTTGGACACGGAGGAGTGTGCGATGCAGCTCGGTGTACACGTGGTGCGGTTCACCTGGCCGGGTGGGACCGAGGCGATCGCGCCGGTCCTGGGGCGCGCGGCCCGGATCGCCGATGACGCGGGGGTGGCCCGTCTCAGCGTGATGGACCACTACTTCCAGATGGAGGCGATGTTCCCCGCGGACGAGCCGATGCTGGAGGGCTACACGACGCTGGGGTTCCTGGCCGCCCACACCTCGAGGCTGCGCCTCGGCCTCCTGGTCACCGGCGCGACCTACCGGCATCCGGGGCTGCTGGCGAAGATCGTCGCGACGCTGGACGTGCTCTCGGGCGGGCGGGCGGAGCTCGGGATAGGCGCCGCCTGGTACGACCGCGAGCACCACGGCCTGGGTGTGCCGTTCCCGCCAGTGGCCGAGCGGTTCGAGCGGCTGGAGGAGACGCTGCGGATCTGCCGGCAGATGTGGGGCGACGACAACGGCCCGTTCGAGGGCCGGCACTACCAGCTCGCCGAGACGCTCTGCGTTCCCGCGCCGATCAGCCGGCCACGGCTGCCCATCCTGATCGGGGGGAGCGGGGAGAAGAAGACACTGCGGCTGGTCGCCACCTACGCGGATGCCTGCAACCTGTTCGCGCCCTCGGTGGACGAGGTCGCGCACAAACTCGACGTGTTGAAGGCGCACTGCGACCGGGCCGGCCGCGACTACGCCGAGATCACCAAGACGATTCTCTACCGCGGTGACGCGTTGACCCGGGGTGAGCCGAGCGCGTTCCTGGCTGAGATGGAGCAGCACGCCCGGATCGGCGTGGACGCGGTGATCGTGACGCCGCCCGGCGGCGAGCCGGCGGACGCCTGGATCGAACGCGCCTGTGTGCCGGTCGTCAAGGATCTTGCCGACATCGGTACCGGCTCCTGATCGTCTGCTGCCCGCACCGTGGGACCCGCGACACGCTAACGATCCCCGGCGGCGAGGTGTAGCTGCGGGCGGGTGGGGTCCCGCAGGTCGGTTCCAGCGGCCAGCCATCGCCGCTGGAGCTCGGCCGCTCCATGCACCCGCTTGAACGCCGACTCCTGCGGGGTCATCGGCAGCACCGGCAGGAAGCACACCGGCGCCGGCGCTGCCGGCGAGCCGGCCGGGCCCATCAGCGCCAGGTCCGGGATGAGCCCACCGGGTTCGGCGACGAGGACGGCGGTGAAGCGCGCGCCGTCCCATAACGGTTCACCGAGGTCGAGGCCGGCGCCGGCAACGACCGGGACGCCTTCGACAGCGGGGATCGCCGCCAGCAGGGCGAGCCGCCGGGCGACGCTGTCACGCTGGTCCTTCAGGGAAAGCACCAGCTCGGCGCGTGGTCCGGCCGGGTCGAGCATCGAGGCCGCCGGATTGCTCATGGGGGAGCGGGACATCCCGAGGGTCGCGTAGCGGACGATTCCCCGCGCGGGGTGGCCGAAGCGCAGGACCTCGATGGGCTCGGCACCGAGAAACGTGATCTCCGCGCGTCCGATCTCAGGCCCGAGTTCCCGGATCAGGTGGGTCTCCACCCGCCTGAGCACCTCTGAGCCGTCCAAACCGCCCAGGCCATCCAGATTTGCCAAGCCGTCCACGGGATCGACCTTACGGGCCCGCTGAACCCGTTGGCAGCCGACCGGCTCCGCCAACGGGCACCGCCACCCGCTGACGGGGCCAGTTGGCAGGAAGGATCTCCGGAATTTCGTGGGATCGGCTTCGTGAGATCGGCTTCGTGGGATCAGCAAACATGGCCTGGGCGCGCGGACTCCGAATGATCATCTGTGGTCGATGGTTTCGGAAGCGATTGCTCAGTCCAGATGACCTTGCCGTTGGACGTGTAGCGGACTCCCCACCGCCGGGTGAGCTGAGCGATCAGGAACAGGCCGCGCCCGCCCTCGTCGGTGCTGCTGGCGCGGCGCAGCCGGGGGGATGTGCTGCTGGTGTCGGATACCTCGCAGATCAGTGCGTGGTCGTGGAGCAGGCGGACCTGGATGGGGCCGGTCGCGTGCCGGATCGCGTTGGTGATCAGTTCACTGGCGACCAGCTCGGTGGTGAAGGCGATGTCCTCCAGTCCCCAGTCGGCCAGTTGCCGGGTGACCGCGGCGCGCATGCTGGAGACGACTGTCGGGTCGGCGGGCAGCTCCCAGCTGGCGTGGCGTTCCGCGTCCAGCGCATGGGTCCGAGCCACCAGCAGCGCGACGTCGTCGCCTGGATGGGCCGGCAGCATGGCCGCCGCCAGCGCCTGGCAGGTCTGTTCCGGCGGCCGGTCGGGATGGGCCAGCAGGCGTCGGAGCTGCTCAAGACCGGCGTCGATGTCACGGTGCCGGTCCTCGATGAGCCCGTCGGTGTACAGGACGAGCTGGCTGCCGGGGGACACCTCGAACTCGGCTGTTTCAAAGGGCAGCCCGCCAAGCCCGAGCGGCGGCCCGGCAGGCAGATCGAGGAACTCCACGGTGCCGTCGGGGTGGATAAGCGCGGGCATCGGGTGTCCGGCGCGCGCCATGGTGCAGCGCCTGGAGACCGGGTCGTAGACCGCGTACAGGCAGGTTGCCCCGATCAGCCCGTGCCCGCCCGGCTCGGTGCTTTCCTCCTCATCCAGCCGGTTGACCAGATCGTCGAGATGCGCGAGAAGCTCATCAACGGGCAGGTCCAGGGCGGAGAAGTTCTGGACGGCGGTGCGCAGGCGGCCCATGGTGGCGGCGGCGTGCAGGCCATGGCCGACAACGTCACCGACCACCAGGGCAACCCGGGCGCTGGACAGCGTGATGACGTCGAACCAGTCGCCGCCCACCCCGGACTGGGCGGGCAGGTAGCGGTGGGCGACTTCGACGGCGTGCTGTTCGGGCAGGCCCCGGGGGAGGAGGCTGCGCTGGAGGGCGAGCGCGAGCCCATGCTCGTGGGTGTAGCGGCGGGCGTTGTCAATGCAGACGGCGGCTCGGGCGACCAGCTCCTCGGCGAGGGACAGGTCGTCCTCCTCGAAGGCGCCGGCCCGCGCGCAGCGGTAGAAGCTGGCGACGCCCAGCGTGTCGCCGCGGGCGCGCAGCGGGACTGTCATGAGCGAGTGGATGCCATGGTCGGGGGGGATCCCGCCGCATGCGGGGTCCCCGGCCAGCTCGCCCTCCCCGGCCAGCTCCCCGGCCGCGGCGTGTGGATCCGGCTCGAGAACGGGATGCCCGGTGGTGAAGCAGCGGGCCTGGGGGGCCGACGGAAGGTAGTTCAGCAGGTCGCCCGGCGGGCGGAACGCGCGTCCCGCCGTGATGCCGTGGATGGCGGTGCGGCGTAGTCCTTCATGTATGTCGGTCGGTTCGTCCCCGCGCAGGACCGAGTCAGGCAGATCAACCGTGACATGGTCGGCGAACCGCGGGACCGCGACATCGGCCAGTTCCTGGGCGGTCCGCGTCACGTCCAGGGTACTGCCGATGCGCATACTGGCCTCATAGAGCAGCTCCAGCCGTTGCCGTGCCGCGACGGCGAGCTGGCCGACCCTCGGCTCACCCACCAGCAGCAGCCATCTGTCGCTGCCGGCAGCGGGTTCGGCCGCCTCCGCTCCGGCGGGCTCTGGCGCGGCCAGTTCCGCTTCGGACGCAGCCTTCCTGGTCAGCTGAAACTGCCTCGGCAGGCGACTGTCAGCGGGCGGCGGGGCGGTGTCACCCCCGCCGGCCGGCGGCCGCGGTGGTCTGTAGGCAAGACCGGCCTCGACGGCGAGCCCTTCGGCACCGGCGGCGGTCGTCACCGGCCGGCACACCAGCACCGCCAGCTGACCGTGGGACAAACGCACCTCCACGGCGGCCCGGCACGCGGCGGAAATCAGCTCCGCCGCCTTTTCTCGCAGGATTTGTTCGTCCCGGCTGCTCATCATGAGGTTGGCCGGGGCACGGAGGATGACCTCGGTGGGCGCCCGAACGTACGGTTCACCCGCAACCGGGACAATGGATGCGCGGGTGCGGTGTCCATCCCGGAGCAGCGCCTGGATGAGGGCTTGCTCCCGCTCCGTGTACTGTTCCAGTATCCGCCGCTCGATCGCGCTGGCCGCTCCGCGGGCCATGGTCATCATTTTTGGGTCGGCGTCGGAGCGCAGGCAGGTGAGATCAATGATGCCCTCAATACGGCCGCTGATCGGATCGCGTATTGGCGCACCCGCGCAGACGTACGGGTGCAGGCGGGCGGCGAAGTGTTCGACGCTCGAGACGTAGGAGGGCCTCCGCTCCACGAGCGCGGTGCCGATCCCGTTCGTACCGACGACGTGTTCGGCATAGCTGAAGCCCGGGGCGAGGCACACCCCGTCGAGATGCCGGTTCAGCGCGGATCCGGTTGCGCGACGATGCAGTACCGTAGCGTCGCCGTCGGTAAGAATCACGCCCACGCCGGCCCTCGCAAGGCTGACTTCCAGCCGATTGAGGACGGGTGCGGCTATTCGGATGATGCGCTCATCCGGGTCCAGATCGGACCGGTAGGAAGGCGCGAGACGGTCTGGGACGAGCCCGAGGGACTCGCAGCGTCGCCAGGAGCTCAGGATCGGGATCCGGACACCTCCGCCGGCCGGTTCATCGGTCACGAAATGCTGGTGGGCGCGGTCGAGCGTGGTGTTGTCCTCAATGGCGTTCGTCACCGGGTGCTTCCCTTCGCGCGAAACCAAATCGTGGCCACATTGATCGTCGGCGTGATGTTCATCCTCGTCTTCGTCGCCGGAGCGACGGCTTAGACCTTATCCCCGGGTGGCGTGAGTTACTTCGCGTATTCTCACCTGGAGTCATGATTTGGATCGGGCGTGTGTAAAGTTTCGGCTCGCGGGCGGATGTTGCCGGTCGCAAGTCCGTCAATTGCCCCAAATATGGTCCCGATATAGCCCCCGATGGCATTTATGATCATCTGATGTGGTCCATGAGAAATGCCGGTCAGGCATGCCGGGGAACCGGATGCCGGATTGGGGCCGTTACCGCTGCGCGGGCGGGCCGCACGCGCTGTCCGCCCGGCGGGCGCTCGGGCCGCCGGGCGGCCCGGCCGCGGTGCTGGCGACCCAGGGCAGCCCCAGCGGCGAGCAACCCAATAGGCTGAGAGCGCCCGAGGATAGGGCGTTCGCTCAGCGAGCGGCTCATCCGCGCCCGGTCCGGCAAGGCGGAGGAGGAAGGCGCCCTGGTGGTGGGCGCCGACTGACGACAACGCGGCCGGGCGGGACGCGGGGAGCCGCGAGCCGGACAGTCCTATCCTCGGGCGCTCTAAGAACGCCCCACCCCGAGGTGTTCCAAAGGCCGCGCGGTCACGGCTGTTGCGTGCGGCTGGAGGCCCCAAGCAATCCAGCCGCGGAGGCCGCCATGGCACAGGTGCTGAGCAAAGGCGCGAACGCATCGCTGCCCATCACCGAGGTACGAGTGGAGATCATCTCGTCGACTCCGCTGGACATAGCCGCGCTGCTGGTGACGGCGAGCGGCAAGGTCCGCTCGGACGCCGACTTCGTGTTCTTCAACCAGCCCACCGGCCCTGGGGTCCGCCTTCTCCCGCCCGCCGCGCTTGAGTTCGCGTTGGCACAGGTACCCGCCGATATCGACAAGGTTGTCATCACCGGCAGCCTGGACGGGTCCGGCCCGCCGGCCTTCGCCACGGTCGAGCGGTTGCAGGTCGTTGTCAGGGATCCGGGGGGAGCGGAGCTTGCCCGTTTCGACCCGGTCGGGCTGACCGTTGAGACGGCATTGATACTCGTCGAGTTGTACCGGCGCCAGGGGGCCTGGAAGGTGCGGGCGGTGGGCCAGGGCTACGCCTCCGGCCTTGCTGGCATCGCCACCGATTTCGGGATCACGGTGGATGAGCCGGGGGCGGTGGATGAGGCTCCCACCCAGCTCTACGTGCCGCCCGCGCAGCCGTCGTCCCCAGCGGCGCCCGTACCGCACTCCCAGAGCTGGGGAGGCTCGCCACAGTCGTCCGCCGCCCCGGCTCAGCAGTCGCGCTCCTGGGGGCCGCCGCAGGCCTGGGGGCCGCCGCGGCCCGGCCAGCAGCAGTCCCCGCCGCCGGTCACCGGTGCGCCGGCCGTCAACCTCGACAAGGGCCGGGTCTCGCTGCACAAGGGCCAGAGCGTCTCGCTGGTCAAGACCGGGGCCGCGCCGCTGACCCGGGTACGGATGGCCCTGGGCTGGGATCCGGCCCACCGCGGCCGCCAGATCGACCTGGACGCCTCCTGCATCCTGTTCGACGGCCGCGGCAAGGACGTCGACAAGGTGTGGTTCATGTCGAAGAAGGGCGCCCGCGGCGCGGTGCGCCATTCCGGGGACAACCTCACCGGCAGCGGCGAGGGCGACGACGAGACCATTTTCGTCGACCTCGCGGCGCTCCCGGCCAGCATCGAGGCGCTGGTCTTCACCGTGAACAGTTTTCAGGGCCAGCATTTCACCGAGGTCCGCAACGCCTTCTGCCGGCTGGTCGACGATTTCACCGGTGCCGAGCTGGTCCGTTTCGACCTGTCCGAGTCAAAACCGCACACCGGCCTGGTCATGTGCAAGGTGGCACGTCAACAGGGTGGACCGCACTGGACCATGACGGCAATCGGCGAGTTCCATGACGGCAAGACCGTGCGCGCGATGGTAGGGCCGTCCAAACAGTACCTGTAGTGGGCTGCCGGGCGCGCGGAGAATTCGTGCTCGCGCGCCCGGCAGCTTCACCCGCTACGGGAGCTTGTACTCCTTGAGCAGCGCCCGGCTGATGATGCGCTTCTGCACCTCGGAGGTGCCTTCACCGATGAGCATGAACGGCGCTTCCCGGAAAAGCCGCTCGATTTCGTACTCCTTGGAGTAGCCGTAACCACCGTGGATGCGGAAGGAATCGGTGGTCACCTCGTGGCAGTATTCGCTGGCAAGATACTTGGCCATACCGGCCTCGACATCGTTGCGCTGCCCGCTGTCCTTCTTGCGAGCGGCGTTCACCATCATCAGATGGCCGGCCTCGACCTTCGTCGCCATCTCGGCCAGCTTGAAGGCGATCGCCTGGTGGTCGGCGATCTGCTTGCCGAAGGTGCGGCGCTGCTGGGCGTAGGCGATCGCCAGCTCGAATGCCCGGATCATGATGCCGCACGCGCGGGCCGCGACATTGACCCGGCCCACTTCGACACCGTCCATCATCTGGTAGAAGCCCTTGCCACGGCCGTCGACGCCGCCGAGGATCGACGAGGCGGGGACCCGGTGGTTGTCCAGCACCATCTCGGTGGTCTCGACACCCTTGTAACCAAGCTTGTCGATTTTCCCGGGAATCGTGATGCCCGCGTTGGTGCCGAAACCCGGGTCCTTTTCCAGCAGGAAGGTCGTCATGTTCCGGTAGACGGAGTCGGCGCCTTCGTCGGTCTTGACGAGAGTGGCGACGAGGCCGGCGCGGGCGCCGTTCGTCAGCCACATCTTCTGGCCGTTGATGAGGTAGTCGTCACCGTCGGGGGTGGCCCGGGTGGTGATGGCGGACACGTCCGAACCGCAGCCCGGTTCGCTCAGCGAGAACGCGCCGCGGACCTCACCGGTCGCCATTTTCGGCAGGAGCCGCCGCCGCTGTTCGGGGGAGCCGTGCTGGAGCAGGAGGTAGGCGACGATGAAGTGTGTGTTGATCACACCTGAGACGCTCATCCAGCCGCGGGCCACCTCCTCGACGACCAGGGCGTAGGTGAGGAGCGACTCGCCGAGCCCGCCGTACTCCTCCGGGATGGTGATCCCGAACAGCCCCATTTCCTTCATGGCTTCGACGATCGCCTCGGGGAACTCGTCCTTGTGCTCCAGCTCGGTGGCGTACGGCAGAATCTCCTTGTCGACGAACGTGCGCACGGCCGACAGAATGTCGGCCTGAACATCGGTCAGACCGTCGGTCTGCGCGATCCTGCCCATCGTGTCCGTTTCCCTTCTCCGCTGTCACCGGCGCCCGGCATTTGCCGACTGTTCCGCTGATTGGTCTGCCGCCTGCCCCGCTGACAGACATCCGCGTATCAGCCATATCAATCGCGGCTGCCGGCCGCGGCCATTGCACCTCAGCTGTCCCGCACGTATGAGCAGTATCGCGGCATTCGGGGTCACGCGCGAGCGGAGCCGGCGGACGAGCCGGCCTGCCGGTGGCCGGCATGGGCGCGCGGAGATCGTGTATGCCGTCGCCGGCTGGATTTTTCGGGACGGCTCATGGCGGAGGTAGCCTCACGCGGTGACCACGGCACCGGCTCGGCTGTACTGCCGCAGGCTGGCAGGCCTGCTCGTCCTTGATCCTAATGGTGATGTGGTCGGACGGGTCCGTGATGTGGTCGTCACCCTACGGCTCGGCCGCGAACCGCCGCGCGTCCTCGGGCTCGCCGTCGAGGTGCAACGCCGGCCTATCTTCGTGCCGATCAGCAGGGTGACCGGGGTGGAGTCGGGTGCGGTCGTGCTCTCGTCGGCCCGGCTGAGCTGGCGCCGGTTCGCGCAGCGTCCGGGCGAGCTCCTCGTGCTCGGCGAGCTCCTGGACCGGCAGGTGACACTGGTCGCGACCGATGCGCTGGTCACTGTGGTGGACGCGGCGATCGAACCGATCCGCGGTGGTGACTGGGTGCTCGACCAGGTGGCGGTACGGACCGGCCGGCGACGGCGTGGCGAGGTCCGTACGGTTTCCTGGGACGAGATCACCGGTGTTTCGCTGCCCGAGGATGGCCAGGGCGCGGCGAACCTGCTCGCGGCGTTCGAGAAGCTGCGTCCCGCGGATCTCGCCTCGCTGCTGCACAACCTTTCTCGTAAACGCCGGGCCGAGGTCGCCGCGGCCCTCGACGACGAGCGGCTCGCCGACGTCCTGGAGGAGCTGCCCGAGGACGAGCAGATCGAGCTGCTCGGCGGGCTCGCCGATGATCGGGCGGCTGACATCCTGGAGGCGATGGGGCCCGATGACGCCGCCGACCTCCTGGGGGACCTGCCGGCCGAGGAGGCCGAGCGCCTGCTGCGGCTGATGGAGCCGCGGGAGGCGGCCCCGGTGCGCCGGCTGCTCGTCTACCCGGACAACACCGCCGGTGGGCTGATGACCAGCGAGCCGGTGATTCTTGGCCCGAACGCGACTGTTGCCGAGGCACTCGCGCGGGTGCGGGCGCCAGAGCTGTCACCGGCCCTGGCCGCGCAGGTTTACGTCGTCCGGCCGCCGTTCGAGACCCCGACCGGACGTTACCTGGGGCTTGCGCACTTCCAGCGGCTGTTGCGGGAGCCGCCCGGGACACTCGTCGGAGGCGTCATCGACATCGACATCACCCCGCTGCGCCCGGAGACGCCGCTACCGGAGGTGACTCGTCTGCTCGCCTCGTACAACCTGGTGGCCGTCCCCGTACTGGACGAGTCGGCCAGGCTGGTCGGCGTGGTCACCGTTGACGATGTTCTTGACCACATGCTGCCGGCTAACTGGCGGGAACGGGACCTGGATGGGGACGCCCGCGTGGGGGCTTTCGATGATCTTCAAAGCGATTCCCCCGGTAGCGCCGGGAATGCCGGGAATGCCGGGAGCGCTGGGCCGCCAGGGGGGCGGGCCGGGCGCGACAACGGCCTGAGCGGGTTCGGATCATGAAGTTTCGCCGCGGGGCGGGCCGGCTTGACCAGCCACGTCCGTCGCGCCGGTCAGCATTGGCTCGCCGGCCCGCCGAGCCGGATGCCTTCGGCCGGGTCGCCGAGCGGATCGCCCGGTTCATCGGAACCGCGCGCTTCCTTGTGCTACAGAGCGTGGTCGTTGTAGCCTGGATTGGCTACAACGTCGTCATGCCATCTGACTTGCGGTTCGACAACTATCCGTTCATCTTCCTGACATTGGCGCTGTCATTGCAGGCGGCCTACGCGGCGCCGCTGATCCTGCTGGCGCAGAACCGGCAGGACGACCGGGACCGGGCGAACCTCGCCCAGGACAGGGACCAGACCAGCCGCCAGCGCGAGGACACCGAATACCTCGCCCGCGAGATAGCGGCGGTACGTGTCAAGATCGGTGAATTGGCGACCCGCGACTACCTGCGCTCGGAGCTGCGGGCGGAACTGCGGGCGCTGCTGGCTGAGCCCGTCGGCGTCGGTGAGGACGCCGACGGCGGACAGCGGCGCGGCGCCGGCTCGCCGGCACGGCGCTCCGAACGCCGTAATACCGCCGACCGGCGAGCCTGACCCGGCGGAGGAATACCTGACCCGGCGGAGGATATAGAGGAATAACGGAAGAGCTACGAGCGCCCGGCAACAGGGGACGCGGTATCGCGGGGTTATCGCGGGGCTGGGGCACGCACCCCAATCCCGTTTTTTGATCTACACCCCTGCCGCTGCTGCCGGGCGCGCCGCGCCGGGATGAAATCCTGATGATTTTAGGTAAGAGATCCGCGGCAGAGGGTAAGAATGGACAGTGCGATTTCGACTCCGCGCGGTCCGAGTTCTCCCGACCAGGTCGCGATGATTTCGTTTTCCCGGGAGTGCTCGATCCGCGGGCCACCGTCCGCGGACCGCAGCGCCTGAATCTGGCGGGACACATCGAGGCGTGCCCCGACGAGCGCCCGGAGCTGTGCGTCGATCTTGTCGATAGCCGATCGGCCGTCCTCGATGGAGGAAATAGTCGGCGCGGAGGTGACAGAGTTGAGCGCTTCCCGTGTCATCTGGGCCCTTTTCGTTCGTGGCCCGACCGTCCCGGAGCCTCACAAGCCCGGGTGAGTCCGGGCCGGCTGGTCTCGGTGCGTCGCGATCAGTCGCGTGGCAGCCCAGGGGCCAAGCCCGGCCCCTGGTAAAAGTGATCCGGCGATCTGCCCGCGCCATACGCGCGAAGGTCGGATGTACCGGTCACGTTCGACAGCATGCCAGAGGAGAATGCTGCCGTCCAGTGGTCGTCCGGTTACCGCTGTATGGACATGGTCGCTGCCGTGGGCCGGCGGTAGCGGGCTGGCTGCCGTGGGCCGGTGGTAGCGGGCCGGTGGCCAAGTGACAGGATCATGTCGTGGACCAGTTGCAGCTGGACGGTATGCCGCGGCGACTTTTCGTGTGCACGCCGTCGAAACTTTCCGCCTTCGCTGATTGCCCGCGCCGTTACCGGATGGCCTACCTGGACCGCCCGGCGCCACCGAAAGGCCCGCCGTGGGCCCACAACTCGATGGGCTCCAGCGTGCACAACGCCCTGCGAGCCTGGTGGAACGAGCCGATGACACGCCGTACCCCGACCCGTGCGGCGCATCTCGTCCGCCTCGGGTGGATACCCGACGGCTGGCGGGACAGCGACCAGTCGGTTCGCTGGCGGGAGCGGGCGGCTGAGATGGTCGGGCGGTACGTGGCCGGCCTTGATCCGGCGGGTGAACCGATGGGGGTGGAACGCCAGGTGGCCGCCCGCACCGAACGGCTGGCCCTGTCCGGACGGGTCGACCGGCTCGACGACCGTGACGGTGCGCTCGTCGTCGTTGACTACAAGACCGGCCGTCGGCCGCTCACCGAGGACGACGCCCGCGCATCCCAGCCGCTCGCCCTGTACGCGCTCGCGGCGTCGAGGACACTGCGGCGGCCGTGCTGGCGGGTTGAGCTGCACCATGTTCCCACTGGCGCCGTGCTGGCAGCCGAGCACGACCAGAGCTCGCTGGGCCGTCATCTGCGCCGTGCCGAGGCCCTGGCGGACGATGCCGAACGCGCCGGTGCGTCGCTGCGGGCCGGTGCCGCACTGGACACGGCTTTCCCGCCGCAGCCGGGTCCGCTGTGTTCCTGGTGCGACTACCGGCGGCATTGTCCCGAGGGGCTTGCGGCCGCTCCCGACCGCCAGCCGTGGGACGCCGTCGCTGACGACGATCTGAGCTGACGGCAATCCGCGCTGACGACGGCCTCGCGGGCTGGTGGGAGGCCTCCGTCAGCTGGCCGCGATCAGGGAGGGCACGGGCAGCGGATACCCGCCTTCGGCTGCCCGCGCCCGGCCGCGGCGCAGCTCGGCGCCGAGCCAGCGCAGGTAGCCCCGCACAGCGGTCTGCCCTGGCGCCCGAAGCCAGCGGGCGTGAAGGGTTTCGGAGCGTGGGCGCGGCCAGCTGGCGGAGCCGGTCGCTGTCCGTCTGGTAGGCCTCAGCCCGGCCGCTGCCAGCATGGCTGACCGCGACGGCAGGAGGTAGCGGCCACGCAGGTACTCGCCGATCCAGCGGCTCTGCGCGTCAGCGAGCCGAACGGCGTCGGCGACAGCCACCGGCCCAGCCGGCGCGGCGCCAGGGCGCGGGAGGCGGCCACACCGGTAGACTCCTTCGGTCTCCGGGTCGAAGACACCTCCGAACAGCGATGATGACATGGCGGGCGATCCGGGCACGAGATCGTCGAGGTCATCGGTGAGCACCACGACGTCCCAGCGCGTTACCTGCCGCTCGTTGTCCTGGATGTCGAAGGGGCGGCGACCGGCCGCATCCGGGTGAAGGCCATCCGCGCGAAGGCCATCCGGGTGAACGTCGACCGGATGAATCCTGTCGCCGATGAACAGGTGCGCGGGCAGGCCGGAGTCGACGAGCGCGGAGACGGTCACACCGGCGGTCCGCCCGCCGCCGAGCACCGCCACCCGGGGGAGCTGAGCCACGAACAGCAGACTAACCAGTATTTGTCAGATCGTTACGTCCTCTGGTGGGGGATCTTCGGCTGGGATGCGCACCGGGCGGCACCGGGTGCCTGGTAGAGCGAGCGTGGCAGCCTGAGCAGCGCGGCGCGTGTCGCTCTGCCGCATACCGAGGCGGTCAGGTCCACCGCGGCGGTGTCGGGCAGCCCGTAGAGCTGGCGAGTCCAGCGGGGCAGCATCCCGACCGCGATCGCGGCCAGTACGGACCAGCCGGGCCGCGCGGGGGTGGCCAGCGTCACCCACCGGGGCATCGGCGGGCGCAGGATGAAGCCGACCGCCTCCCGGGACTGCGCGCTGGCCCGCAGCCCCGGCCGCATCCGGGTGAAGTAACGCTCGACCTCCGCTCGATTGGACGGGACGTCACACGCGGGGATGCCGACGAGCTCGGCCGCGCGTATCTGCTCGGCGAAGTAGGTGTCGGCCTGCTTGTCGGTGAGCGCCAGCCCGCACCGGCGTGTCGTGCTGAGGAAGGACTCGACCTCGCTCACGTGTACCCACAGCAGCAGTTCGGGATCGGTGGCCCGGTACGGCCGGCCGGTGCCCGCCTCCACGCCGTGGACGCCCGCGTGCACCCGGCGCACCCGGGCGGCCGCACGATGCGCGGATTCCGTGCTTCCATAGGTGATCGTGTCGACGTATTCGACGGTCCGCCGCAGGCGTCCCCACGGGTCGATCCGGTAGGTGGAGTGGTGGGCGACACCAGCCATGGCGAGCGGGTGCACCGCCTGGAGGAGCAGCGCCCGGATCCCGGCGATGGCCATGCCCGGATCGCCGTGTACCCGCCAGGTCACACTGCCTGGACCGAACAGGCCGGTATCCCTGTCCGATCGGGTCGCCCCTGCGTCCGATGGCGTGGTCGGGCCTGCCGCATGCTGTTGGTCAACCACTCGCACATCCCCACTCAGACGCGTGTTCGGAACTCTATGAAGTCAAATGACTTCAGATAGTGTCGCATATGCGGGGCGGTCGGATGTGACCGGTGCTTTATGTATTATTCTATTTACTTAGAGTGTTTGGTGATGATGGTGTGGATCAAGAAGCAGGGCCGGGGTGCGGTCTTGCCAGCAACCATCTGGACGCGGCTCCCTGATCGAACGACGACTCCGGGAGCACGCCGTAACGTGGTCTCATGAGCGTCGTGAAGATCAATGTATTGACCGTTCCGCCCGAGACGCGGGCCGCCTTGGAGCGGCGGTTCGCCGGCCGGGCGGGGATGGTGGAAGCGGCCGACGGTTTCGAGTGGTTCGAGCTGCTGCGTCCGGTGGAGGGCACGGACGCCTACCTCGTGTACACGCGTTGGCGTAGCGAGGAGGATTTCGGGAAGTGGCAGGCGTCGAACGCCTTCCAGGCGGGGCACGCCGCCGCCGCTACGGATGCCGCGGGTGAGTCGCCGGCAGCCCCCGCGGCTGGTCATCCTGGCTCGGGCCGCCCCGGGCCGGAGGCGGCTGGACCCGGTGGGCCGGCCGCGACCGGGGCGCAGCTGTGGTCGTTTGAGGTGGTGCAGGCGGCAGCTCCCCGGAACGCCTGACCGCCTGACCGCTTGGCTGCCTGGCTGCCTGCCGGACCGCCAGTCAGCGCATCCGGTGGCTGGCGTCCTCGACCTCGCCCACGAACTCCTCCACCACGTCCTCAAGCGCGACGACCCCGATGGTCGTGCCAGCCGGCCCGGGGACGCGCCCGAGATGGCAGCCGGTCCGTTGCAGCAACCGCAGTACCTCGTCCAGCGGCAGGTCCGGGCGGATCTCGGCCATGGGCCGGAGCCGGCGCGGTGGCAGGGGATCGTCCCGGGCGTCGCTGTGGATCCCGAGAACGTCCTTGGCGTGGATGAAGCCGGCGATCATGACGCTCGCCGCGGCTGGGCTACCCGGCGTCGTCGGCGTAAGGGGGGCCCGATCGGTGCCAGCGGCGTCGGACGGGCCCGGCGCCCGGACCGGAAACCGGGAGAAACCGGTCCGAGTGACCAGGGCTTCCAGCTCGGCCGCGCTGACTGACCAGGGCACGGCCACGACCTGATCAATATTGATCATGACTGAGCGGGCTGTTCGCTCGGGCAGTTCCAGCGCGCCGGTGAGCAGGTTGTGCTCGTAATCCTCCAGCAGCCCCTGCTGCCGGGATTCAGCGATCATGATCGCGAGCTGGTCCGGGGTGTAGGCGGTGCTGAGCTCGGCCACCGGTTTGATCCGGACGAGCCGGACGCAGCCGTTGGCAACCGCGTCGAGAAAGAGGATCAACGGGCGGGCCAGGCGCGCGAACCGGAGCAGCGGCGGCGCGAGCCGCAGCGCGGCCTGTTCCGGCCTGGCGAGGGCGATGTTCTTCGGCACCATCTCGCCGAGCACGATGTGCAGGCAGACGACGATCGCCAACGCGGCCGCGAACCCGATCGGGCTGTACAGGCTCGCGGGGACCCCGAGCGCCCGCAGGCTCCCGTCGATGAGGTGAGCGACCGAGGGCTCCGCCACCGCGCCGAGGCCCAGTGAGCAGATCGTGATACCGAGCTGGGACGCGGCAAGCATCGGAGACAGGTTCTCGATCGCCGTGATGGCCGTGCGGGCATGGCGGTCGCCCGCGGCCGCCATGGGTTCGATCCGGTCGCGGCGGGCCGAGATGACGGCGAACTCAGCGCCGACGAAGAAGGCGTTGCCGGCCAGGAGGACGACCGCGCCGATGAGGCTGAGCAGGATCATCGGCGTGGTCACCCGGTCCGGTCGTTCCCACCGGAGCGGGGGCCGACCGCCGCAGCCGCATCCGCATCAGGCCCCGGATGCTTTGGATGTTCCGGATGCTTCGGATGTTCCGGCGCGAGGGCTAGGCGGATGCGGTCGATGCGGCGGTGGTCCATCCGCTCGGTGGTGAGCCGGTGGCCGGCCACCTCGACCTCGTCACCGACGCCGGGTATCCGCCCCAGCCGGTGCAGGACAAGGCCGGCGAGCGTTTCGTACGGGCCCTCGGGCAGCGCGACGCCGGTGCGGTCGGCGACCTCGTCCAGGCGGAGCAGCCCGGAGAGCACCCAGCTCCCGTCCGCGCGGGCGGTCGCGTCAGGCGTCCGCGGGGGGTCGTACTCGTCCGCGACGTCGCCGACAAGTTCTTCGACGAGGTCCTCCAGCGTGACCACACCGGCGATGTCGCCGTACTCGTCGATGACGATCGCGAGTTGCAGGCTGTGGCTGCGCAGCGTGGTCAGGAGATCGTCACAGCCCAGCGAGCTCGGTACCACTGTCGGTGGGACCATGATCTGGCTGATCGACGTGGCCGGGCGGGCCGGCGGGGGGACGCCGAAGGCGTCCTTGACGTGAACGACCGCGAGCACATCGTCGACATCGGTGGCATCGGCCGCGGTAGGCGGCACCGTGCCGCGGCTGCCGGGGCGCCGCAGCACGGGGAAGCGGGAGTGGCCCGAGCGCTCGGCTACCCGCAACAGGTCCGCCACGCTGTCACCGGCATGGAGCGCGACCACCTGGACGCGGGGTGTCATGATGTCCTGCGCGGTGCGCTCACGCAGCCGCAGGGACCTGCGCAGCAGCGCCGCGGTACCGCCAGGCAGCGTGCCCTGTTCGGCCGATGAACGCACCAGCCAGCCGAGTTCGGACGGGGAGCGGGCGGACCGCAGCTCATCCCGGGGCTCGATGCCGAGCGTCCGCAACAGGCGGTTGGCCGACCCGTTCAGGAGCACGATCACCGGCCGGCAGAGGCGGGAGAAGAGCAGCTGTGGCCCGGCCACCCGTTCGGCGACGGCCAGTGGCGCGGAGATCGCGACGTTCTTCGGGAACAGCTCGCTGAGGAGCATCTGTGAAATCGTGGCTATGAGCAGGGCAATGACCACAGCGGATGCGTGGGCGACCCCGTTCGGGAGGCCGACCGTAGTGATCACCGGGGTAAGCAGGGATGCCAGCGCCGGCTCGGCGAGGTAGCCGAGCAGCAGCGAGGTCAGCGTGATGCCCAGCTGCGCGCCGGAAAGCTGGAACGACAGCGAGTGCACGGCGCGAAGTACCCGTGCGGCGCGGTGGGAGCCGTCCGCCGCGGCCTGTTCGAGCTGGCTACGGTCGACCGCCACCAGCGCGAACTCGGCGGCCACGAACAGCCCGTTGCCGACGATGAGAACAATGATTATCAGTAGGCCGAGAATATCGTTGATCATTGTTGGCGTGGATACCCGCCACAATCATGGCCGGGGCCGGATGTGGCTGGCCTAGGTACGGCCGCGAGCGCGGATACCCTGAGCGCGGGTGTCCTGGCCGACCGGAGATCTCGCCTGCGCGGCCGGCCCGTCGGCGCGCTGGGTGTCATCTCCTCATCCTTGCCCACCGTGAGCGCTCATAGGCCTGCCGTCAGGCGGATTCGGCCTGCCGTTCGATGGGACCGCCGTCCAGCGCGCTGGGCAGCGCCGCGTCAGCGGTCTGGGTGGTGGCGGAACGGCCGCGACCGCCCCTACGGCGGCGGCGGCGCGGGGCCGGCTGGCTGTTCGTGACGCTGTCAGCGCCATCGGGGCCGAGCCCGTGATCGAGCCTGTGATGATCAATATCAAGGTCGTCCGGGAACAGCGCCATCGCTGGAACAGCTGGAACAGCCGTCGCGGGCTCGAGGAACAGCGCGGCCGTAGGCGTCCGGCCCGCGTCCGTACGGTCGGTCGTGGCGACCGCCGCGACCGCGGCGCCGGCGCCGCGGGTGCGCCGCCGCGTGCGGGTGGTGCGGGCACCAGCGGGTCGATCGGCAGGCGGCTCGGCTGAGGCCGCGTCGGACTGGTCACTGGCCCTGCGCTGCCGGCGCCGCCCGCCTCGACCGGTTTCACCGAGGTCCTCGACCTTTTCAGCCGCGAGCCCGGCGCGGGTACGGGATGCGTGCGGCAGCACGCCAAGCGCGTCCGCGGGGATCTCAAGATCCTCAAACAGGTGCGGGGAGGTCGAGTAGGTCTCGACCGGCGTGTCGAAGGACAGCCCCAGCGCCCGGTTGACCAGAGCCCACCGTGGCATGTCGTCCCAGTCGACGAAGGTCACGGCCACGCCGCTGCCGCCGGCCCGGCCGGTACGGCCGATGCGGTGGAGGTAGACGTTCTCGTCCTCGGGGCACTGGTAGTTGACCACGTGGGTCACCCCGCCGATGTCGATGCCGCGGGCCGCCACGTCGGTGGCGACCAGCACATCGATCTTGCCTGTCCGGAACGCCCGCAACGCCTGCTCACGTTGGCCCTGGCCGATGTCACCGTGCACGGCCGCGGTGGCGAAGCCCCGCCGGGCCAGGTCATCGACGACCTTGTCAGCGGTGCGCCGGGTCCGGACGAAGACGATGGCCAGCCCACGGCCGTCGGCCTGCAGGATCCGAGCCAAAACTTCGATCTTGTCAAGCGCGTGGGCGCGGAAAACGTGCTGCTGGATGTCTGGGACGGTGCGGCCCTCGTCCGGGCGTTCCGCCGTGACGTGGACCGCCCGCCGCATGAACCGGCGAGCCAGTGCCACGACCGGCCCCGGCATCGTCGCCGAGAAAAGCAGCGTCTGGCGGATATCGGGGATCTGGGCGAGTATGCGCTCGACATCCGGCAGAAAGCCGAGGTCAAGCATCTCGTCGGCTTCGTCGAGAACGAGCATGCGCACCGCCGTGAGCGCCAGGGCGTTCTGGCGGGCCAGGTCGAGCAGCCTGCCAGGGGTACCCACGACGATGTCCACGCCCGAGCGCAGGTCCGCCAGCTGTGGTTCGTAGGCACGCCCGCCGTAGACCGAGAGCACCCGCAGATCGCGGTGCGCGCCAGCCCGGCCGATGTCAGCGGCGACCTGAACGCACAGCTCACGGGTGGGAACGACCACCAGAGCCTGGGGGCGCCCGGTGGCGCCCTCGGCGCGGCTGGTTACGGTCTGCACGAGCGGGATGCCGAAGGCGAGGGTTTTGCCGGTCCCGGTGCGGGCCTGGCCGATGAGGTCGGAGCCAGCCAGCGCGAGGGGGAGCGTCAGTTCCTGGATGGGAAAGGGGGAGATGATGCCCTGGTCACGCAGAGCCTCGACGATCTCTTCGCGGACACCGAGAGCCGCGAAACCGGGCGCCGACGCGGCGGCGGCTGAGGCCACCGTCCTGCCGGTGCTGGGAAAGTTCGTGGGCTCCTCGTGCGGGGGTGCGGTGGTTTCAGTCGAAACGGACAGCGGGATGCTCCTGGTCTGCTATGAGCGGGATCCGACGCCGCACCCGCTCGCGATATCTACCGGCGGGGTCCGCTGACCCGGGGTGGGGCGACGCCCGCGCGGGCCGGAAGTGGTCTTGTCAACCCCCGGCTGATGACAAGGATAACCTGAGGATGGGCCTCCGCGACATGTTCCGGCACAATGACCTTCGGTGGGGTGGGTGCCGGCCAGGGGATGACGCGCCGCGAATGCCTGCGCCAGCAGGCGTTCTGGCCGTGCCATCCTGTCGACATATTTCGGGGCGGTTCGTGCCGGGCGATACTGAGGTGGTCAGCGATGACGGACAGGACGGGTGTATCCGATCGGGCTGCCGCGTCCCGGATCGCCGTCATCGATCTGCTGGGTTTGTTGGCCTTCGGTGAACTGACCGCGTTCGAGCGGCTGGCCACGGACGCGCGGATGGCTCCCACGCTGCTGGACAAGATCGCTCTCGCCCGGATGGCGGCGGCCGAGTTCGCGCATTTCGAGACCGTTCAGGAGCATTTGCTGCGCATGGGCGCGGATCCCGAGGAGGCCATGGGGCCGTTCGTGGTCCCGCTGACGGTTTTCCACAACCTCACCGCGCCGGCGGACTGGCTGGAAAGCCTGGTCAAGGTGTATGTCGGTGACAACATCGTTGCCGATTTCTACCGTGAGATCGCGTCGGTGCTCGCACCCGACGCCCGCGAACTGGTCCTCGACGTCCTGGCCGACACGGGGCACGCGGCGTTTGCGGTAGAGCGCGTCCGTGCCGCGATCGAGGCGAATCCGACTGTGGCTGGCCGGCTCGCGCTGTGGGCCCGGCGGCTGATGGGGGAGGCGCTGACCCAGGCCCAGCGGGTGGCGGTGGACCGGGAGGCGCTGACCGGCCTCCTGGCCGGCATGGGTGACCTACAGGCGTTGGTGGACATGTTCGATCGGATCGCCCAGGCGCACGCGGCGAGGATGGAAGCGCTCGGCCTGTCAGCGTGATGCCGAGGACTTTCCCGCTCCCCGGCATCACGCAGCGCGGACGCCTGTTCGCAGCCGCGTGACGGCCACCAC
>NZ_CAKJTL010000044.1:20337-38234 GCF_917627385.1 Protofrankia sp. CiT1
GCCGGCAGACCCTGGACGAACTTCCGGCGGCGACCACTAGCTGAGGTGGCGGTCCGCTTCGGCACTGACCGAGTTCAGAGCGAGCCGAAGCCAACCCGACGCGTCTCGGCCTCGGTGATCTCGATATAGGCCAGCTTCGCGACCGGGACGATGACCTGACGGCTCTTCTCGTCCACGAGCGTGAGCAGGCCCAGCTCCGACCCGATCGCGTCAGCGACCGCCTGGGCCACATCCGCCGACGACTGGCTGCTTTCGATTACCAGCTCACGCCCGACGTTCTGGATGCCGATCTTGACCTCCACCAGCGATGACCTCCGCGTTCGATTGACCAGCCAGGGCAATCGCGCTTTGGCGCGATCTGTCGCCACGATAGGGCCTGCGGCGGGCGGGGGGGTAGGCGGCCCGGCCGTGTTCGCTGGAGGCGTCAGTCCTCCCGCGCGTCAGTCCTCCCGCTCGTCGGCATGGTCCGGTGACGCGGGGTCGGCGTCGTCGACGTTGCGGCGCGGGTAGCCGGCGAGGCCTCGCCAGGCGAGCTCGACCATGGTTGCCACAGCGCGCTCCTTCTCCACCGTCCCGCCGGTGACCAGCCACCAGCGGGCTCCCGTCTCGGCGAGACCCACCAGCCCGATGGACAGCAGCTCGGCCTCGCCGGGACCGACACCGGTGTCCGCGGCGATGACGGCGGCGATGGCGTTCGCGCACTCGGTGAAGCTGTTCTCCACCCGCTTGCGGACGGCGGGCTCACTGCGTAGGTCGGACTCGAGGACGAGCTGGTAGGCCCCGCTGGGATCGTCGACGAAGTCGAAGTAGGCCGCGATGGACCGGGCGATCCGGGTGTGGTTGTCGGTGGTGGAGGCAAGCGCCCGGCGGACGCTTGACAGAAGTGAGTAGGCCTGCTCGTCCAGCAGCGCCAGATAAAGATCAAGTTTTCCGGGAAAGTGCTGGTAGAGCACGGGCTTGCTGACGCCCGCACGCTCAGCGATCTCATCCATCGCGGTCGCGTGATAGCCCTGGGCAACGAAGACCTCGCGCGCGGCGCCCAGCAGCTGGAACCTGCGTGCTGTCCGGGGCAGCCGTGCGGTCTTGCCTGTCCGCGGTTGCGGTGCGGACGGCCCGACGGTCACCGGCGCACCTCCTTCGCTGCCCATCGGCACATTCGCCAGCTACTTTCCCACATGGCAGGACCCTGATCGGCGGGTCGAGCCGAGCCAGATTGAAGATTTTTATGCGGGGGCCGTGGGCGGCGCAGGAAAAATCTTGGCTGCGCCGTCTTCGGCCGGTCGTTCTTACCGGTACTCGTCCTCGTCCTCGTCCTCCACGGCGATGCGCTGCTGCGCCGCGTCGTACTCGGCAACCTCGAGGGGGAAGGCCCATGCGGACGGCGGCACCGGCGGTTCACGGGTCGAGATCTCGCGAGCCTGCTCCGCGGCATCGGCGTCGGGCACATCCGGACGGTCGAGAATGTCACGCACATCGAGCGGGAGGTCCGTCGGTGAGCTCATGGCTTCCTCCTGTCAGCGCCTGCGGCTTGTGATCGCCTGTCGGTAGGCGGTGGCCGCGCGGACGTCTTGGAACTTTGCATCTCCGCGCCGGCCGCACCTGGCAAAGGGGCAAAAAGATCGCCGTGTTCTTCGACTCGATCCGGTATGTCGCCCACCATGAATACCAGGTCAGCCGGATGCTGGCAGAACGCGGCCCCGTCCCGGGCGGCGGGGTGGAAACGACCGGGCGGGTCCCGCTGCCCGCGGCATGATCGGTGCGTGCCGGTGGAGACACGCTGCCTGATCGCCTGATCGCCTGATCGCCTGATCGAAAAAGATCATGACTGGCCATCGGGTACGGCATTTTGTCCTGATGGGCGGCGCCGCTGGCGGGTCGGTTCACTGGTGCAGGTAGCTGGCGTAGGTATCCGGTCCGGTCGGCCCGCGCCCGATGAGCCGTTCGCCGGCTGGCTGCTGCCCGATCGGGCCGGGCCCGGTGCCCGGATGCCTGCCATGGGTCCATCTCTTGTACCCATACGCCTTCCATACTTCGCCGGAGTGGGAGAGCATTGTGATGCGAGTGTTTTTGTTGTGCATGAATCGTGATTTTTAGGGAAATCGGCGATTCAGGGATCATGCAAATTGGAACGTTCCGTGAAGATATTAATACTCACGGTAAGGGGCGGGCGTGCGATCGATCTGGAAAGGCGCGATCTCCTTCGGTCTTGTCTCGATTCCGGTCAGGCTCTACTCGGCCACCGAAGAGCGGGACGTGTCGTTCCATCAGGTGAGACGCGACGACGGATCCCGCATCCGCTACAAGCGGGTGGCCGCGGCGGACGGGGCTGAAGTTCCGTACTCTGAGATCGCCAAGGGGTACGAGCTGCCGTCCGGGGAGACCGTCGTGCTCACCGATGAGGACTTCGCGAACCTGCCGCTGTCGACCTCCCACACGATCGACGTGCTGGAGTTCGTCCCGCCGGGGCAGGTCGACCCGATCTATTTCGCCAGGAGCTACTACGTCGAGCCCGATCGGACCGGGATCAGGCCGTACGTGGTCCTGCGGGACGCGCTCGAGGAGTCGGGGCGGATCGCGCTCGTCAAGGTCGCTCTTCGCCAGCGCGAGCAACTGGCGACCATGCGGGTTCGCGACGGGGTGTTCGTCCTGTCCACGATGATCTGGCCGGACGAGGTGCGTGCCCCGGAGTTCCCGTTCCTGATTGATCATGTTGATCTTCGACCGCAAGAATTGATCATGGCGCAGGCGCTGATCGACACGCTGTCCGCGGACTTCGACCCGACCCCGTACACCGACGGGTACCGGGCGGCGTTGCAGGCCGTCATCGAGGCGAAGGTGTCCGGGAACGAGATGGTGACCCCGCCGGGTGAGGGACAGCCGGTCAGCGCCGCGGGTGATCTGGTGAGCGTGCTCACGGCCAGCGTGGCGGTGGCGCGGGGGAACCGGGCTGGCGCGCGGTCGGGCGCCGGCACCGAGCCCGGCGCGGGCGCGAGCGGCACCACCCCGGACACAGGTTCGATGGCGCACGGCGTGGGTTCTGGCGGGAACGGTGCCAGCGGCGGGGACGGCGCTGCTGGCGGGGACGGTGCTGCTGGCGGGGACGGTGCCAGCGGCGGGGACGCGGAAACCCAGCCGAAAGCCACGGGCGGCCGCGGCACGCGCGCGAAGAAGGTGGGGGCCACGGCGAGGTCCACGGGTTCGGCAAGCCGCCGCCGCAGCGCCTAAGAGCGCCCGAGAATAGGACTGTCCGGCTCTCGGCTCCCCGCGTCCCGCCCGGCCGCGTTGTCGTCAGTCGGCGCCCACCACCAGGGCGCCTTCCTCCTCCGCCTTGCCGGACCGGGCGCGGATGAGCCGCTCGCTGATCGAACGCCCTATCCTCGGGCGCTCTGAGAACCTGCCGCGGGCGCGGGCCGTGCACGAAGCCTGTCTGGAGCGGTCCCGTTCCCGACCGCTGGCCGGGGAACAGCCGTGCCCGCTCGTGCGCTGTGCTGGCTGGCGATCCCGTCGACCGGGCGCGCGGCGCGGCCCAATCGGGCGATCTTGTACGAGGGCGTTCGTAGCCTGCGACGATGGGGTCGACGAGGTTGTCGGATGTATGGATTCAGCGCTGCGACCGCGAGGAGAGATCGTGTCCCTGCCGCCCCTGGTCGAGCCCGCGACCGACCTGAGCATCGACGAGGTCCGCCGGTACTCCCGGCATCTGATCATTCCGGACGTCGCGATGGCCGGCCAGAAGCGGCTGAAGAACGCGAAGGTGCTGGCCGTCGGTGCCGGCGGGCTGGGCTCGCCGACCCTGATGTACCTGGCCGCCGCCGGGGTGGGGACGCTCGGCATCGCCGAGTTCGACACGGTGGACGAGTCCAACCTGCAACGTCAGATCATCCATGGGCAGTCGGACGTGGGACGCTCCAAGGCGCGGTCGGCCCGTGACAGCGTCCGCGAGATCAACCCCTACGTGGACGTCGTCCTGCACGAGACCAGGCTGGACACCACCAATGTGATGGAGATTTTCAGCCGGTACGACCTGATCGTGGACGGTACGGACAACTTCGCCACCCGCTATCTGGTCAACGACGCCTGCGTGCTGCTCGGCAAGCCGTATGTCTGGGGGTCGATCTACCGGTTCGACGGCCAGGCGAGCGTCTTCTGGGCCGAGCACGGCCCGTGCTACCGCTGCCTCTACCCTCAGGCGCCGCCGCCGGGCATGGTGCCGTCCTGCGCGGAGGGCGGTGTCCTCGGTGTGCTGTGCGCGTCGATCGGGTCGATCCAGGCGACCGAGGCGATCAAGGTGCTGACGGGGATCGGCGACCCGCTGGTCGGTCGCCTCATGGTCTACGACGCGCTCGAGATGAGCTACCGTCTGATCAAGGTGCGCAAGGATCCCGAGTGCGAGCTGTGCGGCAAGAACCCGAGCATCACCGAACTGATCGACTACGAGGCCTTCTGCGGGGTCGTTTCGGACGAGGCCCAGCAGGCGGTGGCCGGCTCGACGATCCTCGCCGCCGAGCTGAAGGACTGGCTTGACCGCGGCGAGCCGATCGAGCTGGTCGACGTCCGGGAGCCGGCCGAGTGGGAGATTGTCCGCATCCCTGGGGCGCGCCTCATCCCCAAGGGCGAGCTGCCCGCACACCTTTCCGAGCTGCCGCAGGACCGCAGGGTCGTCCTTTACTGCAAGAGCGGCGTGCGGTCGGCGGAGGCCTTGGCGACGCTGAAGGCCGCGGGTTTCTCCTCGGCGGTGCACGTCCAAGGCGGTGTGACCGCCTGGGCGACCCAGGTCGACAAGTCACTGCCGGTGTACTGACCGCTGGCGCCGCCAGGATCCCGATGGTAGCAGATAGTTACTATGTGGATGGTATTGGTGCTGTCGAGACGTGGGAGCCGGCCGCGGCTGTCCGCTGCCCGGGGCACATGTCCGCTGCCAGCCTTCCGCGCACCGCGCCGTCGGCGGGTGAGGCGGGCCGGTGGGTTACCGGCCCGCCTTGTCCAGGCCGGTCGTCAGGGCGACTTGGTACCGCCCGCGACCGAGGTTCCAGGGCCGATGGTCGCGTTACCCATAGCGATATCCATGTTGGTCACCTGGTGGGTGGCGTTGACAGTGGGGCTGCACTTGACTACCAGTTGCTGGGCGCTCTGGAGGTCCAGGTGAACCCGCTGTGGTTGCCCGAGAGCGATGTTGATCGGTGAGCCCAGCTGGGTCGAGCCGTCCTTGACGAACGTGAGAGCCGTGGTGTTACCCGCCGCATTGGTGGCGTCATTGGGAACGCCGATCACCGCGTCCAGGAACGCATACCCCGCGACGTTGTAGGTGACGCTGGGATTGTAAGAACCGCTGCAGGTAAGACGGACGCTGAACGGGTAGGTGGTTGTCCCGATCTGCTCCGGCCCGGTACTCACGACGACGGCCACGGTGCCGACCGGCTTGATCGAGGAGAGGTTGGTCGTCCCGGCGGCCTGCGGCGCGTTGGACGGTGTGGCCGGGCTGGTTGTTCCCGGGGGAGCCGGCTCGGTTGTCCCGGGACCGGTTGTGGGCGAGGCGGTCGTCGCCGGGCCGGTTGTCGCCTGGTCAGTCGTTGCCGGGCCGGTCGTCCCGGGAAAGGCGCTGTTCGATTCCTGGGCGACCGGGGTGCTGGGGCCGGGGCTGCCGCCGCTGAGCAGCCGCGGCACGACGATCGCGAGGATGACGACGATCACGGCCGCCGCCGCGGCGAACGGCCACCGCTTGCGGCTCGGTGATGGCACCGGGCCGCCGCCGGGTGGCGGGGTGGCTCCAGGATGGGACGGGGGCTGGTTCGCGGCGGCGGTAAGCGCCGACGCCGGGACGTCCGGGCCCGTCCCGGTCCGCGCGGGCGCCGTCCAGCCGCCGGCCGGGACGCCGCGCGGCGACGAGAGCGCGGTCGCGTCCGCCGAAGCGCCCGTGGCCAGCGCGGGCGGGGGAAGCGGTGACGCGAGGCCACCGGCTGTGCTGGTGACGTGCGACAGCGTCTCCGTCGCGGAGTCGAGCCAGGCGGAGAGCCAGTCGGAGCGGGCCGCCGGTCCGGTGCCGCCCGCCGCCGTGAGCCCGACGGCGGCGGGCCGGCAGCGCTCCGCGGGCGGGTCGGCGGCCAGCGCGTCCAGGATGTGTTTGACCAGCGCCGGCCGGGTCGCCGTACGCGGGCTGCGGTTCAGCGCCTCCTCAAGCGCGGCCACGTCGACCCAGCCCAGTCCCTCGACCCGGGGCACCAGATGGCCGAGCAGGACCTCGGCCATGGTCACCACGAAGGCGAACCTGTCCGCCTCCGGCGTCGGGATCGGGTCAACCACCCGCAGCTCGGGCGCGGCATAGGGCGCGGTGCGGCCGGCGATCCCGGTCCCGTCGGTGAGCCGGGCCAGGCCCAGGTCGACCAGGACGGCGACGCCGTCACCGCGGACCACGATGTTCGACGGCTTCACGTCGCCGTGTGCCACTCCCTGCACGGTCTGGCCGCCGGAGTGCATGTGGTCGAGCGCGGCGGCGACGGTACGCAGTTTGCGGATCCGCTCGCTGACCCGGGCGTCGGGGTTCTCGTCCCACCACTCACGCAGCGTCATGCCCTCGACGAAGTCCATGACGACGTAGCCCACGCGGGTGTTCGGGCTGGCCGCACCGGCAAGATGCCAGGACGGCCCGATGAACATGCTCGTGACGCGGACCAGGCCGGGGTGGCTGAGGGTGGTCAGCAGCCGGCTTTGCTTCTCCCAGGCCTCATCGCTCGGCGGCCGGAACATGGTCTTGACCGCGACGGTGGCGCGCCCTTCGGTCGACAGGGGCAGCTCCGCCCGCCACACCTCGCCCTCGCTGCCCCGCCCGATCGTCTCCTTCAGCACGTAGGTGTCCGGCCGCGTGGCTGGGCCGACCCAGTGCGCGGCCGGGTCGACTCCGGTTTCGGTCATGCATTCCCCCCAGGGATGTGCTGGTCATGCGGATGCTGGAACAACGCGGGCCGCCGCGGGCGCCGCCTGTCGCGGGCGGGCAGGCTATGACGGGCAGGCTGTGGCAGGCGGGGATTGTTCGCCGCGAAACACGACGATAGTGGCACTCCCGCGGACGGCCACGCGGGTCTGGCGTGTCCGCCCCGATGGCCAGGCGTAGGGACGCAACGGGCCGGCCTGGGCGGCTCCGGCGAGTCCCGGCGCGCTCGACCTTGTGTTACCGGCCAGCCGGAGTGCCGTCGCGGCGGTCCGGCTGACCACCGCGCGCGGACCGGCCCCTCCTGCTGCCAATCCGAAGTACCGCTGTCAAGCTGAAGCCGGGGACAGGCCCGCGGGATCCGGGCGGCAGGCCCCTGGGACGGACGGGGCCTGGAGGCAGGGTGATGATCGGGGAAGGGCGGCGACACCAGCCGCCGCTCAGCGTGTCCGCGGGCCTCGCCACCCGGATCAACGTTGGTGGCCGGCCGAGCCCGTACGCGATGACCGTCCTTGCCGCGGTCACCCGCATCCCCCGCGGCAAGGTGATGACCTACGGCGATGTCGCCGAGTACGTGGGTGCGGGAACGGGCCGAACGGTCGGCGCGGTGCTCTCCCGGCACGGGCATGACGACGACATCCCCTGGCACCGGGTGCTGCGGTCCACCGGCGAGCCGAATCCGAACGCCCCGGGCGAGGCGCTGCGACGGTTGGCCGCTGAGGGCACGGCGCTGCTTCCCGGCGGGGGGCGGGTGGATCTGGCCGTGGCCCGCTGGGACGGCCGGACAGCTGGCTAAGAGCGCGTTTGAGATCGTCATTCCGGCTCAACGCGCCCAGGTGCCCCCTGGCCGCGTTGTCGGCCAAACCGATACAACTCATCCGTATCGCTTCGGCCTTCCGCCTTGCCAGGGGGCGCCTGGACGCGGCTCACTGATCGAAAGCCCGATCTCAAACACGCTCTAACAGCACCCGGCCCCGGCGCCCCGGCGGGAATCGTCCGGTTCTGTCGGTGGCGCGTGGTGTGCTGTGCGCGTGACAGCCCAACCGGACGCCGCCGGGGTTCCCCGGCAGCAGACGCATGCGGTCCCGGCCATGGCGGGCCCGCCGGTCTACCGGCTCGTGCGGACCCCGCCGCCGCCGTCGCGCCCGCCGGTCCTCGACACCGATCAGGCCCGCGTCGTCGCCCACACCGGTGGTCCGCTGCTCGTCCTGGCCGGGCCGGGCACGGGCAAGACGACCACGATCGTCGAGGCGGTGGTCCGGCGGGTGGAGGACGGCCTTGACCCGCAGCGCATCCTGGTACTGACCTTCAGCCGGCGGGCCGCGCAGGAGCTGCGCGAACGCATCACCCGGCGGCTGCGCGCCGCTGTCGGCGCCCCACTGGCCTGGACCTTCCACGCCTGGTGCTACGCCGTCCTGCGGCTGGGCCGGCCGGCGGGCCTTGGCGGCGCCCCACCGAGGTTGCTGTCCGGCCCCGAGCAGGACACGAAGCTCCGCGATCTCCTTGCCGGGACGGTGGAGGTGGGCCGGCCGCGATGGCCGGCCGCGCTCGCGGGCTGCCTCACGTCCCGGGGCTTCGCCGAGGAGGTGCGAGCCATGCTTGCCCGGGCCAGGGAGACGGGGCTGAGCCCGGATGCGCTCGCGGCGCTCGCGCGGCGGACCGGCCGGGACGACTGGGCCGCGATGGCGACCTTCTACGCTGACTATCTTGACGCTCTTGATCTTGAAGGAATGATTGATTACTCCGAACTGGTGCAACAGGCGGCAGCCGTCGCCGAAGACGACGATGTCGGCGTTGGCCTGCGTCGTCGTTACCGCGCTGTCTTCGTCGACGAGTACCAGGACACCGACCCCGCACAGGAGCGGCTGCTGCGGGCCGTCGCCGGTGGCGGCGCGGACCTCGTCGCCGTTGGCGACCCGGACCAGTCGATCTACGGTTTCCGCGGGGCAGAGGTGCGTGGGCTGCTGGAGTTCCCGACCCGGTTCCCCCATGCCGACGGGCGTCCCGCCGAAGTGGTGGCGTTGCGGCGCTGCCGCCGGCTGGGGCCGGTGGCGCTCGCCGTCAGCCGGCGGGTGGCGGACCGCATCCCCGCGACAGGCCTGCCCGCCGAACATCTGCGCGCGCATCGGGATCTGATCGCGGCGGGCGGCCCCGACAAGCCCGGCACAGAACGCGTCGAGGCCCGGCTGTACACCTCCGAGGGCGCCCAGGCCGAAGGCGTTGCCGACCTGCTGCGCCGGGAGCATCTGGAGAACGGCACACCGTGGGACCGCATGGCGGTACTGGTGCGAAGCGCGGCCCGGTCCGTTCCGCCGCTGCGGCGGATGCTCACCGCGGCGGGCGTGCCGGTCGAGGTGGGTGGCGACGAGCTGCCGCTTGCCCGTGACGGTGCGGTCGCGCCGCTGCTGTTGGCGCTGCGCTGCGTCGACAACCCCGACCGCGAGCTGACCGCCGAGACGGTACGGATCTTGTTGACAGGCCCGTTGGGCGGTGCCGACCCGACCACGCTGCGGGCGCTGGGCCGGGCGTTGCGCGCGATCGACCGCGCCGCGAGCGTCCCGGGGGCGGCCACCCCAGCCGTGCCGTCGCCGTCGGCGGAACTGATCCGGTTGGCGGTCGCCGACCCCGACCGCGCCCTGCCGATGGTCCCCGACCACGTCGCGGGTCCGGCTCGTCGCCTCGGTGAGCTGCTGCGATCCGCTCGCGCGCTGCTCAAGCGCGGTGGCGCGCCCGAGGACGTCGCGTGGCTGCTGTGGTCGGGCACCAGCTGGCCCGCCCGGTTGGAACGGGCGTCCGCCGCGGGCGGGGCGGCCGGCCGGGCGGCAGACCGTGATCTGGATGCCGTGGTCGCGCTGTTCGCGACCATCGGCCGGTCCAGCGCGCGGCGCGGTCCCGGTACCGGCATCGGCCCGCTCCTGGACGAGCTGGAACAGCAGCAGGTCACCGGCGACACCCTTGCCGAACGTCCGGCGCGTGCGGGGGCCGTCCGGTTGCTGACCGCCCATCGCGGCAAGGGCCTGGAATGGGACGTCGTGGTCGTCTGCGGTGTCCAGGACGGGCAGTGGCCGGACCTGCGGACCCGCCACTCGCTGCTGGAGTCCGAACGGCTGGACCGTCCCGAGCTCGGCGGGATGCGGGAGCCCGCGACCCGCGCCGAACTTCTCGCGGACGAACGCCGGCTGTTCTATGTCGCGCTGACCCGGGCACGGCGCCGGCTCGTCGTCACAGCTGTCGACGCCGCTGATGATCAAGGTGTGAGCCCGAGCCGGTTCTTCCGCGAACTGTGCGACGCGGAGCCGCTCGGAGTGTCGGTGACCACGCAGCGGTCCCGGCTGGCCCGTCCCCTGACACTGTCGTCGGCGGTTGCGGCGCTGCGCCGGGCCGCCGTCGACCCGGCTTCCACACCGGCGCTGCGGGAGGCCGCCGCGGCCCGGCTCGCGCGGCTCGCGTCCGCGGTTGATGACGCGGGCCGCCCGCTCGTGGCGTCCGCCCGTCCGGGCCGCTGGTGGGGGCTGGCCGAGGTGACCGCTGGTGAGGTACCGGTGGTCGCGGTGGGCGCCCCCATCCGGTTGTCGGGGTCGTCGCTGTCCGGTTTGTCGACCTGCCCGATGCGCTGGTTCCTTGAGCACGAGGCACATGCGCAGGCCGCGAGCAACTCCGACATGGGCTTCGGCAAGGTTGTGCATGCGCTCGCGGACGAGGTCGCGACCGGGCGGACCGCTCCCGATCTCGACGCGCTCGACGCCCGCCTGGACCGGGTGTGGCGGCATCTCGCCTACGAGGCGCCGTGGCGCTCCGAGCAGCAGCGCGCGGCGGCACGCCAGGCGCTGGCCCGGTTCCTGAGGTGGCACACGGCCACCCGCAACCGGCGGTTGGTGGCGAGCGAGGTCCCGTTCAGCTGCGACATCGTCGTGGGCGGTCGAACGGTGAAGCTACGTGGCTTCATCGACCGTATCGAGCTTGACGACGACGGCCGGGTACATGTCGTCGACTTCAAGACGGGCCGGACGGCTCTGTCCAGTTCGGACGTGGCGCGTCATCCGCAGCTCGGCATCTATCAGGTTGCTGTGCGTGATGGGGCGGTGGCGTCGACAGCCGATGGGGCCCGAGCCGAGCCCGGCGGAGCCGAACTGGTGCACCTGCGCCTTGACGCGCCCTCGGCGCCCGCGCAGCCCCCGGCGCCAGCAGGCCCGGCCGGGGAGGCCGCCGGGCATCCGCCGGCTCGGGCGCCGAAGGTCCAACGCCAGGATGCGCTGCCGGTCGACGGTCCCACCTGGGTGGAGGAGCTGCTGTCAGAGGCTGTCGAGCACATCGACGCGGAGCGTTTCCCACCGCGTCCCGGCACAGCCTGCCCGACATGCGCGTTCCGGCGTTGCTGCCCGGCCCAGGACGAGGGACAGCAGGTGATCACATGACCGTGGCCGCCGCCGCCGCGGCCAGGCCGGCAGGGCCAGCGCCGGCACCGGCACCGACAGACCTCCGTGATCTACTCGGCGTGCCGTTCACCGACGAACAGATCGCCGCGGCGACCGCTCCGCTGGAGCCCGGGGTGATCGTTGCCGGCGCTGGCTCGGGCAAGACCTCGGTGATGGCTGCCCGGGTCGTGTGGCTGGTCGCGACCGGCCAGGTGGCGCCCGACGGTGTGCTCGGGCTCACCTTCACGACCAAGGCCGCGGGTGAGCTCACGGACCGGATCCGCCGTGGCCTGGAAAAATCGGGTGTCACGGGTGCCGAGGGTGAGGCCGGCGCGGGCGAACCGGTCGTGTCCACCTACCATGCGTTCGCGAAGCGGCTGGTCACAGACCACGCGCTGCGGCTCGGCCTAGAGCCCGGTTTCACGCTGCTTGCCGATGCCACCCGCTACCAGCTCGCCGGGCGGGTACTGCGTCGCCACCGCGGACCGGTCACGGCGCTGAGCAGACCGCTGTCGATGCTCGTGGGCGACCTCATCGCGCTTGACGCGGAATGCGGCGAGCACCTTGTCGAACCGGGGGAACTGGTCGGTTTCGACCGTGACTGGCTGGCCGAGATCGAGACGGTGCTCGCCGCCGAACGGGAACGGCCGCGCACCAAGGGCCATGTCGACGCACTCGACCGGATGGCCCTGATCGCCCGGTCCCGTCAGGAGCTCAGCGCGATGGTCGCGGAGTTCCGCGCGGCCAAACGCGAGCGTGACGCCATCGACTTCGGTGACCTGGTCCGCCACGCGGTCCGGCTGGCCGACACGGTGCCGGAGGTCGGTGCGCTGGAGCGTTCCCGGGCCGGGGTCGTGCTGCTGGACGAGTACCAGGATACGTCCGTGGCGCAGCGGCGGATGCTCGCCGGCCTGTTCGGCGGTGGTCATCCGGTGACCGCCGTCGGTGACCCGTGTCAGGCGATCTACGGCTGGCGTGGCGCGTCCGTCGCGAACCTCGACGGCTTTCCGGCGCATTTCCCGCGCCGTGACGGCGGGCCGGCGCGGGTGTATGAGCTGTCGGTCAACCAGCGCAGCGGCGGGCGGCTGCTGAGCCTGGCCAACGCGGTGGCGGCTGGTCTGCGGGCCCGCCACCGCGTCGCGCGGCTGCGCCCGAGGGACGATGTCGCCGATCACGGTGAAACGGTGGTGGCACTGCATCCAACCTGGTCGCAGGAGGTTCGCTGGGTCGCGGCGACGCTTCGGGAGGTCGTCACCACCGGGCGGGCCAGGCCCGGGGAGTGCGCGGTACTCGTGCGGGCGCGCCGTGACGTCCCCGCGCTGTATGCGGCGCTGCTTGCGTGGGAGCTGCCCGTGGAGGTCGTGGGCCTTGGCGGTCTGCTGAGCCTGCCGGAGGTCGCCGATGTCATCGCGACGCTGGAGGTACTGGACGACCCGACGGCCAACGCGGCCCTGACCCGGCTGCTCACCGGCCCGCGGGTCCGCCTGGGCCGTCGTGATCTCGCCGCGCTCGGGCGTGCGGCGCGCGAGGCCGCCGGCGCCGGGGCGGGGCGCCCCGCCCTCCTCGAGCAGCCGGGATCCGACCAGCCGGGATCCGAGCGGCCGATGGGCGGACAGGGGCCGGATGCGCTTGACGAGGCGGTTCTCGGGATCGACCCCTGCGATGTGGTCGCGCTCGCCGACGTACTGGACGACCCGGGTCCGCAGGTGTCGGCTCAGGGCCGGGCCCGGCTGCGGATGCTCGGCGCGGACCTGCGTCACCTGCGCGTTCATATCGACGAGCCGTTGCTGGACGTCATCCACCGGATCATCGAGGTCACCGGCTTGGATGTGGAACTGGCGGCGAGCAGCGAGGCGGTCACAGCCCGCCGCCGTGACAACCTCGCCGCGTTCGTCGACGTCGCGGCCGGCTTCACCGGCCTGGACAACGACGGTTCGGTCCGCGCGTTTCTGGCGTTCCTGCAAGCCGCGCGGGAACACGAGCGCGGTCTGGACGCGACCAGCCCCTCCGGCGCGGATGCGGTCCAGCTGATGACCATCCACAAGTCCAAGGGGCTGGAGTGGGAGGTCGTGGCCGTGCCGAATCTCAGCCACACGGTTTTTCCGATCACTACCGTCCGGTCGAAGTGGACCACGTCTCCGTCGGTGCTGCCCACGCCGTTGCGCGGGGACGCCGACGAGCTGCCTGTGCTGCGTGGCCACGGAAAATCCGACCTCGCCGAGTTCGCCGCCGACTGTGACGGCTACCTGGAACGGGAGGAACGCCGCCTCGGCTATGTCGCGTTCACTCGGGCCAAGTCGGTGTTGTTCGGCAGCGGGCACTGGTGGGGGCCGTCGCAACGTCGGCTGCGTGGGCCGTCGGTCTTCCTCGGCGAACTGTACGATCATGTGCGCGCCGGTCACGGCACAGTCGCGGCGTGGGCGCCGAGACCATCCGAGGATGAGACCAACCCGCAGCTCACCGGTATGGAAGAGCTGGACTGGCCGCTACCGTACGAGCCCGCGTCCGCTGCCCGCCGCCGTGCCGTCGCCGAGCGGGTCACCACGCATCTGACCGCCCTGGCCGCGGGGCGGCCGTTGCCCGCGGACGATCTTACCGCGATGGCTCCGGCGGAACGGCAGGCACTGGCCGAACTCGACCGCGATGTCGAGCTGCTGTTGGAAGAGGCTCGCCGCGCTCGGCGGCCGTCCCGCACGGTGGAGCTGCCGCACGCGCTCACCGCCTCCCAGGTGGTGCGGCTGCGGTCTGATCCGGCGGGGCTGGCCCGCGACCTCGCCCGCCCGATGCCGCGGCGCCCGGCACCGCTGGCACGTCGGGGCACGGCGTTCCACGCCTGGGTGGAGGACGTCTTCGGGCAGGTCCCGCTACTTGATCCCGAGGATCTGCCGGGGGCCGCGGACGAGGCAATGGACGAGGTAACCGATGAGATGCCGGCGGACGGCGACATCATGGCGTGGCGGGCGGCGTTTCTGGCCAGCCCGTATGGCCGGCGGCGCCCGTTCGCGGTGGAGACGCCGTTTGAGCTGCTGATCGCGGGCCGGGCGGTCCGGGGCCGCATCGACGCGGTGTACGACCTCGGGGGCGGCCGTTGGGAGGTGGTGGACTGGAAGACGGGCCGGCAGCACGCCGACGCGGTGCAGCTGGCGGTCTACCGGCTGGCCTGGGCACGGTTGCGGGGGGTGCGCCCGGACGCGGTGGACGCGGCGTTCCTGTACGTCCGCTCAGGTGAGGTGGCCCGCCCGCCGCTGCTGTCCGAAACCGAGCTCGAATCCCTTCTCCGCGGCCCGTGACCGGCCCCGTGACCGGCCCCGTGACCGGCCCCCGCCCGGCTCATCCAGACCACGCGGCCAGCCAGCGGCTGTCCGCGCTGGAACGCCTCGTTGCACAGGGCCGGGCAACCGCGCCCACCATCGGGCCGGACGAACCGCTGCCGATGCCGCCCGTGTTGGGTGATCCGTCTCTTGACACCGCGCAGGAGCTGGCCGCGGCACGCGAGCACGAACGCTGGTGATCTATTTCGATTCCGCCGCGGTGGTCAAGCTTGTCCGTGCGGAGCCGTCGAGCGCCGATGATGTCTACTCTTGGTAGCTACCAGGAATCCGGGGAGGGTGCCGTGTCGGGGACTGCGATCGCGAGGCTGTTCACGCATGGCAGGAGCCAGGCTGTGCGGCTGCCGAAAGAATTTCGGCTGCCCGGTGACCGGGTGCGTGTCCGACACGTGGGAGGCGGCGTGCTACTGGAGCCGATCGCGTCGGATGTCGATGCGTGGTTCGCCGAGCTGGACCGGTTTGCCGGCGTGCCACTGTTTGAGGACGGTAGGAACCAGCCGGCGGCGCCCGTCGGCCAGGTACGCGCCGCGCTGAAGAAGGACGGCCAGCCGATCGGCGCTTACGACCTGCTGATCGCCATGGCAGGATGACCGGCACGCCGTTGGTTGTGTTTCAGGCCTTGGCCTGTTGAGCGGGTCGACCCGCCATCCGCGTCAGCGGGGTGTCATCCAGCCGGTCATCAGACCCGTGCGGTCGCCGTCATCAGGCCCGGAACCCGCCCGCGTTGTGCCCCGACGAGAAGCAGGCATCGAGCACGATCCGGTCCACTCAGTCGTACGAGCCGATCACCAGGTCTGCGTAGCGCTCGCTGAACTCAAGGAGAGGGGGACGGCGATATATGTCTGGGGAGGCTCCGAGGGGCTGATGCGTGTGGCTGTCAAGCGGTTAAACCTTGATCGACATCTAGAACCTCTGACACGCCGACAAACCGGCGAGGTTCTGGCAAAGATCGACATCTGTGTGACCTGCACAAACATAAACGATCATTCTTTTGGATCAGTTTATCCACAGCCCCCGCTGGGAGGTTCTGGAAGGATCTTGCAAACGCGCAGGTCAGGCCCCCCAGGATCGGTGGTACTGTCGCACGGCAGGAACTTTCCGAGTCGGATTGAAACCGCAATTTCTGGATATGTGGCCTCTCTATATCCAGTCGCACGGCAGGAACTTTCCGAGTCGGATTGAAACCATCATTACACCGTACGTCGTCCACACCAATGCCGCGTCGCACGGCAGGAACTTTCCGAGTCGGATTGAAACCCCTGCATGGTGAGCGCCCTCTCCGCGATGCACTGTCGCAGGGCAGGGTTTATCGACCCCATTCGGCGCTGCTGGTGATCTATATTTGGGCAGTGGACAGGCGTTGCGACTTCGGCCTGTGACCAGCGCGCGATCCATGATCGGCGCGTGTTTGTCGTTGTGCACGGTTTTTGCCCGGATCGGCGTGCCTAACGACAAACATACGCCGATCATGATGGCAATTAATGCTGGCCGGCCGCATTTTTCCTGCTGTCGGGCCACGTATTGTCACGTGAGCTACGACGGGGTCAAACGGTCGTAGCGACGCTCCGATAGGATGATCTCGGCCCGGGTCCGTGACGAGCTTGGCCGTGGCAATGCCGGGTGGGAGGGGCCGCGGCGGCTACTGCACGGCTTGGCGGCGATCGGTTCGCCCGGCCCCTGACCGTCGGCGGAGCGGCTGGTCTTCTCCCGGCGCGGGCTGATCGGCGGGCGGCACGTGATCAACTTACAGGGCGGTCACCCACCGCGAGCACCCCGCAGCCACAGCAGCGGTCACTCAAATGACCTGACCTGCGACAACACGAAACGATCGAGATACCTAACCAGTTACGACGCAGGCACGGTCAGTCTGTGGCTTTCGGATGGCGAGGACTGGCGTACATGACGATGACCCGGCGCCGTTCGGTATCGACGAGGTACCAGATCCGGCCGCCGCTGGTGACTTCTATCTGCCATTGCGGCAGCGGCCGGCCCCGGTAGGTGCCGGTGGCACAGCTGCCTCTGAGTCGATGGTGTCGGCTGGTCGCGACCGCCGGAGCCGGGTCAGTGCGCATCAGCTGCTAGTGGTCGGCGCCGGAAGTTCATCCAGGGCCTGCCGGCGCCAGGCGGCGCCTCGCGTCGTTGTCGTCGGCCCCGGTAGAACGCCGCTACCGGGGCCTCCTCCGCCTCGCGACGCATCCGCCTGGCATCCGACATACCCCGGTTAACTTCCGGCGGCGACCACTAGGCGTGGCGGGTGTTGGCGGCGGCCTGGGCACACAGCTCGTCCCAGCCCTTGCCAGCCTCACCGGTTCCGAAGATCACGTCCCATTCGTTGGGGCCAGGCGGCGGGGCGACCCGGTCACCGCGTTTCGGGCTCACGCAACCACATCCGGTTCGGGCACGCTCCCGTAGTCGTCACCGTCCTGGGCGAGGATCGCAGCGAGGTCCGGGTCGGCGTGGATCTCGGCCGTGTGCTTCCACTCCTCGATCAGATGTGCGACCGGGGCGAGGTTGTCCAGATCCTCGACGGCGCGCAGGGTGTCGGCGAACTCGGTGAGGAACAGCCGCTGGTCACCCTCCGGCAGGAACCGTGTCCAGGTGAACACCTCGGGCAGGGCTTCCAGGAGCCGATCGCGTCCCCGCTGGTCGGCCTGGCGCAGCAGCACCATGGTCAGGCGGGTGGCTGCGGAGACGATGGTGTGTTCCTGCTCGCGCCGGAAAGCGGTGGTCATGACCAGGTCCTCGGCGTCGCGGCGGCGCAGCCGCAGCACGACCGCACCGGACCTGGCCATCGAGGCCAGGGTGTCCTTGGGCTTGTTCAGTAGATCGGAGAACGCGACCACCAACGCGGCAGACATAGTTTCAAACTACTTCGAAAGTCACTGCCAGCCCACCCAGGCAACCAGGACACCGACGGATCGGCGAATCGTGAGGGCAAAGCCGTCTCCGATAGTCCGACGATCAAGGTATGGGGGTTCGGCGTGCGCGGGTCCCACCCGCTTCGTGGAACTGATGTTCGATTCGGTAGATGATGTACCGGTCGGCGCGGTCACTGGGCATCGTCCCTGGTCGGAACCCGGGCAGCGACCGGACGGACACCGATCTCAGGGCCTTCAACCAAGCAGGAGCTTCGGTGTGTGAGTCTGCCATGCCCGCGTCGGGGTCGTTGCGGGAGGCGGTGCTGGCCGGGCCCGGGTGCCGGGGTGGAAACAGGGGCGGGAGCGGGGC
>NZ_CAKJTL010000044.1:38426-39427 GCF_917627385.1 Protofrankia sp. CiT1
GGTGGAAACAGGGGCGGGAGCGGGGCCGCTGGCAGTGGTGGCCACACCGGAGGCAGTGCGCGCGGCGCTGACCGCCGCGGGGCACACCGACTCCCGCCGGGCGGTGCCGTGGGTGCGTGAGCCGGTTCAGGTCGGCTCGGCAGGCCGATGGGGACGGCTACGCCGTGCTTGTTGATCTGTAGCCGTGGTGGGTGGTCGTCGCCGGTCTCCCCTGGGGGCTGTGCTTGTCCGTATCCGACGGACGATGGTGAGGATGATGGAGAGGTGACGGCGATATATACCCGGCGAGGCTTCGAGGGGCTGATGCGTGTGGCTGTCAAGCGGTTAAACCTTGATCGACATCCAGAACCTCTGACACGCCGACAAACCGGGGAGGTTCTGGCAAAGATCGATATCCCTGTGACCTGCACAAACGTAAACGATCGATCTTTTGGATCAGTTTATCCACAGCCACCGCTGGGAGGTTCTGGAAGGATCTTGCAAACGCGCAGGTCAGGCCCCCCAGGATCGGTGGTACTGTCGCAGAGCAGGAACTTTCCGAGTCGGATTGAAACATCCAGGAGCCCGGTGTAAAGCGCCCGGGCCAGGAGGTCGCAGAGCAGGAACTTTCCGAGTCGGATTGAAACCCCTGCATGGTGAGCGCCCTCTCCGCGATGCACTGTCGCAGGGCAGGGGTTTATCGACCCCATCCGACACTGCCGATGATCTATATCGGGGCAGTGGACAGGCGTTGCGACTCCGGTCCGTGACCAGTGCGCAGTCCATGATCGGCGTGTGTTTGTTGTTGTGTACGGTTTTCGCCCGGATCGGCGTGCCTAACAACAAACATGCGCCGATCATGATGGCAACTAATGCTGCCCGGCCGCATTTTTCCTGCTGTCAGGCCACGTATTGTCACGCGAGCTACGTTCAAGTAAGTCGTAACATTCGGTCGCTGGGACTCCACCCGTCGGTGACGGGCCAGGACTTACACCGCATGGGTGCGTAGATCCGGCTTAGAG
>NZ_CAKJTL010000044.1:39609-43100 GCF_917627385.1 Protofrankia sp. CiT1
TTAGGGGCTACCGTCGCGGCTCGCTCCTGCTGGCAGTAACTGTGATGTTCCGCAGCCTGCGGGCGTGGCTGCGGTACCTGGACCTGACTTAGAGCGACCGGCAATAGGGACGCGGCGTCGCGGGGCTGGGGCACGCACCTCGCTGTGTTGTCGTCGGTCACCACCCAATACCAGGGTGGCTCCCTCCTCCGCCTTGCGATGTACGCACCCCAGCCCCGCTCCTTGATCCACGCCCCTATTGCCGGGCGCTCTTACCCGAGCAAGCCCGCTGACTGGGCCGAATACGCAGCTGCGCTGCGTGCCAAACGCCGCGAGCCCGGTCGGATGGCCGCGTCACCCACCTCGTGGTCTGAGCGTTGATACCGGACCGACCTGCCAGGGCGTGACGGTCCGGCGGCTGAGGTGCAGAGGTAATCTGACGCCTGCAAGATCAGACCGGTGGCAGCCAGCGAGGAGGGGCTCGATGGTCAGCCACTTCCTCTCCTTCTCGCCGATCGACGCGGCAGCGGTCCGTGCGGCGATCGACGGTGGCAGGACGCTGTCGGTCGAGTTCAAGAGTGAGCAACGCCACTCCCTGGACGACCGTGAGCTGATCGAGGCGGTGGTCTGTCTCGCCAACGGCCGTGGCGGTGTGCTGCTCCTCGGAGTTGAGGACTCCGGCGTGATCACCGGCGCACGGCCTCGGCACGGCGATCGGACGGAGCCGCAGCGGCTTCAGGCACTCATCGCGAATTGGACGCAGCCACCCGTGCAGACCTCCGTCTCCACGGTCGAGGTCGAGGGGAGGCCAGTCCTGTGCGTCCAGGTGGAGAACAGCCCGCGCATCGTCGGTACTACCCGCGGGATGTATCAGCGGCGGGCCATCGGGGGCGACGGCAAGCCAACCTGTGTACCGGTCCACGCGCATGAGATGCTCGCGCACGAGATCGACCGCGGAGCACTGGACTACTCGGTGCTTCCCGTACCCGACGCGGGCTGGAACGACCTGGATCCGCTGGAATTCGAGCGGTTCCGTCGACTGATCCGAGAATCCGCCGGCTACGGCGACCGGGTGCTTGCCGAGCTGGACGATCAAGATATCGCACGTGCTCTCGGCCTGCTTGAGCAGCGAGGTGGCGCAACCGCGGTCTGTGCGGGTGTGCTGCTCCTGTTCGGTCGGGAGGAGGCGATCCGCCGCTACTGCCCGACCCACGAAGCGGCCTTCCAGGCATTGCGGGGCCTGGCGGTCCAGGTGAACGACTTCTTCGCCTGGCCGCTGTTCCGCCTGGCCGAGGAGCTCCTCACACGGTTCCGGGCCCGCAACTCCGAGCAGGAGATCCAGTTCGGCCTCCTCCGGGTCAGCGTTCCCGCCTACTCGGAGACGGCCTACCGCGAGGCGCTTGCCAACGCACTGATCCACCGGGACTACACCGCCCGAGGCGCGGTCCACGTCCAGTGGCAGGACGAGCAGTTGGAGATCGCGAATCCCGGGGGCTTCCCGGCTGGGATCACTGTTGACAACTTCCTCGTCGCGTCACCGCGCCCCCGCAACCCGCGGATCGCCGACGCTTTCAAACGGGCGGGAATCGTCGAGCGGACCGGTCGTGGGATCAACCGGATTTTTGCTGAGCAGCTGCGTTTCGGCCACAATCCGCCGGACTACACGAGGTCTACCAATAGTTCTGTCGCGGTGCTGCTCCCAGGTGGCAAGGCAGATCTTTCGCTCATTCGTTACGTCGTCGGCCAGGAGCACCAGGGCCAGCCGCTGATGTTGCCGGACCTGCAGATCGTTACCGAGTTGCTACACCACGGCCGGCTTCGTACCGAGGAGGTTGCCGCCGTGCTGCAGGTGGGCGAGGCGGAGGCTCGCCGACAACTCGCGCGGATGGTCGACCGGGGCCTGGTCGAAGCCCGCGGCGGCGGGAAGGGACGCACCTGGCATCTCACCGCGGCGGTGTACCGCGAGCTTCGCGAACCCGCCGCCTACGTGCGGGTCCACGGGTTCGACCAGGCGCAGCAGGAACAGATGGTGATCAAATACGTGGATGTTCATGGCCAGATCACCCGCGGTGAGGCGGCCAACCTGTGTTCACTGTCCTCCGATCAGGCGTCCCGACTGCTACGCCGCCTCGCCGGAGGCGACGGTCCTCTCGTCGCTAACGGCGAGGGTCGGTCCCGCGTGTACACGCGCCGCGCGTGATGGGATCACGCGCACTCGACATCCATCACGCGCGCGTGAAAATACACGCGGCGATGCTCGATGTGACCGGAGAGCAGGAGGTCGGTGACGGTGATGGACCTGGTCGAGGCGGTGCTGCGGTATGTCGAGCGGTTCCATGCGGCACCGGCACCATCAGATCATCTCGCCGCTCGGGGCGTGGCTGGTGCGCGCCAGCCGGGGAGGTCACCGAGGGGGCACAGCGCACGGCGGTAGAGGATGCGCTGGGCTTGCGATGTGCCGACGGCGGCTGCGGGGCGGCTGCGGCTGCGGGGCGGACCTGCTGGGCAATCCACATCCCGCGGTGCGGTTGGCCACGGTGATCGCACCTGCCGGCGGTTGAGACCGAGGCCCTGCGCTGGGATGGGCTCGCTGCGGCCGAGGCCAACAAGCCGTTGCCGGTGCTGGGGCAGCTGATGGCTGGGGCGGAGGCCGTGGGTGCGTGAGCCCGTTCAGGTCGGCTCGGCAGGCCGATGGGGACGGCTACGCCGTGTTTGTTGATCCGTAGCCGTGGTGGGTTTGTCATCGTCGGTCTTCCTGGGGACTGTGCCTGCGCCTGTCCGTATCCGACGGATGATGGTGAGGTGACGGCGATATATGCCCGGGGAGGCTTCGAGGGGCTGATGCGTGTGGCTGTCAAGCGGTTAAACCTTGATCGACATCCAGAACCTCTGACACGCCGACGAAACGGGGAGGTTCTGGCAAAGATCGATATCGCTGTGACCTGCATAAACGTAAACGATCAATCTTTTGGATCAGTTTATCCACAGCCCTCGTCGGGAGGTTCTGGAAGGATCTTGCAAACCCGCAGCTCAGACCCCCCAGGATCGGTGGTACTGTCGCACGGCAGGAACTTTCCGAGTCGGATTGAAACACTCCGGACTTCTCCTGATGTATATTTCTACCGTATAGTCGCACGGCAGGAACTTTCCGAGTCGGATTGAAACCCGTCGGGGCCGCACTACGTTCTGCCGGTAATGTCGCACGGCAGGAACTTTCCGAGTCGGATTGAAACCCTCCACGGCATCGGTCAGCGGGGTCGTTAGCGTGTCGCACGGCAGGAACTTTCCGAGTCGGATTGAAACAAGACGATTTGGATTATCGCCTCGAACCGGCGTTGGTCGCACGGCAGGAACTTTCCGAGTCGGATTGAAACTCCTGAGCTCGAATTCGGCCACATCGATACCGCGGTCGCACGGCAGGAACTTTCCGAGTCGTGACCCCATCCGGCGCTGCCAGTGATCTATATCGGGCAGTGGATGGGCGTTGCGACTCCGGTCCGTGAGCAGCGTCC
>NZ_CAKJTL010000045.1:0-6945 GCF_917627385.1 Protofrankia sp. CiT1
AACTTCCGGCGGCGACCACTTAGTGAAGAAATCTGGTGGCCATTGTAACGGCACGGCAGGAGAGTGATGACGGCATCCTTGTCCCGCCTTCGATCGTATGTCTTTGCCGTCGACTTCGACGCCTCCATCACAACGTCGGACAGCTCCGATAAGATGGCTTCATGCGTGAAGTAGAAGTAAAGTTCACCGTATCAAATCTGGCAGCGGTTACTACTACACTTGCCGCGCGGAATATAGTTTTGGCAGAGCCGATCTTTCAGGATGACCAGGCCTTTGCCCCGGTGGGCTGGTCGTTCGGTGACAGCAAGCTTGGGGTGACGTTCCTACGTCTGCGGACTGTGGACAGCCGTCACTGGTTTACGCTCAAGCAGCCGGGCGTGAACGCCCAGGACTGTCTGGAACACGAGACGGAAGTGTCTGACCGGGAGCAGATGCACCAGGCGATCGTGCGTATGGGTTACTGGGCCACGGTGCGGGTGGCGAAGTCCCAACGCACCGGCCGGCATGGCGAGGTGTCGCTGTGCCTGGATGAGGTCGAAGGCCTCGGCTCCTTCCTGGAGCTGGAGCGCATGGTGCCCTACGGCACGCCTGCGGCCGTGGTCCAAGACGAGCTGGCAGCCTTCGTGGCATCCCTGGACCTCGATGCCGTTCGGACGGCGGAGACGTACGACTCCCTGGTGCGGGCCGCTCAGGAGGGGGCGGTGCGGGTGCCGTCCAGCCGGGCGAGTACGGACACGGCCAACACCGCCGCTACTTCCTCGGTCGTCTGAGTCCCCACGTCCTGCACCAGGACGGCGTAGCCAGCGGCTTCAAGCTCGGCGGCAGCGGTCTGGTAGGCCATGGCTTCGGCGGCTCCGGCCTCGACGCCGCCACGGTGAAAGCGGCTGTAAAGGCCCCGGCGGGCCGCCCGCTCTCGGGATTGGGCGGCCTCGCCGGTGAGAATGACGGTCAGGTCGGGCCGGTCGGCAGCGGCCACCAGCGTCCACAGGAAGTCGGCCGGTACACCGTCGAGGCCTTGCAGCACCAGGGATGAGGCGACGTAGCGGTCACATACCACCACCGCGCCACCTGCGAGAGCCGGACGAATGTCGGTGTCCAGGTGGTGATAGCGGTCGGCGGCCACCAGGCAGGCCAGGGTGATTCCCTGGCAGTCGTCGGTGCCGAACCGGGCGAGTTCCCCGATGGGGCCGGTGGTGGGCTCCTTGGTGGCGTGTACCGGCACGCCAGCGGCGGCCAGCTGCCGGGCCAGCGCCGCCGTGATGGTGCTCTTGCCTACGCCGCTGGGGCCGTCAACGGCGACGAAGAACCCGGTACTCACCGCGGGAGGCCGGACCGGGCGTACTGCTCCCGGGACAGCTCCACCAGGGCGGCCCGGACCTCGTCAACGTGAGCCTCACCAAACTGGATGTTGACCGAAAAGTTGAACTCGTCCCGGCCACGCATGGCCTCGTCCAGGCCGCCGTTCGTGAGGTCCACGGCGGTGTAGGCGAGGAGCTGGGACGGCTGGTAGCGGCCCGTCGCCAACAAGCGGTCCCACTCCGGCGTACCCGGATACGGGCGGAACTCGAAGGCGGAGGCCCGGAAATTCCCGGGCCGGGCGTCGGCCACCTCCCACAGCTTGCGGACGTGGGCGACGGTGGCGGCCAGCTCCTCCCTGGTCTCGGTGGGGAAGCCCAGGATGAAGTAGCCCTTCACGCTGATGCCGCGCTCGGTGAGGCGCTGGACAACGGCCCGGGTCATGTCGGGACTGATCCGCTTACCCATGTAGCCAAGCAGGCGTTCGCTCCCGGACTCCACCCCCAAGGCGACCTCGCGCAGGCCACACGCGGCTAACAGGTCAAGAAGGGCGTCGTCGGCCCGGTGCAGGATGTTGATACGGCCGGTGGCGTCCCAGACGTACCGGCCGCCGATGTCACAGGCGGCAAAGGCGTCCATGCACTGGCGGATGAACCGTTCGTAGCCGAGGAAAAGATCGTCCACGAACCGGAAGGCGGTGACGCCGTAGGCGGCGTTCAACGCCTCCATCTCGGCAATGATGCCCTCGGGCATGCGGGTACGGATGGTGACGTCCGGGTTGGCGCTGACCGCCGCGCCGCAGAAGGAGCAGTCATAGGGGCAGCCGCGGGCGCCGACCATGTTGGCCTCCACCCGGCCGTCCGGCGCGCGGTACGGATCACCCACGAGGAAGCGCCGATCCACGAACGGCAGGCGATCCACGTCCGGAGCCAGGTGATGGCCCGCTCCAGGCTGGCCGCCCGTCACCGGCCGCCGCAGGACCGGATCAAGCCACATCACTCCGGGCAGCTCGGCCCGGGTGCGCTTGTCCCCCAGCAGTTCGGCGACGCGGGTTTCGCCTTCGCCGAGCACCAGCGCCTCGAGCGCCCCAAAGCGTGGATCGGTGATGACGGCGTCCGGCATGGCCTTCGCCTGGTGGCCGCCGACCATGATCATGACTGCTGGGTCCAGACCGGCGGCGATTTCAGCGCTTACCTCATAGGTAGGGGCCAGCAGGTTGAAGCCGGCCCAGCGCGGCCCGAGGCGGTCCACGAGCTGGGACGTTTCCTTGACGCCCAGGCCCAAGGCTTCGGCGTCGAGGATGCCGACATTGAATCCCTGGGCGGCGGCGTAGGTGGCGATATAGGCCATACCCAGCACGGGCAACGTGAAGTCGTTGACTCGGGGGCGCAGGCCGTAATCGCGGAGCGGCGCGTTGATAAAGATGGCGTCGAGGGGGTGGTTTGGGTTGGCGCCGCGGACGGCGGCGTCATCCGATGTCTCCATGGCGTGATCCCCAGGCGAGGGTGAGAAGCGTAAGCGTGGAAAGGTGTTCTCCGGCCAGATGCCGCCACTGGGCGCCGAAGGCGCGTTCGTTATGGAACCAGTGATGCGAAGGAGTAGCGCGCCCCGCCCACGTACGTACCGCCAGATCGGTGTAGGGGTACAGGCCCCAGTCGTTCGTGTAGTCGGCCACGGCCGCGCCGGCCGTCCACGGGCCGATGCGCCGCACGCTTTGCAGTTCGTCAACCAGGGCGGGCCAAGACAGGCGGCTCCAGGTGGTGCCGTGCTCCACGTAGGCCGCCGCGGCAGCCTGCAAAGCCGGCCGCTTGAAGGCCAAGCCGATTTCAGTAAACTGCACGTCGGTCAGACTGAGGACTGTTTCGGCTGTAGGAAAGAGGCTGTAGAAATCGCCGTCTGGCAGCGCCACCCGCTCGCCGTGGACCGCACACAGTGCCCGGAATAGCTTCTTGGACTGCCCCGCCCGGATGACCTGGCGCAGGATGCCGGTGGCCAGAGCCTCCCACAGCGACGGATTGCGCAAGCGTCCAACCAGGCCGAGGCCGGTCAGCTCCTTCGCCAGGGCCGGCACTTCATCGGCCGCGCCGTCCGGCAAGCTGAACACGTCGGCACCCGGCTCCGCAGCCTGTCCGCTAAGGCCGGTGAGAGTGAGCCGGTCATTTTCGACCTGGGCCAGCACCAGGCCGTCCGGGACGGCCAATACTCGCCGGGCTCCTTTTTCGGTCGGCAGCCAGGCGGGGTATTCGGTCATCCAGCGATCGGCGGTGAGCATGGCAGTGAAACTCCAAGATGGGGAAGCGTACATAGCGATCATCGGCAACGCTAGTATCTCATGGGCCACTCCGGGGAAGGTGGGCATCTAGGTTCCGTAGGCCGCTCGTACCCATTCCAAAACCGCCAGATCATCAAAGAACCGCGCCGTATCAGTTCGGGCGACGGCGGGACGACGATGCGGCAAATCAGGCGCTGGGGGTTCGACACAGGGCCGAGGTGGGAGCCTCAATCTGGCACCACGTCACCTTGCCCTGGCCGATGGGGGATGGATAGTAGGCGGCGGCCAGGATCAGGGCCTCGACAATATGAAGGCGTGCTTGGTGAGCTGGTCGGTGAGCCGGTCAATTTCGGCTTCGTCCGCGTGTTCCAGGCTGATATACCCGTACACCGGAGCCGGCCCGCTCATGAGGTGCGCAGCCGGGCGAGCGCAACCGTGTCTGGCCCGGTAGCGTCAGCAGGTCTCACCGTGATGTTTGGTCCGGGGTCGGGTCCGTCCATGGCTTCCTCCGTTTAAGGTCATGCCGTCTGGCTGACGCCCGAGGCCGGGGAGATGGCCTCGGTCCGACCTCGGGCGCCCTGCGTGTCAGCGTGAGCGGCCCCAGCGGGGGCGACCATGCCGCCTCGCGTATGACGGCCATACATCCGGCCGCCGGGACTCCACCCGTCGGTGACGGACCAGGACTTACACTGCTCCGTAGCGCACCGGGATGACCACGAGCGGGGGCAGGTCGGACGAAACATGGACGCCGCACCGGCCCGCTACTGCCAGACCTGTGGGAGCCGCTTGGCCCGGGACAACGCCGGGTCCGCGTGCGGTCCGTGCGAGCGCCGCCAGCACCAGCGCCACTCCCAGCCCCCGACGGTGCCGGCCCACTTCTGGCAGACCGATCAACTTCGGGACGCCTTCGCAGCCCAACATATGGGGCTGGTTTCGGCGGCCTACCGGCTCAACCCGCACCACCGGTGGCCGATCAGCCAGGAGCGTCTGGGAAGCTGGCTCGGTCTGACGCAGGCCCAGGTGAGCCGAATCGAGAGCGGCCCGGCGATCCGGGACCTGGACCGGCTGACCCACTGGGCTCGGACGCTGGGGCTTCCTCCTCACCTGCTGTGGTTCGATCTGCCTGGCCGTCCCCGCGGAGTTCCGGCAACGCCCACGGTCTGGCCGGACGGCGGCCTCGTGGCCGCACCGTTTGCAGGCGGCAACACCCTGGAGACCATCCGCGCGGCGGCATTGGCCTTCCGGGCGGCGGACCGCCAGATGGGCGGCGGCCGGCTGTACCCCGTGGTGGTGCGCTTCATCCAGACGGAGGTAGCCCCGCAACTGGTCGGGCACCAGCACCCACCGTCGGCGATGTTCTCGGCGGCCTCGTCGCTGACGGATCTGGCCGGATGGCTGGCCTACGACGATGAGCGCGGCGACCTCGCCGCCCAACACTTCGTCCAGGCCTTCGGGCTCGCCACGGCCGCCGCAGACCAAGCGCTGAGTGCCCAAGCCCTGGTCAGCCAAAGTCACCTAGCCTTGGAACATGAGCGACCGCGCGACGCCGTCCGGCTGGCCGATGCTGGCCTGGCGCTGGTGCCCGACGACCCGGACTGCGGCGCACTCCGAAGCCGCTTGTACGCCATGAAGGCCCGGGGAAGTGCCCTGGCTGGTACGCGGCCGGATTGTCTGGCCGCCCTGTGGGACGCGGAGCAGGAACTTGCCCGCGCTGTGGCCGCCGGTCACGAATGGCTCAGCCCGTTCGACGAGGCGGCGCTGGCAGCCGAAACGGCTATCTGCCTGCGCGACTTGGGCGACCTGAACCACGCGGAGCGTCAGGCCCGGCGGGTACTGGAGCTGCGCACACCGGACCGCGTACGAAGCCGGGCCTTCAGCAGCCTGACCCTCGCCACGGTGCATCTGGATCGCGGCGACCTGGACGGAGCCTGTGAGGCCGGCGACCAGGTGCTCGGCGCGACAGCGCAGCTGGCATCAGACCGCGTCGTCGGCCAGTTGCGTGCCTTGGGCCGGCGGCTGGCGCCGTACACCGCCGTCCCGACCGTGACGGCCTTCCTCGGCCAGGTTGCCGCTGCCCTACCGGCATCCCGGAGCGCTGAGGTGTCGTGAGCATCGAGCGGGAATGGGAGGCCAGTTACGCCGGCCGCGACCCCGCCGAGTTCGCTCACCTGGCCGAGGGCAACGCCCGCCAAGCCCGCAAGCGGGTGTCCGCCGATGCCCTGATCCGCGATGACACCGGCCGCATCCTGCTGGTGGACCCGACGTACAAGCCGGACTGGGACCTGCCCGGCGGCATGGCCGAGGCCAACGAACCCCCGCGCGAGGCATTGCGGCGGGAGCTGAAGGAAGAACTGGACCTTGACTCCCACGTCGGTGACCTGCTGTGCGTGGACTGGGTGTCACCGCACGGACCGTGGGACGATCTCTTGGCTTTCGTCTTCGACGGTGGCACGCTGTCCGCGAACCACGCCCGAGGTCTCCACTCCGTGGACCCGGAGCTGGCCGCTGTCCGCTTCTGCACGCCGGATGAGGCCGCCCGCCTCCTGCGGCCCTACGTCTGGCGGCGGGTTCAGGCCGCCCTGGCTGCCTTCGCCGATGGGGGCCTCCGCTACCTCCAGGATGGGCACGGCTGACCTGGGCTGTTTCGCCTCGGGCCGTTAGGATCTTGTTTCTTGGGTTGCCCTGGCGAGGTTCCGAGGGGTCGATGCGTGTGGCTGTCAAGCGGTTAAACCTTGATCGACATCCAGAACCTCTGACACGCCGACAAACTGGGGAGGTTCTGGTAAAGATCGATATCTCTGTGACCTGCATAAACGTAGACGATCAATCTTTTGGATCAGTTTATCCACAGCCCCCGTCGGGGGGTTCTGGAAGGATCTTGCAAACCTGCAGCTCAGGCCCCCCAGGATCGGTGGTACTGTCGCACGGCAGGAACTTTCCGAGTCGGATTGAAACTGTCGGTAGGTTGCCGGCTATTGCGTCAACCAGTCGCACGGCAGGAACTTTCCGAGTCGGATTGAAACTCCCCTTTGGGAGTTGCAGTTTCACGCGTAGGTTTGGTCGCACGGCAGGAACTTTCCGAGTCGGATTGAAACCTTTCATTGTCTCCCGGTGGACGGTGAAGTCTTGTCGCACGGCAGGAACTTTCCGAGTCGGATTGAAACCCTCACGACGCAGTACCGTGGAGTCGGAAACCAACTGTCACACGGCAGGAACTTTCCGAGTCGGATTGAAACGGCAGCGTCAAGCCGGTGCATTCGCCCCAGCCGACGAGTCGCACGGCAGGAACTTTCCGAGTCGTGACCCCATCCGACGCTGCTAGTGATCTATACCGGGCAGTGGATGGGTGTTGCGACTCCGGTCCGTGAGCAGCGTGC
>NZ_CAKJTL010000045.1:7497-26294 GCF_917627385.1 Protofrankia sp. CiT1
CCACCGGAGGTGGTGGGTGGTGACCGACGAGCCGGGGACCCGTGCATCGCGCGGCGATGGACGGGGAGCGATGACGCGAGGTGCGTGCCCCAGCTCCGCGACACTGCGTCCCCTATTGCCGGGCGCTCGAAGTTGGACGAGTCGAAGGAGCCGAAGAAGAAGGCCTTCCAGCTTTTCGTGCCGGCCTGGACCGCGGCGGCGTAGAAGTCGTTGGCGTTACCGGACGCACCGAGGTCCCACAGGTAGAGAACGGCGGTCACGGCGAGCAGAGCCAAGAGCGTGGGCCGGGCTCATCCCGGGTCGAGCGGGTGCCCGCGTAGCCCGCGGCGCAGTCTGGCCGGCGGCCGCTCGTCGCTGTCACGATGGGGCTCCGCACCCGGATGCGCTCCCGGCGGGCTGCTCGTGGGGAGCAGAGCCGAGGCGGACACAGGCGTTTCTCCAGTCCGGACGTGGTCGGTGATGCGGTCAGCGGTGTCAGCGGTGTCAGCGGTGTCAGCGGTGTCGCTGATGTCGCTGATGTCGCTGATGTCGCTGATGACGCGGCGGGCGCGGATGGCCGCCGCCGTGGTCACAGCCGCTGGCGGTGCGGGTGGAAGACCCAGGCACGCAGCAGCAGGAAGCGCATGACCGTTGCGGCGAGGTTGGCGGCGACCAGGATGCTCAGTTCCAGCGGCCGGCCGGGATGATCGGCCAGCGCGCCCAGGGCGGCCAGCGCCCCGCTGGTGAGCCCGAGTCCCAGAACGAAGACGACGAGGCCCTCGAGCTGGTGGCGGCCGGCTCCCGAGCGGCCTCGTACACCGAAGGTCAGCCGCCGGTTCGCCGCGGTGTTCGCGACCGCGGTGAGCGCCAGCGCGAGCAGGTTCGCGGCCTGGGCGCCCGCCAGGCCGCGCAGCAGCACGTACAGCACCAGGTAGGCCGCGGTGCTTGCCAGCCCTACGCCGGTGAACCGCACCAGCTGTCTGGGCAACCCGACCGGCACGCCGGGAACAGCCGGTTCCAACGGCGCACGGCCGAGCTGCCGGCGCAGGTCACGCACGGGCAGCGCGCCGCTGGCGAGGGCACGCCCGAGCCGGGCGACGCCTTTGAGGTCGGCCAGCGCGGTGGCCGCGATGTCAACGCGGCTGTCGGGATCGTCGATCCAGTCGACCGGGACCTCATAGATGCGCAGCCCGGACCGTTCGGCGAGGACGAGCAGCTCCGTGTCGAAGAACCAGCCGGTGTCCTCGATCAGCGGCAGCAGCCGCGCGGCGACGTCGGCGCGGATGGCTTTGAACCCGCACTGGGCGTCGGAGAAACGGGCGGCGAGCGTGCCGCGCAGGATGAGGTTGTAGCAGCGGGAGATCACTTCCCGCTTCGCGCCCCGGATGACCCGCGAGTTACGTGCCAGCCGGGTCCCGATCGCGAGATCGGAGTGCCCGGAGATCAGCGGGGCGACCAGCGGCAGCAGCGCCGCGAGGTCGGTGGACAGGTCGACGTCCATGTAGGCCAGCACCGGAGCGTCAGAGGCCGACCAGACCGTGTGCAGAGCGCGCCCGCGGCCTTTCTGGTCAAGGTGGATGACAGTGACCTCGGCGATGGCGGCCTGGAGCGTCTCCGCCACGGCGAGGGTCGCGTCGGTGCTGGCGTTGTCCGCGATCGTGATCCGGAAGGGGTACGGGAAGGTCCTGGTCAGGTGCGTGTGCAGGCGGCGTACGCAGGGCTCCAGGTCGGCCTGCTCGTTGTGGACGGGAATGACCACGTCCAGCACTGCCGCGGGATGGGTCGCCAGGACAGGCCGGCGGGCGGCTGGAAGGGGCTCGCCGACGGACCGTGGGGTGTTTCGATCAGGTGCGTCTCTACCAGGTGCGTCCTGCGGGGCGGAGGTCACGGTGGGCATGGAATCTACAGTCGCTCCGGGAGCTGTCGGCTCTTTGTGCCGAAGCTGTGTCTTTCCTGTGAGCCTGTTCGTGCCTGCCAGGCGTGTCTGGCAGGCACGAACGTCAGCGCCTGCCGTGGGCTGACGGCTGGCCACCGGTGACCGTGCCGCTGGCCAGCGGGACCGCGGCCGGCACGTGCGTGGGCAGCCGGACGATAAACGCCGTCTGACCAGGACGGCTCGTTACTCCTATGCTGCCGCGGTGGGCGGTCACGACGGCGTTGACGATGGCCAGCCCCAGCCCGGTGCTGCCGGCCGCGCGGGAACGGGAACCGTCACCGCGGGCAAAGCGCTCGAACACGGCTGGAAGAAGATCCGCCTGAATGCCGGGCCCGTCGTCGAGGACGGTGAGCACAGCAGGACCGGGGGAGCGGGCGTGCAGGCTCGCGGTGACCATTGTGCCGGGCGGGGTGTGGGTCCGGGCGTTGGCGAGCAGGTTGGCCAGCACCTGATGCAGGCGGGCCGGGTCGCCGGTGACGATCACCGGCTCGTCGGGCAGGTCGAGTTGCCAGCGGTGCTCGGGGCCGGCGGCATGAGCGTCGCTCACCGTGTCCACGACAAGCCGGGAGAGGTCGACCGGCGCGGCCTCGAGGGGACGCCCGGCGTCCAGCCGAGCGAGCAGCAGCAGGTCCTCGACCAGGCTGGTCATCCGGGTCGCTTCGGATTCCACCCGGCGCAGCGCGTGGGCGACGTCGGGGGGCAGCTGGTCGCGGTCGCGGCGGGTGAGTTCGGCGTAGCCGCGGATGGCGGCCAGCGGGGTCCGCAGCTCGTGGCTGGCGTCCGCGACGAACTGGCGGACCTTCATCTCGCTGGCCTGGCGCGCCGCGAGCGCCGCGCCGACATGGCCGAGCATGCTGTTGAGCGCGGCTCCGACCTGCCCGACCTCGGTACGCGGGTCGGTGTCCGCTGCCGGGACGCGCTCGGCCAGGGCGACCTCGCCGCGGTCCAGCGGAAGCTGGGTGACCCGCCTGGCGGTGGCCGCCATGCGTCGCAGCGGGCGCAGGGTGAGCCGGACCACGACCGTGCCGGCGAAGCCGGCCAGGAGCAGCCCGACCCCGGCGACAGCGGCTCCGACAGCCACCAGCTGGTACAGGGTCGCCTGGACGGGGTGCAGCGGCAGCCCGGTGATGAGCACGGCGCCGTCCGGCATCCGGTTGGCGATCAACCGGAACTCCCCGTTGTCGCCGATCGTGCGGGTGTGCGGATGTTCGTCGGCCGGAACCTCGGTCAGAGCCGCCGCGCTCGCTGTGTCCAGGGGCGCAAGCGAGCCGTCGTCGTTGATGATTACGGAATCGGTGACCGTGCCGGCGACCAACCGGGCTCCGAGCGTGCCCGCGGACTGGCCCCGCGGCAGCAGGAACTCCGGCGGGCGGCCGGTGGTTGCGGCCAGCGATCCGGACAGGCTGGCCGGGCTGTCCGGAGGCCTGTCGAAGGCCTTCCGGGCGCGGGCGACAGCGGCGATCAACTGGCCGTCGAGGCGTCCCACCAGGTAGTCGCGAAGTGCTATCTCCGTGACGACACCCACCACCAGGCACACCGCCGCGAGCAGCCCGACCAGGCCCGTGACCAGGCGGGCCCGCAGTGACCACCCGAGGCGCCATGCCCTGTTACCCACAGCCGCCGCTCATGGCCGCTGTTCGCCAGGCTTCAGGACGTAGCCCGCGCCCCGCACAGTGTGGATCATCGGAGTACGGCCGGCGTCGATCTTCTTCCGGAGATAGGAGATGTAGAGCTCGACGACGTTGGCCTGGCCGCCGAAGTCGTAGTTCCAGACCCGGTCGAGGATCTGGCTCTTGCTGAGCACCCGGCGCGGGTTGCGCATCAGGAAGCGCATGAGCTCGAACTCGGTGGCCGTAAGCTCGATCAGGTCGTCCCCGCGCCGGACCTCGTGGCTGTCCTCGTCCAGGGTCAGGTCGCCGACCGTCAGCTCGGGGGAGGTGCGCGTGGCCGCGACGCCGGCCCGGCGGATCAGGCCCCGCAGCCGGGCGACGACCTCCTCCAGGCTGAACGGCTTGGTCACGTAGTCGTCGCCACCGGCGGTGATCCCGGCGATGCGGTCCTCCACCGCGTCCCGGGCGGTCAGGAACAGCACCGGGACGTCGGATGCCTCCGCTCGCAGCCGTCGCAGCACCTCCAGGCCGTCGATGTCGGGCAGCATGACGTCGAGCAGCACCGCGTCCGGGCGGAACTCCCGGGCCGTGCGTACCGCGCCGAGCCCGTCCGCGGCCATCCGGACTTCCCAGCCCTCGTAGCGCAGCGCCATCCCCAGCAGTTCGGACAGCGCGGGCTCGTCGTCGACGACGAGCACCCGCAGCGCGGTGCCGTCCGCCCGGCGCAGCGCCGGGAGCAGCTGGCGCGTGTTCTGGCGCACCGGCTGGTGCGCCGCCTGGTGCGCCGGCCCGTGCGCCGGCTCGTGCGTGTCGTCGGCCGGTCCGCCGGGGGACGCCGGCCCGCCGGGGAGCAACGCCATGGCAGTCATGCAAACACAGTGACCGTGCTATCCGTGCGCCAGCCGTGTAATTCCTGTGAATTTCCTGTGTTTACCCGGCGGGGCCGGACCGAGGCCTATCGATCCGGGGCGTATCGATCCGGGACGTGCCAGAGGCGGGCACAGTAGTCTTCTCAGCGCCGGAACGGGTATAAGGGGCGTGGCCCCGCGGGGTGCGGCCGGGGTCCTGATCGCGTGATCCGGCGAGCGGCGTCCGCCGGCCGGGTGGGTCGTGACGGTTTGGCAACGGGGGTAAGGCATGCCGGATTCCGCCATCGTGGATGTCCCGATCGGGCTCATCCTGGTGTTCGCCATCGGCAGCGTGGCGGTCTCGCGCCTGAACGAGACCGTGTTCGGCCTGGTGTGCTACCGCGGCCGTCAGCTTGAGGCCGAGCTGCGTCGTCTCTTCGGCGACCGGCCGGTCGACAGCACGGCCGCCGCCGTCGACATCAGCCGGACGGCCCAGCTCCTCGACGGCCCGCTGCGGGGACTGCGCTCGGGCAGGCATGCGGGAGAGGCGCCGGACATAGGGACCGCGCCGGTCTCGGCCAGCGCCTGGCGGCGGGCCCGCCGGATGCGGCTGCCGTCGTACATCCCGTCGGTGGCATTCGCGCGCGGCGTGCTCGACATGCTGGAACCGCCCGCGCGGGTGCTGCTCGCTCGGATGGACCGCCTCACGATTCCCGACGCGGCGCTCCCGGCCCTGCGCGAGGCGCACCGGTCGCTGACCGATGTCAGCGCGGCTGCGCTGTCCGAGGCGCTTGCCGCCTCCCCGGCGGCCACCGAGGAAAGCCGCCGGATCGCCGTGTCGATCGTCGGGCTCGCCGCCGCGGAACCGGTCGGGCCGCTGCTGGACGAGGTGGCCAAGCTGCCCGCGGACGCCCCGCTCCGATCAGCGCTGATTGGCATCGTCACCCGCGCGGGCCACGACCGCGATCGGATCATCGCCGAGCTCGCCGAATGGTACGACGACACGATGGACAGGCTGTCGGGCTGGTACAAGAGGCGCGTCACGCGGTTTCTGTTCGTCTACGCGTTGCTGCTCACCCTGGTGCTGAACCTGGACGCGGTCGCTCTCACCAACGCGCTGTGGGAGAACCGGTCGCTGCGGACCGCCGCGGTGGAGGCCGCGTCCACCCAGCTGGTGTCGGCCACGGCGGCCACCGCACCCGCCGCCAACGCCGAGGATGCCGCGAACCGGGCCGTGAACGCCGTCCGGGACGCGGCGGCGCTGCGCCTCCCGCTGGGGTGGAGCGGGGCCGGTGCCGACCGTTCGGATCCCCGGCGGATTCCCGATGACACGGGTGGCTGGGCGTTGAAGATCTTCGGGTGGCTGCTCACCGCGCTCGCGCTCTCGCTGGGTGCGCCGTTCTGGTTCGATCTGCTCGGCCGTTTCGTCAACATGCGCAGCAGCGGTCCCAAGCCCACTCCCGCCAGCGACTGACCAGCCTGGGCGCCGGCTGGCATACCCGTGGCATGACCCGCCGCGCCAGGGCGTCACGGTGACCGGCACGGGTCGGCGCGCAGGACGAGCTCAAGTTCGAAGCGGACGTCCGGGTCGTCCAGGCCGTCGCCGAACAGGGCACGCAGCTGGTTCAACCGGTAACGGATCGTCTGCGGGTGGACCTGGAGCTCGGCCGCGATCCGGCCACGTTGCCCCCGCAGCCGCAGCCATAGCAACAGGGTCTCCGCCAGGCGCGCACGGACTTTGGCGGGCAGCCCGTCCAGCGGGGCGAGCCGCCGGCTGGTGAGGTCGGCAAGCAGCGCCGGGTCCTGGGCGAGCAGCAGCTGGGCTAGGTGGTCGTCGGTGAACAACGGCTCGCCGGGGCCGTCCGGCGCTCCAGGCAGCGCGCCGCGGTCACGGGCGTTGCGGGCGAAGGCCGCTCTGGCCGCGCTCGCGGACGCCTCGGTCCACGGGACGGCTGGGCCGACGATGGCGCCGAGACCCGCCAGCGCGCGTTCAAGCCATCTCCGGCGGCCGGGGCCGGCCGGGTCGCCGATGAACATCCAGATGTCATCACCCTTGATGGCGCGGGGGGCGTCGGGCGGCAGGGCCAGGCATCCGACGCGCTGGCCCCCCCGCTCCTCCCGGCCGTCCGCGTTCGTGTCCGCGTTCGTGTCCGCGCTCGTGTCCGCGTTCGCTGGCCCCGGCACGATGACCGCGGCGAGGATGTCGGGCAGCCGGTAGGAGGCGGCACGAGCGGTGTGTTCGATCGTCACCGGGCTACCGCCCGACAGCATCAGCTCGCCGAGCCGGTCCCACAGCCGGCCGCGTTCGCTCGCCGCCTGGGACTGCGCCAGCGCATAGCCCTCGGCGGTGGCACCGGAGATCCCGTCGATATAGGCGAACATCGTCTCGGCCAGCGACACGAGCCCGTCAGCGTCCAGCCCGCTGTGCTGCGCCGCGTTCGCCAGCCGGCGCCAGGCGACCCGGGCACCAACCCGGTAGGCACCGAGCAGCGTGTCCAGGGAGCGGCCGGCGCGGAACTCGCCGCGCCCCAGCCGGACGTAGACCTCGCGGCTGGTGGCCAGGTCCGGCGGGCCGCACGAGTGTGTGCCGACCACGGTGAGGAAGCGCATCAGCGCCTCCTCAACACCCTGGCGGACACCGCGGCCGAAGGAGCCTTCCAGCGGCCGTGCGTACGCCGGTACCTCGCGCGCGATAGCCGCGATCAGATCATCGCTCAGGGTTACGAGCTCGAGTCGCAGGATATCGGCAAGATCAGAAGGAAACTGTCCTCCTGGAACAGTTTGCATCGAGCGCACTCTACTCCGAGCGGTCACCGTGCCGGGGTGTCTCATCGACCGTCGCGAGGAAGGCCGGCCGCGCTGGGGTGCCGCCGGCCCGGCCGGCATCGCTTCGGGCCGGCATTGCCTCCAGCCGGCCGTAGTGGATAATCAGGCATCGTGGACGTGCCGACCGGTTTGTTCAGCGCTGTGCTCACCGGCGTCATCATCGGCGTTCTCGCGCGTCTGGTCGTGCCGGGCCGGCAGGCTATCGGCTGCCTGATGACCATTCTGGTCGGGCTTGTCGGCGCCGCGATCGGCCTGATCGTGGCCAGGGGGATTGACGCCAACTGGCTTCTCACCCTCGCTCTCCAGGTCGCCGTGGCCGCGGTTCTGGTCATGGTGGCGGCGGGAAGCCGCAACATGCGCTGATCGACGGGTCATGCCCGCCGATGGGAGCCCCGGTCCAGCCCTGACGGGATTCTTCGCAAGCAACAGATCCCAGCGGTTGTGGCCTTGTGGCACGGATCATCCAGGACCAGAACCATCAACGACGCGGGAGCAGTAGCGTTGCCAACCGTGCCCCCTCGTACCGAGACGAACACGATCGCCGTTTCGCTGCCGGCGCCCTCCTATCCGGTTGAGAAGACCTCGCTCGCCAACGGCCTGCGCGTCGTACTGGCCCCGGATCACACGGCACCGGTCGTCGCGGTGGCTGTCCACTACGACGTCGGTTTCCGCTCCGAACCCGAAGGCCGTACCGGTTTCGCGCACCTGTTCGAGCATCTGATGTTCCAGGGCAGCGAGAATGTCGGGAAGGCCGAACATCCGAAGTACGTGCAGGCAGCCGGGGGCATGTTCAACGGCTCCACACACCCGGATCACACCGACTACTACGAGTTGTTGCCGTCCGGGGCGTTGGAACGCGCGCTGTTCCTGGAAGCCGATCGGATGCGCGCTCCGCGGATCACTCGGGAGAACCTGGACAACCAGATCGCGGTTGTCCAGGAGGAGATCCGGGTGAATGTCATGAACCGCCCCTACGGCGGCTTTCCATGGATCACGCTCCCACCTGTCGCGTTCGACACCTTCCCGAACACGCACAACGGCTACGGCGACTTCCATGAGCTCCAGGCGGCGAGTCTGGACGATGCCGAGGACTTTTTCGACAAGTATTACGCGCCTGGTAACGCCGTGCTCACCGTCGTCGGTGACTTCGACACCGAGAACGCGCTCAGGATGATCGATCGTTACTTCGCTGGGATCCCGCCCCGTCCGGTGCCGGTCCGGCCGAGTTTTGCCGAGCCGGTGCGTACGGAGGACCGGCGCGCTGTCCTGACCGACCCGCTGGCCCCCCGGCCCGCGCTTGCCGTCGGCTACCGGGTGCCCGACCCCACGGCGGACCTACCGGCCTTCCTGGCCTATGACGTGCTCACCCATGTCCTGTCCGCTGGTGACGCAAGCCGTCTGGAGCGGCGGCTCGTGCAGAAGGACCGATCAGTGATCAGTGTCAGTACCTACCTCGGCACCTTCGGGGACCCGTTCGACCAGCGGGACCCGCTGTTGCTCACCTTCGAGGCGTGCCATCCGGCTGAGTCGTCCAGCGCGGCGATCCTCACCGCGGTGGACGAGGAACTCGACCGCATCACCGCTGACGGCCTGGAACCGGGCGAGCTCGCCCGCGTGCAGGCCCGGATCGTCTCAGGCCTGCTACGTGAGGCTGACGACGCGCTCGGCCGGGCGCTGGGCATGGCCGCCTTCGAGCTGCACCGCGGCCGTCCCGAACTGATCAACGAACTGCCCGGCCTGGTCGGCGCGGTGACCTCGGACGGGGTGCGGGCGGCGGCGGCGGCGTTGCGCGCTCAGGGCCGGTCGGTGCTGGAACTGCGCGCCGGAGCGGCGTCATGAGCCAGGTTGATCTGCGCGGCGGCACCGGGACCGCTCGTATCCCGCCGGTGGCGCCGACCGTTGCGGCCGATCTTCCCGCGGTGGCCGAGCGGATGCTGCCGGGCGGGCTGCGGGTACTGGTGGTCCGGCGGGCCAGCGTGCCACTGGTGGAGGTGCGGCTGCGCATCCCGTTCACTGGTCGTGGCGCCGCGCATCAGGCCCGCGCCGAGCTGCTCGCCGAAACCCTGTTCACCGGTACCCAGTCGCGGGACCGGGTCGAGCTCGCCACGGCCGTCCAGGCGCTGGGCGGAGCGCTCTCGACCGGGGTGGACGCGGACCGGCTCGCGGTCGTCGGCTCCGCGCTCGCGACCAATCTCGTTCCCCTGCTCGATCTGATCGCCGAGGTGCTCACCGGGGCGGTCTACCCGTCGAGCGAGTTCTCCGGTGAACGGGAGCGGGTCGTCGAGGAGGTCACGATCGCCCGCAGCCAGCCCGCGGTGATCGCCAGGGAGGGCCTGCTGCGCCGGTTGTACGGCGACCATCCCTACGGCAGCGACACGCCCGCGCCGGACGTGGTCGCCACGGTGACCGAGGCCGAGGTGCGTGCCCTGCATGCCGAGCGCGTGTCACCGACGGGTGCGATCCTGACCCTTGTCGGGGATGTCGATCCGCGGGCCGCGCTCGACCAGGTCGAGGCGGCGTTCGGCGGGTGGGCCGGCACGCGGGCCGATCCCACGCCACCGTTGCCGGCGCTGGTCCACGGCCCCGTCATGATTATTGATCGGCCCGGTGCCGTGCAGACGAACATCCGCATCGGCGGGCCGGCCGTGGACCGCCACGACCCCGCGTACGCCGCACAGCGGCTCGCGAGCACCGTTTTCGGCGGCTACTTCAGCTCACGCCTGGTGTCCAACATCCGTGAGGACAAGGGCTACACCTACTCGCCACGCAGTTCGGTCGACTATCCGGTCGCGGGAGCCCGTTTCACGGTGACCGCGGACGTGGCAACGGACGTGACCGCGCCGGCGCTGCTTGAGATCTTCTATGAGCTGGGGCGGATGGCTGTGCTGCCCGTGGCCGCTGATGAGCTGGACGCGGCCCGCCAGTACGCCGTCGGCACGCTGGCGCTGTCCACGGCCACCGCCGTAGGGCTTGCCTCGACGCTGTCGGCGTTGGCTGGCGCCGGTATCGGCGTCGAGTACCTGCGTGACCATCCCGTGGCGCTCGAGGGCGTGACGCCCGAGGACGTGCTGGCGGTCTCGGCACGGGTGCTGGCGCCGGCAAAGCTGGTGACCGTGCTGGTCGGGGACGCGGAGAAGATTTCCGCCGCGGTCAGCGGCCTCACCGAGCTCGTGACCGCTGACCGCTGACTGTTGTCGCTGGCCGCTGGCCGCTGGCCGCTGGCCGCTGGCCGTTGCCGCTGACCGGGTCCCACCCGGTCAGCGGCGGGACGGATTCGGCCGGGGCGGTGTCGGTCGAGGGCTGGCACCGCCCCGGCCGGCCAGTTCTCCGGGCAGGACCGCCCGCGGGTCGGCGACCGACTCGACCACCTGCCGGGCCAGCTCGTGCACGCGCCGCCCCATGCCGCGGGCGGTCCGGCGGAGCCGTTCGAACGCCTCCCTCGGACGGATGCGGTGACGTTCGGCAAGCACTCCGATCGCCTGCTCGACGATGACCCGTGAGGCCAGCGCATGCTCGAGCTGGACGACCGACAGCCGCAGCCGTTCGATCTCGGTCAGATCATGATCGGGACGCCGGGGTCGACCAGGCGGCGCGAGGTCCTCGGCAAGCAGATCGGCGAGGACCATCGCGGACAGCAGGTCGCCGACCGGCCGCACGTCACCGCCCGGACCTTCCACGATCCACCCGGCCGGCGACCTACGCAGGCGCATCTCGGCCTCGGGGCGGCCGGCGGACGGCCCGTTGTCCGGCGCGCCTGGGGACGGTCGCCGCCGGGCGGGCTGGCTCAGCCGCGCCGCTGTGCCGGATTCCGCTGGTGACGGTGCGGGCAGGCCGTTCTCGGTTCGCCCGCCGGCTTCGGCCGGCTCGGTGCTCTCGGCATCGTCCATGACGGTGCCAAGAGCACCGGCAATGCCGCGCAGTATTACGATCATGGATGGCGCGAGGGCGACCTGCGCTCGATCCAGCCCGATCAGCAGGCCGTGTAACCGGCCATCGCCACCCAGGACCGCGACGGCGACGTAGCTGCGCACCCCGAGCCGCGCCGGCTCGTCCGTGCCGGCGACCGCCGGATCACTGGTCACCTCGCTCAGAGCCACGGGCGCGCCGTCGAGTACCCGCGCGCCGATGGCCTCACCCCGGGGCAGGGTGAAGCCATCGGCGAGGCCGGGCAGAGCGCCCGTCGTCCGCCGGTAGGTCGCGGTCGAGGCCGACAGGGCCACGAAGGCCGTCGCTTCCATCCGGTGGACGGCACCCGCGGCCTGCAGCGCGGCATCGACCGCGCTCCACATACGTGCTGAAGGTACTGACGACACAGCCCGAACTCTGCCACAAACTTCACGGGCAGTGACGGACACCGTCCTCCAATCTGGTGCCACGGGCGTTCGGTGAGCGTGGAAATCAAGGTAGCTGTTGCTCTGTGTATCCTTTATGCGGCAGAAGCGACCTTCTCGGTAACCTGGCGCAAGCTCGGGTTCGTCAACGCGGTGCCGTCGGCGAAGACAACGGTGGGTACCGTTGCGTTCCCGTTGTTCGCGGTCCGGACGATCCGCTCGGCTTCCGGGTTCTCCTCGATGTCGACTGTCACGTACGCCAGCCCGGCCGCGTCGAGCTGGCGCTTGAGGCGGACGCAGTAGCCGCACCACGATGTCGTGTAGATCGTTAGCACGAACAGCCCTTTCTGCCGCGATGGCGGAACAAATCTTCATAACCACGGCGCGGCCGTGTCGCTTCCCGTCGGTGGGAACGGCTACGGTCCCCTCTATGGCCGGTTCGAGGGTCCCACCGAGGGATGACGATCCCGCCCGGCCGGTGGCGGGTGAGGCTCAGGCGTTGGTCGAGACGCTTGATCCGGAACAGCGGTCCGCCGTGCTCGCCCCGATCGGCCCGGTCTGCGTCCTGGCTGGCGCGGGCACGGGCAAGACCCGGACGATCACCCATCGGATCGGCTTCCTGGTCGCTACGGGGGCACTCCCAGCCGGTCAGATCCTTGCTGTGACCTTCACCACGCGTGCCGCGGGCGAGCTGCGGGGGCGGCTGCGGGCGCTCGGTGCCGCCGGAGTGCAGGCGAGAACTTTCCACGCGGCCGCGTTGCGGCAGCTCGGGTACTTCTGGCCGAAGGTGGCGGGAGCGGCGCTGCCCAGGCTCGTGGAGAGCAAGATCGCGCTGGTCGCGCGGGCCGCCAGCCGGCTGCGCCTCACCCCGAGCCGGACGGAGCTCCGGGACCTCACCGGTGAGATCGAGTGGGCCAAGGCGACTCTGCTCACCCCCGCGGACTACCCAGCCGCCGCGGCTGCCGCGGCGCGCGAGACCACGCATCCCGCGGAGGTGATCGCCGACCTGTACGCCGCGTATGAGGCGGTCAAGCGGGACGCGGGCGTGCGCGACTTCGACGACCTGCTGCTGCTGGCGGCAGCGGTGATCGAGGAGCATCGCTGGGTCGCGGACGAGCTGCGGTCCCGGTACCGGCACTTCGTGGTGGACGAGTACCAGGACGTCAACCCGCTGCAGCAGCGCCTGCTCGATGCCTGGCTCGGCGAGCGGGACAGCCTCTGCGTGGTCGGGGACGCGAATCAGACGATCTACTCGTTCACCGGGGCGTCCCCGCGCCACCTGCTGGAGTTCCCCCGCCGCTTCCCAGCCGCGCACGTGGTCCGTCTCGTGCGTGACTACCGCTCCACCCCGCAGGTCGTCGCGCTGGCCAACGGGCTGATCGCGCGTGCCGGCGCGGCCGGGCAGCCGGCCCCATCCGAGCCGCTGAAACTCCTCGCGCAGCGTCCGGACGGCCCGGTACCGGTCTTCAGCGAGCACGACAGCGAACCCGAGGAGGCCGCCGCCATCGCCGGCCGTATCCGCGCGCTCCTGGCCGCGGGCGTGCCGGCCAGCGAGATGGCTGTGCTGTACCGGGTCAACGCCCAGTCCGAGGCCTACGAGAGCGCGATCGCCGCCGCCGGCATCCCCTATCTGGTCCGGGGCGGCGAGCGCTTCTTCGACCGGCCTGAGGTCATCGAGGCGGTGCGACTGTTGCGGGCGGCGCTGCGCTCGGCCGAAGGTGACCAGCCGGACGGCCTGGTCGCCCAGGTCAGTGACGTCTTCGCCGCGGTGGGATGGCGCTCGGACGACCCGCCGCATGGCTCGGGCGCCGAGCGGGAGCGATGGGAGAACCTGGCCGCGCTCGCCCGCCTGGCCGATGACATGGTGGCGGCCGATCCCGGGGCATCTCTCGAGCGGTTCGTGGCAGATCTCGCTGACCGTGCCGCGCACCAGCACATCCCCACAGTGGAGGGGGTGACGCTCGCCTCCCTGCACGCGGCAAAGGGCCTTGAGTGGGACGCGGTCTTTCTCGTCGGTCTCGTCGAGGGGACGTTGCCGATCATCCATGCCAAGACCCCCGCGCAGATCGAGGAGGAGCGTCGGCTGCTCTACGTCGGTATCACCCGGGCGCGGGAACATCTGACCCTGTCGTGGGCGCTGGCCCGTAACGAGGGCGGTCGCAGATCCCGCAAGCCCTCGCATTTCCTTGACGGGCTCATGCCGCGCCCGGCCGCGGCGCCGGGCGCGCCGGCTCGGGCGGGCACGGGGGACGCGGGCGAGCGCGGCACCGGCGGGCAGCGGTCACGGAATCGCTCCGCGGTCCGCTGCCGGGTGTGCGGACGCCCGTTGGCGGGTCCGGCGGCCAGGGTGGGCAGATGCGAGGACTGCCCCGCCGACGTCGACCAGGCGCTGTTCGAGCGGCTGCGCGCCTGGCGGTCAGCTCGGGCGAAGGAGCAGGGCGCGCCGGCATTCGTGGTGCTCACCGACGCGACCCTGATGGCGATCGCCGAGCGCCGGCCCGCCGATGTCGCGCAGCTCGCCGGTATTCCCGGCATCGGCCAGGCCAAGCTCGACCGTTACGGCGAGGACGTGCTGGCTCTTGTCGACGGGCGGGCGCTGCCCGCGTCCGTCCCGTCGCCGTCATCCGGGTGACCAGCCTTGCTCTTTAGAGCGCCCGGCAATAGGGGTGCGGATCAAGGAGTGGGGCTGGGGCACGCACCCCAGCCTGGGTTCTTGATCTATTTTCCTGTTGCCGACGCTCCAAAAAATAGGTTGCCTCGGTGGAGGCAGCCTTCTACCGTATTCAGCGAGCACTGGAAGTGCCTGTCCGTCGCTGACGTCAACGTAAGGAGGTGGTCCCTGTGAGCAGCACTGGGGCCATCGACGCGTTCGTCCGCCCGCCGAATCGGTTCAGGCCGCGTGCCGCCGTCCGTCGCGCATCGTCCTTTGTGAACCCCATCCAGGCATGGGCGATAGCCACGCTCCATCTTTCGGGTCCGCTTCGAGGTTTGCCGCTGGCTTGACAAGCCGCAGAGCGCCGACTTCGAGGCCGCGGATCCCGGACGGGACCGCGGCCTTTGTCGTCTCACGGTCTGACGAGTTGAGCTTGACCGAACCTTCCGTAACCGATTCCTGAATGAATATCGGAGATGACGCCGGTGTTTGACCCATTGATCGTTTCTCGGATCGAGCGGGACCGGCTGGCTTTGCCGTGCTGGGACGTGGATCCGGACCTGTTCTTCGCTGAGTCCCCGCGGGATGTCGAGGCGGCGAAGGCGGTCTGCCAGGGGTGTCCCCTGCGGCCTGCCTGCCTGGCCGCCGCTCTCGACCGCTGCGAGCCCTGGGGCGTGTGGGGCGGTGAGCTTGTGGTAACAGGCACAGTCGTCCCCCGCAAGCGGCCCCGCGGCCGGCCTCGCAAGACTGTCGCCGCCTAAGCGGTCGCCTAAGTGGTCGCCGCCGGACGCTCATCCAGGGCCTGCCGGCGGCGGCCGCCAAGCGCCTTTCTGAAATATCAGGGGGCGTTGATCGGAATGTCTCCTGGCGGGCCATGGCGTGCCGGTAGTGTTTGATCGTGCCCAGCAGCCAGCGCACGTTCCCGGTCCAGACCGGTGCTCACGACACAGCCCTGACCGCGGGCAATCAGGTCCGCGTCAGGGCTGATGGTGACAACCTGTCCGCCGCGGTCGCCGTCCTGACCCACCCGGATCTCGCCGGCATCGTGGATGTCGTCGCGTGGGTCCGTGACGGCTGGCTCACCGTCGCCAACGCTGGCGGCGCTTCCAGGGTTGCCCTCGCCGACCCGACCGGCCCCTGGCAGGTCCTGCGCGGGCACGATCCGGTGGCCGTGCAGGACCCGATGCACGGTGTTCCCATGGACGCGGCGCTGGATGATCCGTCACCGCCGAACAGCCGCAACTCCTACCCGCTTGCCGGCGTACGGCTCGCCTCGGCCTTCGCCGATCCGCACCGGTCACCGGACATCGTGGTCGTCCACAGCGCCGCGCACCACTGGCCGGAACGCGGCGGCCACCTGGGTGAGCACGGGTCGCTGGACGCGGGCCAGTCCCGGGCACCGCTGCTGCTGTCCGGGGCCGGGGTCCGTGGGCGGGGCATGCTCGACCGCTTCGCCCGCACCGTTGACATCGCGCCGACCCTGGCGTTGCTGGCCGGGGCGTCCATGACGGGCCCGCAAGGGGCAGAGATCGACGGCCGGCCGCTCGCGGACCTCTGTGAGCCGGGCGCCCGCCATGTCGTCGGGCTGCTCTGGGATGGCGCGAACTGTAATGATCTGCTGAACATGGCCGGTACGGGTGAGCTGCCGGCCGTTGCGCGCCTGCTGGCGCGGGGGTGTGCCCTGGCCGGTGGTGCCATCGCCGAGTTCCCGAGCGCCACGCTCACGAACCACACCTCGGCGCTGACCGCGGTGGGCCCGGGACGGCACGGCATCCTGAACAACGTCTACTTCGACCGCGAGACCGGGCGTCGGATCATCGCCAACGACTCGTCCACCTGGCATGTGGCGTGCGACCAGCTCCGGGACGGCGTATGGACGATTTTCGAGGCGATCGCGGCGGCACGTCCGGGCGTGTCGACGGCGTGTGTGAACGAGCCGGTCGACCGGGGCGCGACCTATTCGACTTTCGCGCTGGTCCGCTCGATGAACGGCGGCGATGGCGCCAGCGGCCTGGGTGAGCATCTGCCCTCGGCACAGGACGACCCGTACGCGACCGCGCGGTGGGTCGAGGCGGATCCGGACTACGCCTGGTCGACCCAGGTGGACGCGCTCGGTCTCACACAGGTCGAGCAGCTGTGGGGCGGGGATGCGCAGCCGCCCGCGTTCATGTGGTGGAACACGACGCTGACCGATACCGGGCACCACGGCGGCGGGCCCTACTCGCCGCAGGCCCGCGCGTCGATGATTGACGCCGACCGGCGTCTGGGGGCCTTCCTCGACCTGCTCGACGCGCGCGGGCTCACCGACGACACCGCCATCCTGCTGACCGCCGACCACGGCAGCGAAGGCGCGGACCCCGCGTGCACCGGCGACTGGGACGATGCCCTGCGGGCCGCTGGGATCCCCTTTCGTGACGAGGCCTACGGCTTCATCTACCTCGACGCTCCCAGCGCCGCCCCAGGGCCCGCGCGGGAGACGACAAATGATCACCAGTAGGCCGCGACGGGTGCGAAGCTGGACGGGTGACTCTCTCGAAGCGTGCGTCCTGGTTCTTGATCGCGGTTGGCGTCTGGACATGGGCGATCTGGCCGACGTTGTAGAACATTCATTTATGACCTAGGTAGTGGTCTCGCTGGGCGTGTCTGTCTTCACGTAGTGTGACGGTGTTAGGACGGCTCGTCCGCCGCCGGGGGTGCGAAGCTGGACGGGTGACTCTCTCGAAGCGTGCGTCCTGGTTCTTGATCGCGGTTGGCGTCTGGACATGGGCGATCTGGCCGAATTTCCTTCGGAACGTGTGGAAGGATGATCGTTCCTGGGACGACGGTCCGACCGGCTTCTTCACTGTCCACCTGGTTCTGACCGTCGTCTCGCTGGCGATCGGCTCGGTGGTCGGCTGGCTCGGCATCCGTGGCGTTCGCGCGGCCCGCCAGCGCGGCAACGGTGACGCCGCCCCGTCCAAACGGCTGATCAATTCAGGTCGTTGACATAGCGGAGACGGCGGCGGTCTTGAAATGCTCGTGGTGGTCCGGAACCGACTTTGATCGTTATATCGGTGACTTGGGAAGACCACCGCTGACCTGCGCTGACGCCCGGGACGGATCCTGGTCGTGAGTCTCACTGGGTCCCACCGAATCCGGCGCTCGACAAGGGCTCACGGAACAGGCGCGGAACGGTTCCGCGGGTCCGGCGACCCGTCCGGTTGCCGTTCTCGGACAGGGCCTGGGCTGGAATGCGCGCGGCGGTGCGAAGCGGGGCAGCCTATCCCGGGGTGCAGGGGCCTTGCCCCTGCCGTAACTGCTGCTTTCGTCCGGGTGGAGCTGCCGGGTCAAGGGTGGCCGAAGGCCAGTCCGGAGGACCGCGCGTAGCGCGCCCTTGACGCGGTCGTGGAACCCGGCCACTTGCCTGGCGGCGAGCCTCCCGGCCGAGGGTCGGGATCACCACCCGCGAAACGTCCGCCTTTCATGTGCGGTCCGTGGTCGTCCGCTGCCATTGCCATCAGCGTTACTGTCAGGTGGCGGGCCGGGTTGCGGACGAGCACGCACGACGAATCGGCGGATTATGAGATCATCGGTCGATTGTCTCTGGATGTCCGCCGACGTCCATTGGAGCAGGTCAGCGGTGGTCCGGATTCCATCGGCGTTCACGCGCGTCCACGGTCGTCCGCCGGCTTGGCTGCCAACTTGACTGCCGAGCTTGAACCCTACGGGGCCCGGCTCGAACGGGCTGGCCCCCTCCCAACGGGCTGGCGGTTTGGGGTCTCCCCGCCAGCCGGCGCACGCCGTGCCGCTGATCGTAGGGCCGACCACACATCGCGGCCAACGACAGTTCGCGGGACCACTGGTCATGCTCCGGGGCATCGACACGACCGCCCGATTAGAAGATCAGCGTGCACCGTCCACGGACGTCCATCGCTGTCCGCCGGCCCTGGCAGCAGCCCTGCCTGCGTCCACCGCCATCCACCCGAGTCGGCCAGCGTCTGTGGGCTCGGCTGCTCGGATGGCCGTACTGGAGCCGGCCGACTCGCCGCTCTGTGGAGGAGCGCGGGAAGACCATGGGCCATGGGGATGCCGCCGCCAGCCCGCCTTGGCAGGCGCCAATCACACCGTCGATCTCCGCCCGCTATGATCTCCCAGTCAATGAGTCCTGCCACGAACCTGGCCGCCCCGAGCCAGCAGCGGCCAACCGAGGAAGGTGCACGCGTGGCCAAACAGCGGCGGCAGACGACCCAGACCATCTCGTGGTTCTGGGACCTGTACAGACGCGAACTGCTTGATCTCGCCCCGCCGTACCAGCGCCGAAGCGTGTGGAACCAGTCCTACAAGGACTATTTCATTGATACAATTCTCCTCGACTATCCGGCGCCAGCAATCTTCCTCTTCGAAGAGATTATGGACGACGGGACTGGGCGCTATTCAGTCGTGGACGGCAAGCAGCGCCTTACCACTGTATTCGAGTTCATCGATGGCGCGTTTCCAGCCAGCGAAACAGCCTCCGTCAATCGACTGCAAGGCCAGTACTTCTCAGACATTCCCAAGGATGACCGGCAGCAGTTCTATTCTTATCAGTTCTCGATTGAATTCTTGCCCTCAACCGACGAGGGCACTCTGAACAAT
>NZ_CAKJTL010000046.1 GCF_917627385.1 Protofrankia sp. CiT1
GAAAAGGCTCAATATATTCGACAGAATTAACAGGAACGTCGCGAAGCTCACGCCACAGGAGTTGAGACACGCAAAGTACAGCGGTCTCTTCGCAAAATCTGCTGAGTCGCTCGCGGAACATATGTTCAAAGAGCTTCCGCAGGATTTTCCGCGGATCATCGCGTCCTCCCGGCGACAGATGAAGGACGTCGAACTAGTCGCCGAGCTCTTGCTACTCATCGAGAATGGCCCGTCGAAGAATTCGCAGGGAGATCTCGACGAGGCATATAGTAGGAGAGATGATGAGTGGGAGGAACAGACGGACATCGAGGGTAGATTCCGGCAGACTGTGAGTCTTCTCAAGGAGTGGTCAGACGATCTGCTATCCGGGGACGGGCGTCGCTACAGAAATCAGGCCGACTTCTATTCACTTTTTGCCATCGCAAACAACCTTGTGTCGACCGGCTCTCACATCCCAAAGAGCGTCGCTGTCCATCGCCTGAGCGACTTCATGGCGCTCGTCCTAGACGAAGGGGCGCGGGGTGTTAACCCGCCCGCGAAGAGGTATTACGAGGCTACTAGATCTGCCTCGAGCGACTCGCTGCAGCGCCGGGAAAGGATCGCAATTCTTCAAAAGGTTCTTCTGGAGGACTGACCGATGCAAGCGCCGGAGGAAGTCCGGAGGGCGCTCAGCACGGTCGAGCCTCTGATCTCGAGTGTTCAACAGTACGTGCGCGCAACGCTTCGCCCGTATTGTGACGATCGCTACATTTTTGTTGACAGGATAAAGAGCCTGACGTCCCTCAGCGAGAAAATTGAAACGGGACGGTTCAAAAGGTGGAGCGACATAGAGGATCTCTATGCCTGCACGATCGTAGTGCCTACCGGAAAGGAAGAGGACTCAGTCCTGGATTTTCTCGGCAGTTCCTTCGAGAAAAAGAAGGTGCGAGGCCGGGACGATACCCAGAAGGCGCCCTACGTATTTCGATTTGACGGCTTGAGGTGGTACGGGAGTCTCCGAGCCGAGGCTGCCGCAACGAGGCTTCCCGGCATCGATCAGGTTGTTTTCGAAGTACAGGTCCTGACTGCGTTCGAGTACGCCTGGGTAACAGTAACTCATTCTCGCGCGTACAAGTCCGGAGACGCCGACTGGCGACGTCAGCGTCTCGCCGCGCAGCTGAAGGCAGCGGTCGAGCAGATCGATATGATCATTGATGCCTACGATACGTCGTCGGCCGCTCTCCGTGAGTCAATTTGGCCAGAGAATATCGCCCAGCAGGCGATAATCGCCCGATTCCAAGGCTGGATTGCCGAGGGTCTCGTTTCCGAGACATTGGCGCCGGGCAGCTGGGGGAGATTTGCGGAGAACGTCTATGCACTCGTAGGCGAGATTGAGCGGAACCCCCAAGCCCGCCTGTCCTGGTTGGAGCGATTTCTAGATCATCTGGAAACCGATCTGAAAGGGCCTCGAGAGACCGCGCCTATAATCTCGGGCACCCTTTACCAGTATGTGGTTGCAGCACTGGCGAAGAATGGTCACCTAGGTAAGCTTCGGAGATCTTCGATCGTCCTGTCGAGCGAGCTTCGCGATCTCTACGGCGTGACGAACGTGCCAGTCGCTTTCGAATTCGACCTGCCGAATATTGCCTCTCCAGAGGGCGACGACACGCCAGCGAGCACGGCGCGCCAGCGCCGCGCGGCGTGCCTGATGGAGCTTGACCCCTAAATTGGGTAACTCGGCAATCATCGAGACCTACCGCTTGGTATCCCGTCATTCGATTTTGCTGAGGTGGGGTTTGAATAGGCTGCTGAGGCTGGCGAGTAGTGCGGTGCCTTTGGTGGCGGTGGCCTGGGATGGATAGCCGATGACTCCGGTCGGGGTGTAGGTAGGCATCCCGGTGACGAGAAGGTGTGGGCGTTCGTCGGCTACGTGGTCGCCAGTCTTGTAGCTGGGTCTCACCTGGTCGGGTGCGACGTGTAGAAGAATGGAGACCTCTAGCTCTCCGGCGTGCATGTCTTCGGAGTGATTGGTCTCCAGGCCGGCGGTCTCGCGGGCTCGGGTCCAGCCGGTCTTGCCAGGGAACAGGATCATTCGCGGGCCGTGGTGTTCGCTTCCTGGACGATGTTGGAGAGGACGTAGTTTCCGCCGTGGCCGTTCACGATGACGAGGCGGTCCACCCCGGACGCGCGTAGGGATGTGGCGATGTCGTCGATCATCGCGATGAGGGTGCGGGCGCTGATGCTGACCGTGCCGGGGTAGGCGGTGTGCTCGTGGGAGCAGGAAAAGGTGATCGGGGGAAGCAGGAACAGGCTGTAGTCGTCGGCGATTCGGCGGGCGATGGCCGATGCGATGAGGGTGTCCGTCGTCAGCGGCAGAAAATCGCCGTGCTGCTCGAAGCTCCCGACCGGGAGCACAGCGACCCGGGCACTGAGTGCCCGGATGTCGTCGGTGGTGGCCGTGGTGACGAGAGAGTCCACGCGATCAGCCTACGGCCGACCGCTGTGGGTAGCCGGCGGCAAGGTCGTGAGTGCGTCGGTCAGCGTGCGGACCTCGTCGGTCTTGCGCCAACGGCCGAGCCAGCCGGGTAGGCGGCGCAGTTCATCGGCGGCTCGGGCGGAACCCGTGTCGGCCACGATCGGGATTGCTTCCATCGCCACGGCACAGGCGCGGGCGGGTTCGCGGTGGGCCGCGTAGGCGTTGGCGAGTCGCGCGAGATGCAGGCCGCGGTCACGCTCGAACTCATCTGGCCAGTTGGTCAGGCATCGTTCGTAGATCGTGATTGCTTCGCCTGTGCGGCCGAGGATGAGCCAGCAGTCGGCAGCCTCCAGTTCGATGTACGCCGGAGTGCAGTAGCCGGTGAGGGTGCGTTCGGCCTTGCCGTAGTCGTCGGTGACGGCGGCCTGGTCGCGGGCCTTGTCGATGGCGTGGGTGCAGGCGTCTGCGTCTCTGGCGAGTGCGTGTCCGCGGGCGATCTGCCGGTAGGCCAAGGCTCGGGTTCGTGGGCTGATGGTGTCGGCGTGACGCAAGGCGGCCTCGGCGAGTCCGAGTGTTGCCGGGCGGTCCCGGCGGGCCGCGGCGTGGTGGCTCTTGCGCGTCAGGATGTAGGAGATCATCAACGTGTCGTCGGCCTCGGTCGCCCACTCCAGAGCTCGGTCTGACCAGCCTGCGGCTTCGCGGTCGTTGCCGGCGTCCTGGTGCAGCCAGCCGGCGAACTCGGCGAACGATGATCCGACCTGGAGAACGCGTGTCCGGGTGGATCCGTCCGCCACGGCCAGCAGGCGGCCGATGAAGTCGAGCTGGACGACGGCCATGGCCATGAGATGGCGTGGCCCCATCATGTTGTCCAGCCGGGCATACTGGGCGAGCGTGTCGTGTAGCGCGTCCATGGCTTCGGAATTGACCCGGCGCGGCGGCGTGATCGGACTTGTCAGAGTCCCGAACGACCCGACCGGCTGGCTTTTCTCCACCTCGTCCCCTACGGAGACTTCGAGTAGCCGGCGGGCCTCTGCTGGCATGTCGAGGCCGTCCGCGATGCGGGTGAAGACCTGCTGTTCCTCCACGCGCCGCTTTCGGCGCACGATCTTGCTGATGTCCGGTTGGGCAATGCCGACCCGTTGGCCGATCGCGGTCTGACTGGCGTTCGCGTGCTTGCTGTAGAGCAGAAAGAACGTTGCCATGTCACGGTCGTGCAGCGCCCTGCGTACATCGGTCCGGGTCCAGAAGACGACGGGCGTCTCCTGACCGCGGGCCAGCCCGTCCTGGCTCATTCAGCCTCCGCATGACGAATGCGGACCAACACCGGAGTGCCTGATTCTATGCTCAGCGTATCCGGTCTACGGCTTTGGGAAGCCGGCGGTACGACGCGCTCGGCGAGCACGGCCCGCCAGGCCGCGCGCAGTCGGCCGCGCGGCGTTCCGTCGGCGACTCCCGGCCGAAGGCCGGGCTTGACCCAGTAGAGAAGGTTCTAACCGGCAAGATCTTCCGGGGCTTCGATTCCTGCGATGAGGGCCTGTCCCGGGGTGTAGCCGCTGCCGGCGTACCGCCACCGGCCGACCCGTGCGGTCTGCTCGTCATCCAGGTCCGGAAGCCTTCGGAGCACGCGGGCGGTCTCGGCGCGTTCGGCGGCCCGTGCGCGGCGAAGCGCTCCCATGGTTGTGGAGTAGCGCCGGCTCCGGATACGTGCCGGACTGCGTGGCCATACCGATCACGCGGCTCCGGCCGGCCGCGATCTGATCGACTCCAGCCGCTGAGGGTCAATACAGTGGCTCATCGACGCACGCAAGGCGGGTCTGATCGCCTGGCCAGACCGGATCCCCAACGGCCAGGCGACCATCTGGAGCGCCCGGCAATAGGGGCGTGGATCAAGGAGTGGGGCTGGGGTGCGTACGTCGCAAGGCGGAGGAGGGAGTCACCCTGGTGCTGGGTGGCGACCGACGACAACGATGCGAGGTGCGTGCCCCAGCCCCGCGACGCCGCGTCCCTATTGCCGGGCGCTGTTAGGGGCGCCAGGCGGTGAGCAGGTCGTCCGGGCCGAGGGCGAGGATACCGGCCGTCGCCGTGCTGGCACGGGTCACCGCGAGCAGGGGGGTTGCGTCGTCGGCGCCGGGAAGCCGCGACCGGTGGTGGGCGAGCCGAGCGAGGTCGTGCACGTCAAAGGCGCGGTTGTCCTGCCATTTGATCGATCCGACCACGGTGATCTTTTTGGCGATCGGTTCCCGATCCGCGCCGACGATGTCGATTTCCGGGTCGTTGGTACGGGTCCAGTAGCCGCCGATGACGTTCGTGTCGTCCGGTAGTACCCCCGCGGGAAGCCGGTGCAGCGCATCCCTGATCACCGGCTCGATCGCCCGCCCTCGCCAGGCGGCCCAGGAGGCTTCGATCCGGGCGAGAACCAGGTCGCCGCGGCCCCGCTCGATTTCATGGAGGTACGGGCCGAGGAATGTCAGCCAGAACCGAAGATAGGGGTCGGCGATCAGATACCGGGTTTCGCGGGAGGGCCGGACTGACAGCGGAACCATGGCGGTGACCAGGCGCTTAGCGGCCAACAGCTGCAACGCGCGGCTCAGGGAGCCCGGCGCGATCCCGCCGGCGGCCCGTCCGATAAGCGAGAAGGCCCGTTCTCCGGATCCGATGGCACCAAGGACCCCGCGGGCCTGCGCTTCGACGGGAAACTCGGCCGCCAGCGCACGTTCGGCGCTGACCAGCAGCGCGGAGGTGGGATCGTCGACCGCTTCCCGCAGATAATCGTGCACTGAGGCGCCGCCGGGCCATTCGTCCAGGATTAGCGGCAGCCCGCCGGTCACCAGGTAGGCGTCGAAGGCATCGGCAGAGTTCAGATCCACCATCGTGGACACGTCGGCCGGGTTCAGTGGCGGGATCACCATCTCGCCAGCGCGTTGGTGAAACGGCCGGCCGTAGGAATTGAGCGCCTCCATCATCGCCAGATCCGAGCCGATGCACAGCAGGAGGACCGGCCGCCGGGACAGCTCGCGATCGAACAGCTTCTGCAGCGTCCCCTCGAAACCGGGGTCGTTGGCGATGAGGTAGGGCATCTCGTCTATGATCACCACGCTGGGTTGGTCCGCGGGCAGCGCACCGGCCAGCAGCCGCAGCGCCGCATCCCAGGATCCGGGTTTCTGTTCATGGAACAGGCCGGCGCCTGGAAGATCCGAGCTCGCACCCGCCTCGGTGAACAGGCGGAGATCCATCGCCATGTCCAGCTGCGCCGACGCGGTGAAGAACAGGTATGGCACGCCCGCGCGGTCGACGAATTCCTCGGCCAATCGTGACTTGCCGACGCGGCGACGTCCGCGCATCAGGATAGCCCGACCGGGACGACCCGCCCGGCCGCCGGCCCTTACCCGCCGCAACAGCCGGTCAAGCGTCGCCAGCTCGCGTTCCCGTCCGATGAACTCGGCCATGCTGACCTGCCTCGATCGCACTCATCCAGGATACTCTCACTGATGAGAGTATCCTGGATGAGTAGGAACGACCGGCGATAGGGGGCGGCGTGATCCGGTGGATGCTCAGGCGCTTTCGGCGGTCGTCCCGGACGGGTTTTGAGCGTGCGTGTCGTCGTCACCGGCTACGAGATCACCAGCTGTGAGATCACCGGATGCCGCGGTGGCGGGGGCGTCCCGCTCGCCGGTGCCACGCTGGCTGGGCGGCCCGGGGAGGCGCGGCTGCTTCGGCTGCTTCGGCTGCTTCGGCTGCTTCGGTACGCGGTGCTCTCCCGCCGATGCTTCCGGCGTCGGCGCGACCGGTGCCGCTGGCGGCCGTGGACGCTCCTGATCCGTTTCGACGGCGAGCGCCGGCAGCGCGCGTCCGGGCCGGTTCGCCCAGCGCGCATGCTCGGCCGCGGCGGACCCTGGCGGGGCGAAGCCGGGCTGCCATCGTTGCATCTCGGCGCGAAAGGTCCCCGCGCTGCCGAGCTGGCAGAGGATGCCGACCGCTCCCAGCGTCACTCGGTGGATCAGCAGGTAGGACGGGGGCAGGTTGAGCTGGCGGCCGAGCTGGGCCGCGGGGGAGCGGGGATCACCCAGCCGGACGGCTTCCCCGCGCAGCCAGTCACGGCAGAAACGGAACTCCTCCGTGGCGATGGGCTCAAGGATGGGCACGAGGTAGTCCAGGAGGTCCGCGCCGCTGACCTTCGCCGTCGGCAGGACGAATCCCTCCGCCCGCAGACCCGCCATAACCGCGTCCGCATCGCCGTGGAGCGCCAGCCGGCTGAGCCTGCCGATGGGTTCGGGCAGCCCGTCAGGAAGCCGATTGACCGCGCCGAAGTCGAGGACTCCCAGCCGGCCGTCCGCCAGCAGCCGGAAGTTGCCCGGATGCGGATCCGCGTGCAGGAGGCCGACCCGGCCGGGACAGGAGTACAGGAACCGCACGAGCAGCAGCCCAGCCCGGTCGCGTTCGGCGGTGGTGCCATCGCTTATGATTTTTGATAGTGGTCTGCCGTCGATCCATTCGGATATCAGGACGTGCTGCGTGCCCATGATGGCCCTGGGCACGCAGATGTCGGGATCGCCGTGGAACGCTTCGGCGAAAGCCGCCTGCCAGGCAGCCTCCAGGCGATAGTCGAGTTCCTCGATGATCCGTTCCTTCAGTTCGGCGACCAGGGGTTTGATGTCCAGCCCAGGGGCCAGCGCGCTGAACAACCGCGCCGCGCGCGCGAGCTGGGTGAGGTCCGCGAGCAACGCGGGCCCGGCTCCCGGGTACTGAATTTTGACGGCGACCTCGAGCCCGTCCGCCCACACCGCCCGGTGAACCTGGCCGATGCTCGCCGCGGCCGCTGGCGTGTCGTCGAAGTCACGGAACATCGTCCGCCAGTCCGGGCCCAGGTCGCCCGCCAGCACCCGATGAACCGACGCCGTAGGCAGGGGCGGCGCTGCCTCCTGGAGTTTTGTCAGGGCCGCCCGGTAGGGCCGGGCCATCTCTTCGGGCAGCGCGGCTTCGAAGACCGACAGCGCCTGGCCAAGCTTCATCGCGCCGCCCTTGAGCTCACCGAGAACCCGGAAGATCTGTTCGGCGGTGCGCTGCTGAAGTTCCGTGGCGACGATCTCGGCGGGACGTCCACCGAGCCGCTTACCCATACCAACCGTGGCCCGTCCGGCGATGCCTAGCGGAAGACCCGCCAGTTTGGCGGTTCTGACGATCGCGCGTTTTGGGATTTCGGACACAACCCCATCGTGCCTGTTCGGCGGACGGCAGGCAGGCGGGACAGTGGGTCGGGGCAACGTTTTTACTTTTTGTAATGGACATGTTCAGGTGGGTGACGACGTGGCCGCCGGCCGGTCCGGTCGGTCGGCGCCCGTGCGCCGGCCGGTGGGTTGTTTGGTGACTTCGTCACGATTCGTTTCTGTGCGTAATCGAGCGCTCCGGCAGGGGCACGAGGGGTGTACCGGCCACGATCGACGCCGGACCCGGAGCTCGGCCGCGGCCATCTCCAGGGTTCCGTTGATGGTCGGCAGATCGCCGCTGGTTGGCGGGTGCGGCTGTCCCCAGGCCCGGGTGCGGGCGTCGTTGCGACGTCTATCGTGCCGGGCATTGCGCCCGTCGTATTCGACCATGGTGAGTGCCTGCATTGCCGTGATCCCAGCGGCGACGGCGGCGAGTGTCACGTCGCAGGCGTCGATCCCGCTGTCCGGACGGCGGGACAGCTGGAGGGCCAGCAGCGGCCAGGCCGGCTCAGCCGCTCGGCGATGCAGGTGCTGACAGTGCAGACACGAGGTCACACCGGGCAGGACCAGCGGCCCGATCACGGCGGTGGTCTCGCGGATGCCGGCGAGCAGGTGCGGGATGCCGACGCGTTCCAGCTCGATGGACTCGTGTGGATGGAGGACGGGAACCCCAGCCGGAGTGATCACGACGAGATCAGGGCGGAACGGTTCGCAAGCCCGCTGCCGGCGGCCGTGAGAGGCGAGCGGGCGGGCGACCCTGGCGATCGCCGAGGCCGTCGCCGTCGAGCGAGGGCGTCCGACGTCATCGAGACGGGCTCCGCCCGGCGCGACATCGGCCGGCCTGGTCACGCCGGTGTCGTCCACGACGACACAGCCGATCCCGGCCGCGGCCAACAAGGTCGCGACCTGCGACCCGACCCGGCCTGCCCCGCGGACCTGTATCCGTGCGTGGCGCCGGGCCCGCAGAATGCGGTGGACATGGGCCGGGTCGGTTGACCCTAACGAGATCGACGCAAGGTCGGGCAGCAGGCGTTCGTGGTCCAGCATGGACAGCGGCGAGTGGTCGGCGGAAGCCGCGTCCTCCAGCATGCCGGTGTTCTCCAGAAGAAGCACGAGTTCCCGGTGGGCGGCGTCGAGCGAGTTCAGCACCTGCTCGCGTGATCGGGTGCCGTCCAGGGCGTCGAGCACGGAGGCGTCCCGCGCCGTGAGCCCGCCGAGGACGATCGCCCGTACCGGATCGACACCGATCTGCAGGGTGGACCCGTCACGCCAGAGGCGGCGCAGGCCGGGCTTGAGGATGGGGCGCATCGCGTCCTCCTCCACGGAAGGCGACCAGATCGTGCTCAGACGGTCTCATGCCGTTCAGCGTTGTGTACCGATATATAACGATCTGTGGATAACGGTCGTATTTGACCGGATTGTCGAGCGACGGCTGTGGATGGTGACAGCTGTGGATGGTGGATGACGGTCGCCAGAAAACCCCACAGCACACCGCGCGAGCCGCTGTCGCCAGTCGTCCGCTGAGGCGCTGGGCCGCTGGGGCGGGGCCCCGCTCGCCGCCCGGCTCCTGATCGTGCCTGCCCGTATCCCCGAGGTCTTAGCGATCTCGCGGATACGGGCAGGCACTACTCGCCGCTGTGCTTCAGGCCTTGCCGAGGATTCTGTTGATCGTTGTGCCGCAGACCGGGCAGGTACCCCGCGCCATCCGGCGCCCGGACTCACTCACCCGTATTTCGCCCTGGTAGTGCCGCTTGTCCTTGCACTTGACGCAGTAGCCCTCGAATGTCTCTGCCACCTGTTCTCCCCTCGTACCGTCGGTCGCCGGTGGCCGGCCGCGGGTTGTTGATGAAGAAGGCCGGCCCGGAAGGCCGCCCTGTCGCTATCTTGTCGGATTCGATGATCTTGATAGCTACCAGGGCCTACGAATGTTGCGGCCGGCCCGGCGCTGGTGCGCGCGAACGGCTCTCGCGCTAGTGATCGCCGCTGGACGTCCGCCCAGGGTCTGCCGGTGCCTGCCGGTGCCTTGCGTCGTTGCCCCAGGCCCCGGTAGCACACCGCTGCCGGGGCCTGGGCCGCCTCGCGACGCATCCGCCCGGCATCCGCGCATACCCCCGATGGACCTCCCAGATCGGCTTCGCCAAGCCGGCGGGAACCCCGGCTTCCGGCAGCGACCGCTAGGGTTGGGAAGGTCCCGGAGCACCGGCCTGGCGGGTCCACGACCGCGCTGGCCGCGCACCCGGCTGACGTCTGGCCACCGATGTTTTTCGCCATACCAGGAGCCGACCGTGCCCGAACCGTTGCTCGTCGAGCGTCCCGCTGACGGTGTCATGTTGTTGACGCTGGCCCTGCCCGAGCGGCGTAACGCCATGACCGTGGCACTCACCGAAGCCTGGTCGCGGGCTTTGGACGAGATCATCGCTGATCCTCATGTGCGGGCTGTGGTCGTGACGGGGCAGGGCAGCGCGTTCTGTGCCGGTGGCGATCTCGACTGGGTCGATCCCCGGACGAACCGGGAGGCCGGTGTCGACCGGCTGCGCGCGAAGATGCTCACCTTCTACCGGAGCTGGCTGAAGATCAGATCGGTGGAAGTGCCCACGATCGCCGCGGTCAACGGCGCCACCGTGGGCGCCGGGCTGTGTCTCGCGCTTGCCTGCGACCTGCGTTTCGCGTCGGTGGATGCCAGCTTCTGCGCACCGTTCACCCGACTTGGGATGCATCCGGGGATGGCCGCCACCCGGCTGCTGCCGGAGGCCGTCGGCGCGGTCCGGGCCAGGGAGCTGATTTTCACCGGCCGGACGGTTGACGCGCGCGAGGCCGCGGCGATCGGCTTGGTCAACGCGGTGGTGCCCGCCGCCGACCTGGTCGCCGTCGCCGTGAGCACCGCGACTCAGATCGCCGCGGCCGCGCCGGTCGCGACCAGGCTGGCCAAGGTCGCGTTGAGCGGTGCTGACGATTTTGACCAGGTGCTGCAGTGGGAAGCGCTCGCACAGGCGACGACGATGGCCAACGGCGAGGCCGCTGAGGGGATCCAGGCCCAGCTGGACCGCCGCCCGCCGTCATTTGTCACCACCACGGCACCGGATGCGGCCATGATCGGCAGCTGACAGCGCGGAGCTGACAGCCGACGGCTGGCAGTCAAGCCGGGTGACACACGGGTACCAGTGTGATGAAGAAGCCCCCGGTACGCGGCCGAGCTCTCCAGCTTCCCCTTCTGGAGGGTCCTCCGAATGACCGGGGGCTTCGTGTCCGTCAAGCTATGGCCGCACAGCGGTGGCGGTCAACGACCGCCACGCGGAGCATTGGTGGGTGCGTCACCGGGGCCTGCGTCATCCGGCGGTTCCGGGGCCTGCGTCATCCGGCGGTTGTGGCCGCGGTGGCTCCTGCTGGGCGGGGGTGTCGCGGAGCCGTTCCAGCTCCGCGAGCGGATCGCCCACCGTGTTGGCGTCGCCCGCGGCGAACCCCCGCGGGTCAGCGAGATCGTCAGCGTTCGGAAGCAGGTCGGGATGCGCCCACAGGGAGTCGCGTCCGTCGATCCCCCGGGCGTCCGCCACGGCCTGCCACAGCGCGGCCGCCTCACGCAGCTTGCGCGGGCGCAGGTTGAGGCCCACCAGCGTCGCAAAGGTCTGCTCCGCCGGCCCGCCCTCGGCGCGGCGGCGGCGTACCATCTCCCGCAGCCTGGAGGCGGCGGGCAGGTTCTTCGCGGCGGCGGCGTCGGTGACCGTCTCCACCCACCCCTCGACCAGGGCGAGGATCACCTCCAGGCGGGCCAGCGCCGCGGTCTGTTCAGGCGTGGTCGCCTCGTCGAAGACGTCCTCGCCGAGGGCTTCCTGCAGGCTTGCCGGATCCATGATCCGCATTGGGTCGATCATCTCCATCGCCCGTGAAACCGCTTCCGAGTCGACCGCGATGCCTCGCGCGTATTCCTCGACCGCACCGAGAACGTGCGCGCGTAGCCATGGGACATGGCCGTACAGACGCTGGGATGCCGCTTCGCGCAATGCCAGGTAGATCCGGACCTCGCTGGAGTCGATCCCCAGGCCCGAGCCGAAGGCCTCGACACCCGCGGGGACGAGCGCGGCGGTACGCGGCGGGCTGAGCGGCAGCCCGACATCCGTGGAGGAAACGACCTCACTCGCGAGCAGGCCGATCGCCTGACCGACCTGAGCGCCGAACAACATTCCACCAACCTGGCTGATCATGTTCATGATCGGCCCACTCGCGGACGCCAGCTGGCCCAGGTCGATGCCTGGTGGAAGCTGGGCGGCGAACTCGGGCGGCAGCCCGCCGCCCGCGTCACCCATCTGCGCGAGCCCGCTGGAGATCCCGCCACGCATGGCCTCGGCGATCCTGGTCGCCACCGGATCGCACAATGTCCGCCAGACCGGCAGGGTCACCTCGATCCACCGGTTACGGGTCCATCCTTCGGCGGTTGTCGCCCCGGCGGGTAGCGTGGTCACCGGATCGAGCCAGATGTCGGCGAGCCGGACCGCCTGGCGAACCTCCTCGACCTCGCTGTCGGACACGGCACGGTCAGCGTCGCCGAGCGCACGTACCGCGACTTGGCGTGCGAGTTCCCAGTTCACCGGCCCGTCGTGCCAGGCCAGCAGCCGCTCCAGCTCGGCGAAGAACGGCGCCCCGCCGCCGGACGGCGGGCCGGAGGCACCGCGCGAGGACGAGTCACCCGGGGTGAACCCGAAGGGGAAGCCGCCGCTCATCGTCGGCGTCCCTGCCGGGTGGATGCGAGTTGAGGCCCAGGGCCCATGGATCCGGACATGCACCAACGGTAGTGCGTTTTCCCGCGGATGCCGAAACGACATCACGATACGACTACTGGAACGGTTTGGATCGCCCGCCCGAGCGTCCGCTGATAAAGATGATGACGCCGGTCAGGCGGATCCCCTACGGTCGGATCGTGGGCCACATCCATGCTGGGCAGGAGGCGCAACACAGGACTGCCGGGCAGGTCGTCATCGCGGCGATCCGCGAACGGGAGCTGTCGGTCGACGAGTGCCTGAAGGCCGTGCGCGGGCCTGCCGTGGGCGGGGTCGCCGTTTTCGTCGGGACAGTACGTGATCATGATGGCGGGCGTGGCGTGGCCGCGCTGGAGTACACCGCCCATCCACGGGCCGGCGGCGAGATCGTACGGGTGGCCGCTGGCGTGGCCGCCGTCCATCCGGTCCGGGCGGTGGCTGTCACCCACCGGGTGGGGCTGCTCGGTGTCGACGACATCGCCGTGGTTGTGGCGGTGGGGGCCACGCACCGCGCCGAGGCTTTCACGGCCTGCCGGCGACTGATTGACGACGTCAAGGAACACGTGCCGATCTGGAAGCGCCAGGTATTTGCAGACGGTTCGTCGGAGTGGGTAGGCGCCTGCTGAACGGGGCACCTACGATGGTGTCCGCCTCCCTTCTTCCCCGTCTCGACGCCGAGGCCGCCATGTGGTTTCTGCTCATCCCGCCAATTGCCGTCCTCATCACTCTCGTCTGGCTCGCGTTGCGGTCACGCCCGGAACGCAAACCCGAAGCATTGATCACCGTGGAGGGCTACCGTCGCAGCATGGCCGCGCTCGCACGGCCCATGGGCGTTCCACGTGATCATTCCGTACGGTGACATGACCCCCATGTCGCTCATGTCGCCGGGCCAGCCCGGCGGGCGCTGAATGGCGGGTTCTAGACTGCCAGCATGACGCGGCGTATCCAGACACTTCTCGTCGCGTCTGTCTTGGCGCTGGTGCTCACGGTAGTGGGTTTGTCGCTGCCTGTGCCGTTCGTGATGCTTTCACCCGGCCCGGTGACCGACACGCTCGGGCGTCCCGACGGCAAGCCGCTGATCGAGATTGTCGGCCGCGAAACCTATCCGACATCCGGGAAGCTTGAGCTCACCACGGTCGAGGAGGTGCCCAAGCTGAGCGTGCTGGACGCGGTCCACGGCTGGTTCGACACCGATCGTGCCGTGGTCCCGCGGGAGCTGCTGCAGCCACCGGGCACGAGCGACGAGGAGGCCCGGCAGGAGAACACCGCGGCTATGATCGATTCGCAGGATCAAGCCACCTCCGCGGCTCTCGGCGAGCTCGGCATCACCCCGACCGGCACCTCCGTGCTCGTGCAGCAGATCATGGATGCATCGTCGCCCGCCGCGGGAAAGCTGCGCGTGGGTGACGTCATCGTGTCGGTCGACGGCACCGCTGTGTCCACTCCGCAACAGGTGCAGGATGCGGTGGTCCGGGTTCATCCCGGTCAGCCGGTAACCGTCTCCTTCATCCGTGACGGCGGCGCGCCGGCCCAGACCTCGATCACCACCGTGGCGGCGCGCAACGACCCGAGGCGTCCAGTCATCGGCATCAGCACGATGGAGAAGCGCAACTACCCTTTCACGGTTAAGATCAAATTGACCGACGTGGGGGGGCCGAGCGCCGGTCTTATGTTCGCTCTCGGCATAGTCGACCTTCTTACGCCAGGCCAACTCACCAACGGTCGCACAATTGCGGGCACCGGTACCATCGACGCCGGCGGCACGGTCGGCCCGATCGGGGGCATCCAGCAGAAGCTGCTCGGCGCTCGCAGGTCGGGCGCGGTCGTCTTTCTCGTACCGGCGGCGAACTGTCCGGATGCTCGGGAATCGGCACCGGCGGGCCTCCGGCTTGTGCGGGTCGAGACCCTCAAGGGGGCTGTCCGCGACCTGACGGCGCTCGTGGATAACCCCCAGGCCGTCGTCCAGAGCTGTTGATCATTGCCTTGCCCGGCTGGCTGGCTGAGCCGCTCCACCAGCCAGCGGCGAACGGGACGGGTCAGTGAAAGGTCGCCAGCAGGCCGTCCACGAGGCTGTCCGCGAGGTCCGGATCGACCACCAGCTCGTCGTCGCCGCGGACCCGCAGGCATGACGCGTGTTGCCCGTCCCGGGTCACTCCGACCGCGAGCCGGACGTCCTGGCGTTCGGGATGGCTGGCGGCCCAGATCTCGATATCCCGCTCATCGTATGGAGTCTCCTGCTCGGCGCTGGGCGGCAGGACGACGAGTTCGGTGACGAGGACGCAGCCAAGCACCTCCGGTGGCCAGCCGATTGCGGCCAGGACCTCGTCGAGACGGCCGGCCGGCAGCGGCTCCTGTTCGACGGGGGTGAGTGAGCCGGGCGCGGTGTCGCCGATGTGCGAGGCGAGGGCCGGTTCGCGGGCGATGAGCTCGGAGGTGTCGGCCAACGCGTAGACCTGACTGGGCTGATCCCAGCCCAGATCGGCGACGTGCCGTTCGACCTCCAGCACAACAGCGGTCAACTCGTTGATGTCGGGGCTGGTCACGAGCGCATCCTCTCCGATGGCGCCACCCGGGCACTGGCGTAGGTTGCCTTCCAGGTGGACAACCCGGTCGTCTGCCCCGGACGCAAGGAGGAGCGAGTGGCAGCAGCCCGCAGACCACTGGTGGCGCGTACCCGCATCCTCATCCCCGCGCTGCTTGTGGTCATTGTTCTGATCGTTTTGCTGGGCGTCTTCACGCGGGTTTACACCGACCTGCTCTTCTTCCGGTCGGTCGGGTTCGGCAAGGTCTTCAACACCGTCCTGTCAACGCGGATACTGCTGTTCGTCATATTCGGTGCCCTGATGGCGGTGGCGATCGGTACCAACCTTGTGCTTGCGTACAGGCTGCGACCACCGATCCGCCCGCTGTCGCTTGAGCAGCAAAACCTCGAGCGCTACCGAGTCGCCGTTGAACCGTACACAGTTCTGATCCTGTTCGGGGTCTCGGCCCTGTTCGGTATCGTAGCGGGTGTCTCGGCGTCCGGCCGCTGGCGGACGTGGTTGTTGTGGCTGAACGGCGAGCCCTTCGGGCAACGTGACCCGCAGTTTCACCGTGACATCAGTTACTATGCTTTCACATACCCGTTCCAGCGGTTCCTGCTGGGTTTCCTGCTGACGACCGTGGTGCTGTCGTTGCTGGTGACGCTGGTGACGCATTACCTGTTCGGCGGCATCCGGCTGCAGACCCAGGGAGAGCGGGTGGTGCCGGCCGCGAAGGCGCACATATCCGTCCTGCTGGGGCTCCTTGCCCTGCTCAAGGCGTGGGCCTACTACCTCGACCGCTTCGGGCTCGTGTTCTCCTCGCGGGGAGTTGTCAACGGCGCGTCCTACACCGACACCCATGCCGTCCTGCCGGCCAAGCTCATCCTCCTGTTCATCTCGCTGTTGTGCGCGGTGCTGTTCATCTACAACATCTTCCAACGTGGCTGGACGCTGCCCCTGCTGTCCACGGGGATACTGGTGCTGTCGGCGCTGGTGGTCGGCGGAATCTACCCGGCAATCGTCCAACAGTTCCAGGTCCGGCCGAACGAGGCGTCCCGGGAGGCCCCTTACATCGCCCGCAACATCGAGGCCACCCGGGCGGCGTACGCGATCCAGCAGATAGCCCCGTTGCCGTATGACGCCAGTACCGTGCCCGACGCCGCGAAACTCGGTGCGGATTCGGCGACGCTGTCCAACGCCCGCCTGCTGGACCCCAACCGGCTGTCCCGGACGTACGACCAGCTGCAGCAGATCCGTGGTTACTACGGCTTCCCGCCGTCGCTGGATATCGACCGCTACACGGCCACCGGACCGGACGGGCAGAGCGCGACCCATGACTATGTGGTCTCGGTCCGGGAACTCGACCAGAACGGTCTCACCGAGCAGCAGCGTAACTGGATCAATCTGCATCTGACGTATACGCATGGCAAGGGATTCGTCGCGGCGCCGGCGAACACCGTCGACACCTCCGGGCGGCCGAACTTCGCGGAGCAGAACCTGCCGCCCACCGGGCCGTTGGGCCTGACCGAGAGCCGGATCTACTTCGGCGAGATGTCGCCGGGGTACTCGATCGTCGGTACGAAGCAGGCGGAGATCGACGGGCCGGGCGTCACCGCGGACAGCCAGTCGACGACAACCTACGACGGTGCCGGCGGCGTGTCGATCGGGTCGACGTTCCGCCGGGCGTTGTTCGCGCTGCGCTTCCAGGAGAAGAACATACTGCTGTCCAGTGACATCACCGGGAAATCCCGCATCCTGTACGTGCGCAATCCGCGTGACCGGGTGAGCCAGGTCGCGCCCTGGCTCACCCTCGACGGCGATCCCTACCCGGCGGTCGTCAACGGGAGGGTCGTGTGGATTCTCGACGGCTACACCACCTCCGATGGATATCCTTATGCCGAGCGCAAGACACTCGGTTCGGTCACCGCGGACGCCGTGACGAGCCGTGCGTCAAACCGGTCCGCGCAGGGGGCCAGCGAGGTCAACTACATCCGGAACTCGGTGAAGGCCACCGTTGACGCGTACGACGGAAATGTCACGCTCTACGCCTGGGACGAGTCCGACCCGGTGCTCAGAACCTGGATGAGCGCGTTCCCCGGCACGGTCAGGGCGAAGAAGGACATTCCGGCCGGGCTGCTGGAGCATCTGCGTTACCCGGAGGACTTCTTCAAGGTCCAGCGGGATCTCCTTGCCTCCTATCACGTGCGCGACCCGCGTGAGTTCTATTCCCAGGAGGACTTCTGGGCGGTCTCGCCGTCGCCGGACAACCAGAACCAGCCCCAGCCGCCCTTCTACGTGTACAGTCAGCTCGTCGATCATTCTCGGCCGTCATTCAACCTGACGTCGCCATTGCTGGCGAAGGGCTCGTCGAAACTCGCCGCCTACATGGCCGTGTCGAGTGATCCCGGTAATTACGGCGAGTTCCAGGTACTGCGGCTGCCGAAAGGCGTGACCATCAACGGGCCGGTGCAGGTGCAGAACCTCATCGAGTCCAAGGGCGACATCTCCAAGGAGCTGAGCCTGCTGCGGGGCGAAGGTTCGCAGACGATTCAGGGGAATCTGCTCACTCTCCCGGTAGCCGGTGGCCTGCTGTATATCGAGCCGTACTACGTCCAGGCGCGGGAAAACGCGGTGTACCCGACGCTGCAACGGGTGGCCGCGGTCTTTGGTGATCGCATCGGCTTCGCGCCGACGCTGGACGAGGCGCTGAGCCAGGTCTTCGGCGTGACCGGCACGCCACCGAGCACGACGGCCCCACCGAACACGACGGCCCCACCGAGTACAGCCCCGCCAGGCACAACAAGCAACACGGAGATCCAACAGGCGATCGCGGACGCGGATCGTGCCTTCGCCGCCGGGCAGGACGCGTTGCGTAAGTCACCCCCCGACTTCGCTGCCTACGGCGCCGCCCAGAAGGACCTGTCGGACGCGCTGAACCGGTTGGCGCAGCTCACCAGGACGCCACCTGCCGCCTCGGTGGCCCCCGCACCGTCCGCGCAGGGCTCACCCCCGGCAGCCGTACCACCTTCCTCGCCGGCCGTCGCCGCGGATTCGGCCGCGCCCGCGGCTCCCGCGGCTCCCGCGGCGACCACCTTGACGGCGGTACCTGGCAGGTAGGCCGGCTGGAAAAATTAATCAAGATCGTTTGACACCCCCCGCCTGGCGTCCTGTAAGGTGAACTCACACCGACGCGGGGTGGAGCAGCTCGGTAGCTCGCTGGGCTCATAACCCAGAGGTCACAGGTTCAAATCCTGTCCCCGCTACCAGCGAAAGGCCCTCGGAGAAGCCCTCTCCGAGGGCCTTTTCCATGGGGCGCCGCTTGTCGTTCATCGGGATCATGGATGGTGAACGTGATCTGGCTGAACGTTCATCTCGGATCCTTCGCGAGGAGTTAGGCGAGCCGGACCGGTGATAGTTGTCGACACCGGTGTGCTCGTCGCCGCCATCAACAAGCGAGACAAGTTCCATCGCGCTGCCCAACTGGTGCGGCGCTACGCCGATCTTCCGCTCGACACAGTCGACGCCGTGGTGGTCGCTACAGCGGAACACCTGGGCACGCCCAAGGTCGCGACGGTCGACCGCAAGGACTTCCAGATCGTCGTTCCCAGCCACTGCCGCGCTTTCGAGCTTCTGCCGACCCTCGGTTGACTTCCGCGCACCAGCACGAACCCCGATCTTTACTGGCCCCCAGTCGAGGTCCAGGTCCTCAGCCCATTGGCGGTCGTGCGCTCGTACCAGAAGCGCGGGGTCGGCTCGTCCCTTGTTCACCATGGCCTCAACATCCTCGCTGAGTCCTCGGTGCCACTCGTCTTCCTCGGATAGTCCCCCTTCGTGGATGTGTGCAGCCCGGGGGTGGTACCGGTCACCCTCGGGCCTGTCGCGCCAGCGGTGACCAGGCGGTCTCGAGGTCGTCTAGGCGGGAGCGGGCGGCGGACGTCAGCGCGTCCGCGGCGGTGACCAGTGCCGTGTGCCGGACGACAAGCTCGTCGGCGAGTGGCGGCGGGGTCGACGACGGCGCGGAGCCCGTCCCAGGCATCCCAGGCATCCCAGGCATCCCAGGCGCCCTGGGCTCCCACGGCGCCCTCCGCGACCGCATCGACGACCTTGGCGACGGTCAGGCCACTCGTGGGATCGGTGCCGAGGATGTCCGGGCGCCGTTCCACCAGCGCGTGGGCTGCGGCGAGAGCGTCGCGCAGCCGGAGGTCGGAGTCGTCGGCCTCCTTCGCGAGGACGCCGAGCCTGTCGGCCTCGGCGGCGGCGGCCATGTTCCTGAAATCTCGGATGAAATACGACCTGATTCCGCCAGGCGAGGCGTACTACACGCTCGTCGTCCTCGGTCTGGCCGCGGCGCTGGGAATCATCTCCTCGACCCTGCCACTGCTCAAGCGGATCATGGGCCCGGAGGTCATGCGTAACAGCCGATGCTTCCCGCCACGCCCACCGCGACGGTGCCCAACTGTGGCCTGCCCTATCTGTCGTCCGGATTCGGTGGATGAGCGACGACCACCTTGCCCCGTCCGTCCGGATCGCTGGCCGCTTTCAAGGCCGGCGAACGCGCCATCAGCGCCTCATGGCAGCAGTGCGACCGGCCTCGTGAGGCGGACGACGGAGAAGTGTCGCCGGTCGAGGGTTGCGATGGCGTCGGCGCCGAGCCGTTCGGTGATCGCGAGAACGGAGGCGTCGACGGCGCCGAGTGGGAAGTCGCTGTACTTTTCAACCAGTTCGACCATCCGGGCGAGGTCCTGGCGAGCCAGCGGGATCAGGCTGATCTGTCCCGTGCTGATGGAGCGCAGGAACGCGGCTTCGGCGCGGGTGCCTTTCTCCCGTTCGAGCATGAAACAGACTTCGGTCAGGACGGGATAGGGAACGAGTAGCGGCCGGGGCGTGCGCCGCATGAGAGCGACGCTGCGGGCGTGGTGTTCGTCGTCGGTGTCGGCGGCCCGGTGTCCCAGACAATCACTCGGGGTCGCGCCCCAGTTCCGCGCGCAGGATCTCAGCCGAATGGGCGGCGAGATCGCCCTTGCCGCTGGCCAACGCACCGACGAAATCCGGTAGTGGCCACTCGTCGCCGCCGCTCTCGGCGGGCGCGCTCTCGCGCACGAGAGCCAGGATCGGCGCCACGTGCGACTCGGGCAGGCGGTCGATCAGACTGTGCAGCTCGTCCCGCAGAGTGCTCACCCATTGAGGATACGACCGACGCGTGGCCAGCCACCTGGATCCGCCGGGGCCGGGCCGCAGGTTGAGCGTCTTCGTCGGGCCGATGCCGCGGAAGCCGCGGACCGAGGCGGCCCGGACGGAGATCACCGTGCGCCAGGGCACTCCAAAAGTCATCAGGGGGAACTGATAAACCGGCTTATCACTCGATGGAGTCGACGACTAGATGCTTCCCAGTAGCCTGTGAGTCGCCGGAGCGATCAGGGGAGGTACGCGGTGGAGAGCGCTGGGGCCACTATGGCGCTGCAGGACGTCGCGGATCTGGCGCGGGTTCGTCGTCCGGTCGTGAGCATGTGGCGTAGCCGCCCGCGCGTACGCGGTCAGCACCTGCCCTTTCCCGACCCGGTGGAGACCTCCGGCGGAATAGAACGATTCCTGCGCGAAGATATCGTCGCGTGGCTGGCGCGTACCGGCCGGGGCAACAACGCGGAGGCGAATCTCGACGCACCGGCGTTAAGCGTGCCGGAGGGCGTTTCGCTGGACGAGCTCGTCACCTGGCTCTGCCTGGCGATGCTCACCGGGCAGGGTCGGCCAAGGCCGACCTTGACGCCGCGCACGCCCAGTTGGCGACGTACCTGCGTGAGTTCCCGATGGCCTTCCGGTTCGCCGTCGTGACGGTGATCAGCGACGGGATCACCGCTCGCTACGGCACCCCGTTCACGCCGCTGAACCATTACTCGCCGACTACATCGACATCTACGACCTGACCCGGGCCGTCGAGGACGGGGCGACCGTCCCCGTCTACTTCGAACCGCGGCTGCCGAAGGTCGCCCTGGCCAAGGACGTCAGCGAGGAAGACCTCGACCGGGCCGCCGACGAGGCCACGGCCGGGCTTGACGAGGTGGAGCGGGCGAAGATCGAGCAATCGGTCGTCGTGATCAACGCCGTGTACGGGGCGCCGGCCCGGCTGGCCTCGCTCGCGGGCGAGATCGTCACGCACTGGGCGGCCCGCTCGGGGGAGATGCGCAAGTTCATCGGCTCCCCAGGTAAGGCGTTCATCGTCGGCGCGACCCGCGAGATCTGCGCCCGCCTCTACGACGAGATCGTCACGCTCAGGCCGGAGTGGCACCACGACGCCGTCGACAAGGGCGTGATCAAGGTCGTGTACTCCGGCTCGGTGCAGGACGTCATGCCGGTGGCAAAGCATGTCCGCCGCGAGGGACAGAACAAGGTCATCCAGAAGCGGCTGCGTGACGCCGAGGACGAACTGCAGATCGTCATCGTCAAGGACATGATGCTCACCGGCTTCGACGCGCCACCGCTGCACACGCTCTACCTCGACCGCCCGCTCAAGGGCGCCCTGTTGATGCAGACGCTGGCGCGGGTGAACCGCACCTTCCGCGGCAAGCCGGACGGGCTGCTCGTCGCCTTCGCCCCCCTGGTCGACAACCTGAGCCGGGCGCTCGCCGAGTACACCGACACCGACCGGGCCACGAAGCCGGTCGGCAGGAGCATCGACGAGGCCGTCGACCTCACCACCACGCTCATAGCCTCCCTGGACGAGCTGTGCGCCGGCTATCCGTGGCGCAAGCAGCTGACCGGTGCCCAGAAAAGCTGGGTCAAGGCTGTCTATGGACTCACCAACTACCTGCGCTCCCCGACCACCCCCGGCAACCAGGTGGCGGAAGGCGAGGAGACCATCGGCGACCGCTTCCGCACACTGTCCAACCAACTGGCCCGGGCGTGGGCGCTGTGTTCGGGCAGCCAGACTCTCGAGCACCTACGCTCCACGGCGAGGTTCTACGAGGAAGTCCGGGTCTGGATGGGCAAGTTCGACGCCCAGCAGCGGCAGGCCGAGGGCAAAGCGGTACCGGAGGAGATCCAGCGGATGCTCGCCGCGCTGGTCGCGACCTCGACCGAGTCCGGCGAGATCATCGACATCTACGAGGCCGCCGGCCTGCCGACCACTGATGTGCCAGGTCGTGCCGCGCCGGCGATGGAGTGGTCCGCGAGCAGGTCTCGAAGGCGGGTGACGACTTCCCCGATCCGCTGGCTGATCTCGCTCACCTCGTCGCACTTGGCGAGATAGGTGATGAGGGCGTCGGTGTTATGGGGTGGCCGCGGGATGGTCAGGCGGCGGAGGCTGTCGGCGCTGAGGGCACGGACCGTCGCGCCGACGCTCCGCCGGGCCAGGATGTCCTGAACCAAGTGGGTGCCGAGGTAGTAGTAGAGGTAGTCGGCCGAAAGCCAGTCCGCGGTCGGCCGCAGTCTGATCAGCGCGGTTCCGAACGCCCATCCCTCGTGGTCGGGCTCCACTATGGCTCGGTGGCCGCTGTCCCCGATCCGGCTGTAGACGATGTCTCCTGGCTGCAGCAAGTACTGGGCCAGATCCTTCCGGGCCGCCGCGCGGTCGATCATGTAAAGGTCGTCGGTCGCGATGCGGTGCTTGTTGATGTCGGGAGGTCGAAGTAGCGGGACCGCGTCCGACTCGCGGCTTCGAGGCAGATATTTTCGGCCGGATGGCCCGGTCTTCACATCGCATATGGTCCCGAGCTCGCAGGATCCCCGGCTGTCCGCTGCCGACGAGTCCGGACCTAGTTCCGTGAGAAGACCGCGAAGTGTTTCGCGAGCGTCCGCGACCCGATGGTTGAGTTCCTCAAGCTCCTCATGAAGGGCGTGCGCCGTCACGGTGACACTCTCGGTGGCGGGCGCGAACTGCGGAACCATCGGGAGATACAGCCTCGGTTCCAACCGGTAGTCCAGCTGCCCAATCTTTTGCACGGTTGCGGTGGCAGTGACGCCGTCCACCGGGACGTACTGTCCGGGTGGGCTGGCCGCCCATGTCTGGTAGGCGCCGACGATCGTGGCATGGGCCGCGTCGCTGAGCTGATGGCGCCGGTCGTGGGCGACCGCGCCTGTCTCCAGGCGGGTGGCGTCGATGAACAGCACCTCGTCGCGGCAAGGGCGGGTACGGCGATCGAGCACCCACAGGCTCACTCCGACGGGACTCTCGGAGAACAGCTTCGCGGGTAGCGCGATGACACAGCGGACGATTCCCGCGTCCACCATGTCACCACGGATCCGCTGCTGCTGCGGCTTGGTCTTCGCAGCGGCGCTGGTGGGCATGATGACAGTCGCCCGACCACGCTCGTCGAGCACGGACAGGCAGTGCTGCAGCCAGGCGAGATTGCCATCGTCCCGTGGCGGCTGGCCGAACTCCCATCGGTCGCTGCGGACGAATTCCGCGCCCCAATCCTTCTGATTGAACGGCGGGTTGGTCAGGACGACGTCAAAGCTTCCGAGCAGTCCCGCGCCATGATGGCGTAGCGCGTTTTCGGGCCCGGGGCCCAGATCGGCGGGCAGGCCGTGGATGGCGGCGATCAGCTTCGCCATCCGCCAGGAGTGTGCGCCGCGGGCCTGACCGTGCAGGACCTGCTCGGGCTCGCTGGTCTCGGCACGTCCGGTCCGGGCCCGCAGTCCAGCGGCGATCAGCAGCTCCCCGGAGCCGCAGCAGGGGTCGTAGATCCGCTCGCCGGGACGCGGCGCCAGCAGATCGGCGACAAGACGGGCGACGGTGGGCCGGGTGACGAAGTCGGACCCCGGGCGCCTGCGTTCCTCCGCGTCTTGGTCGAGCACGTACTGGCTGACGACCGGCCCGATCTCCGCCTCCGGTACGCCCGCTCCCGGCAGTGTGCCGAGCGCGTTCTCCATGGCCCCGGCCAGATGCAGGATCCGCGGTTCTGGCGGCAAGCTGCCGAGAACGTCACGAAGCACATCCCAGAGCCCGGCGGAGTGAACGTGCTGGGCCTTCATCATCGCCTCAAGCTGAGCGATGTCCGCGCCCTGCGCATAGGAGCGGCGCAGCGCGGCCCAGCCTTCGGGATCTGCCTGACGAAGATAGGCTAGGGCCAGCAGGCGCTCCGCCCGGGTTCCGGTGCTTGCCGAATCCCACATCGTCGAGAGCTGCTGCCACAGCGGCGACAGCAGCCGTCTGGACGCGGCCCCGTGGCCCGCACCGGAGGCCGCCGCGTCTGCCGGGGGCAGCCGCAGGCTCTCGCGGAACCGGTGACCGAACGTCGACCCCGATGTTTCGTCCGGCCGTCGACGCGGGCGATCGATCGTATGCGTGTCGAGCCAGATCGCGACCTCGACCGCCGCGAACCGCTGCGGGCTTGATCGACCTACCGGGCGCGGGAAGTTCGTGTACCGCCGCGCCCAGTTACTGACCGCCTGCGTCGTCACGCCGGCTGCTGAGGCGATCTCCTCCCGGGTCACGAGCCGTTCGGCCCCTTCACCGGTCATCCTTGGTCACCCCGTCGGGAGTGCAGCAGCCGAGCCAGCCGGCGCGTGCGGGCGTCGCTGCCCACCACCCAGCTCAGGAACCCGATGAGAGTGGCAGTGACGAGCACAACCGCCACCGAGCCCGGCAGCGACGGGCTCCATCCAAGACCCAACACGACCGGAGCGGCTCGAGGCAGCCGCCCATCCCCCCAGGGCCATCCCGGCAGTTTCCACGGCGGCCAAGGCCGCCCCGCACCCGTTGATCTCATGGCGGCAACGTTCGCAGACGTCCCCTGCCGCAATCAAGTGCGTAGTTCGCTTACGCCCTAATCTGTTTCATCGGCACACACAGGACGCCGCCGGGCGTCGCGCTGTGAACGCGCGTGAGGCGGTGCCGCAGTCGTGCGGTCGTGGCCTGTCTGGGGGCGATAATGGTCGGGTGACCGTCGACCTGCGTGACAGCCGGATTGCTGAGGTGTGCCGGCGCTACGGCGTCGCCGAGCTGTCCGTTTTCGGCTCGGTGGCGCGCGGCGACGACATCGGTTCCTCAGACGTCGACCTGCTGTATGTGCTGGCATCCGACTCGACGCTTGGCTTCGAGATCGTCGATCTCCGAGACGAGCTTGAGAAGATCGTCGGACGTCGCGTCGACCTGGTGCCCAAGTCCCGGCTGAAGTGGGTCATCCGCGATCAGGTGCTCGCGGAGGCGAGGGTCCTCTATGCGGCGTGACGAGCTGTATCTCGTCGACATGATCGAAGCGACGGCGGCCGCGACGACGTTCGTCCAGGACGTCGATGAGGCCACGTTCGCAGCGAGCGACCTGATCCAGAGTGCTGTTCTCCAGAAGCTGCTGGTGATCGGTGAGGCGGCCGGGCGAGTCTCATCCGGGATCCGCGCGCGCTGGCCGGATGTGCCGTGGCGATCCGTACAGGCTTCCGCAACATCGCCGTCCACACATACTTCGACGTCGACTGGTCAATCGTGTGGCGCATCGCCACGACCGCGCTGCGCGAACTTCAGGAGCAACTGACAACGCTCCTCAAGACGGAGTTCCCGCTCGTCGCCAGCCAACTCGACCAGCCGCACTGACCACGGGCACATCACCCTGGATCCGGAACCGCCGGAAAGTTGATAGTCCCGGGCGGATCGGGGTTGTGAGACCCCACACGGTCGGGGTCGAGACGAACGCGGCCGAACCCGATCCCGACAGGGGTTGGGGACCGGGTCCGGCCGCAGGTGAGTGCCTACCTAGTGCTGGCTACTTGAGGGCGACGCCTCCGGAGTTGCGGTAGGCGATCGTCTTGTTGATCAGGTTGCCACCGTCGGTCTCGGGCGTGGTCTGTTCGGACCATCCCGCGCCGAACAGCAGGGCCGCGACATGGGCATCGGCCACCTGGGTCATGTGCGAGAACAGCCAGTCCACCTTGTCGTCCTGGTAGTGGCTGGGCGTGTTGTTCTGCGCCATGTTTCCCACCGGGATCTGCCACAGCAGCACCGGCTTGCCGACCGCCTCGGCCATCGTCTTGTAGAAGCTCAGGGCGGTGGCGGCCTTCTGGTCGGTCCAGAAGGTGTCCTTGCCCCCGTGCGCCGGCTGGGCGTACCAGCCCGCGTCCCGGTCGGAGATGTCGGTGACCAGGAAGTCGCCGGCGTTGGCGCCGAGGTCGACGTAGTCGCTCTTGCACTTCTCGATGTTGCTCTGCCAGTCGAAGCAGGACATGTGCAGGCCCACGCCGGCGTTCGGCGCGTACTTACGGGTCATCGCGATCATGCACTGGGCCAGGCCCGAGGCACTGTTCTCCTGGGAGCCGCAATCGGTCGAGTTCGCCGACCTCACCTGCGCCGGAACCTGGTGCAGATTGCCCAGCGATCGGGCGAAGCCCCAGAAGTCCGGCTCAAGGTCGATCAGGTCCCGCGACGTGCCGATCTTCTGCAGGAAGAACCGGTAGTCGTTCAGGTACTTGCCGAGCAGGTCGGCGTTGTTGATGACCTTGACCTCGTCCGGGCCCTCACTCAGGCCGGCCATACCTGCGACGTCGATCAAGGAGTACCAGTCCCAGACCATCCCCTGCGGGTGCGCCTTGCCCTGGTAGGTCGCCTTGGCCACGGAGTTCTCGCGCACGATGATCTGAGTACCGGGTGCGGTGGTGGGGCCGGTCCAGCACCCCCACCAGTTCGACCATGCCGAATCGCAGCGCGCCGCCGTGTACGCGGCCGGCGTAGGTGCGGGCTGGCTGTGCACGTAGCTGTACTGCAGGTCGAACGGAGCGGCGGACATCGAGGCGTCGGACATCGAGCCGCCGACCAGCACCGTGCTGCTGCCCATGAAGGTCTTGGTCGAGCTGCCGCTACTGGTGGGCGATGCCCCGCCCGGGGTGCTACTGGCAGCCGAGGAGGCCGACGAGGAGGCCGATGGTGTGGTAGCGGGCTGCGTGGTTACCGCCGAAACCGTCGGCGTCGGCGTCTGCGAAGGGCTAGCCGCGGATGCGGGCACCTTGATCGGGTTACACGCGGTGGCCACGCAGAGCGTCATGCCAATTCCGAGCATGACCGCGGCGGGCCGCCGGGACTGCGATGGTCGAGCTGCGGCACGGCGTCGTCGCGCGAGGGCGGACAGGGGCATGAACTCTCCGTTGTCGTGTCTACGCGACCGCGAGGTCGCACGGGTTGGGCCCCCAGCCGTTGCGACCCTAATGACAACCTTTGGCGCATGTCTACATCGATGCCCGAGTTGTTACCAGCTTGAGCTGATGTAGGTGCCTCGTCGACGGTCGTGGCACCGTCGTGAGACCACGGCCCTGCGGCGTCGACCCGGCCCGTGTCGACCGCGTCCTGGCCGCCGATTCTGGGGTGCGCCGGGACGGCAAGCTACCTGCCCGTACCCTGAAGGGCGCAAGTATGCGATCTCGCTGGTCAGGTGCTTGATCAGACGGCTCGTTGATATTCGTGGAGGAGGCTGCCGAGGCGGTCGACGCGTCTGATCGGGCCGCTCGGATCGCCGGCTGAGGCCGGCCGATCGGGCATGTCGAGGGCGAGGCCGTGGTGGGGCCGAGCGGTGTTATGGTGCTCGACGTAGATCGACGGGACCTGTTCCGCGTGGCGCCGATTCCAGATCAAGGTCCAGTCCAGGCACTCGGCGCGGACGGTGCGCACCCAACGTTCGGCGAAGGCGTTCGCGCGCGGCGCCGGAAACGCTGGACTGCGACTCGGCCGACGTGGAGGTCTACGGCCGTCAGAAGCGCGGTGTCGCCTATACCCACGACGGGAAGAGGGCCGGCCGTTGCTGGTCAGCTGGGTGCGTACCGGGCTGACGCTGGCGGCCCAGCTGCTCGCCGGCAACCAGGACCCGCGGCCGTTCGTGACCGCCCTCATGCGTCGGGCGTTGGCGGTGCTGCCTGATGCGGTGTGCGCGCCGCCGCTGTTCCGGTGTGACAGCGCTTCTTCTCGGCCGGCTTCATGCATGCCATGGTCGCCGCCGGCGGCGACTTCGCGATCGCCGCGCCGCGCAGCCAGGCGCTGTGGCGAGCGTATGCCGCCATCCCCGAAGACCGGTGGGTCGACGCCCGCGATATGCGCGGCGCGCAGGTCGCCGCCTGCGACTACGCCCCGGCCGGTGCCCCGGCCGGCACCTACACGATCGTGCGACGGGTGAAGGTCCGCGCCGACGAGGTCTCCACCGACCCGCGCTCCCGGCTGCGACGCACGATCCCGACCGGCCAGCTACAACTGATGCTCGACGGCGTCGCCGACCACGGCTGGGCCGTCAGCTTCCTCGTCACGAACATCCCCGCCGACGAGCCCGACGGGATCGTCGCCCTCGAGTGGTGGTTCCGAGGCCGCGCCGACGTCGAAAAAAGGATCAAGGAACACAAGCTCGGCGCGGGACTACGGCACCTGCCCTCCGCCGACCCGACGATCAACCGGGTCTGGATGTGGGTGGCGATCCTCGCCGGCTGGATCTCCGCGTTGCTGCAGGCCATCACCGGCTACGACCAGCACACCGGCCGCGCGCACGCCCCGACCCTGCCAATCCCCGGTGGCCTCGCCCCGCGCCAGACCCATGAATCCAGGACCACGCCAGGACACCACAGAACCCGGCCAGGCCGGGCGTGTCATCCCTCATCTGCCCACAGCACGTCATATGTGTGAACACACACCACGACGGCGCGGGCTCCCGGCAAGCCGGACCGGTGAACATGAGGGCCGCAACGTCCGACAACTCAAGAACCGCCAGCGTCGAGGGTATCTGTCCGGAAAAGCCGGAACCCGTCGACGCGGGGCGCAGAACAGGCCAGTGGTGGAAGCAGGCGCTGAACGCGATGGTGATCCTGTTCCCGGGCAGGCTTCCACTTCACTAATCGAAGAGCAAATCACACGGTAAGGACAATGCTTGCCCATCCTTACACGAAAAACTGGACAGGCCCCTTAGCCCCTGCCTGTCACCGCCGCCAGGATGGTCCGCAAATGCTCGGCGGCCCGGTCATAGGTCACCCGCAGCGCCAGCTCGTCGAACCCGTCGAACAGCAACGCGACTTTGCCCTGTTCCACCATCCGCCGCACGGCTCGCACGTCCACGCCGTGCTCGCCGAGCTTGGTCAGGTGCAGCGCGAGCAGCTCGTCGACCGAGTGCGTCTTCTCCAACGCCCGCAACTCGACGAGCAAGGGGGCGACCTGGGCTACCTCGTCAGGCAGCCGGCGCGTCAGCTCCCGCAGCAGAAAACTCTTCCCGTGCCCGAAGTCGCCCAGGATCAGCAGGAACCGGGCCTGCTCCACATCCAGCCAGTCACACATCGCCGCGAATACGTCCCGTTGCACCGCCGGCCCGCCGGCGTCACCAACGGCACGGCCTACAGCATCCTGGGCCACGGTGAACCGCTGCGGCACGTACAGACCTGGCGGGCCAGATAGCGCCGTGGATCCCACCGGCCCTCGAACTCGGCGAGGCTGAACAGCCGGACCCGCCGTCGCCGTGCTTGGCGCAGAACCTCCTCCCCTGGTGGCTCACCCAGGTAGACCAGCTCCGAGTCCGGCCACGGCTCCAGCGGTAAGTACGTCGCCCGCACGACCGTGTCATAGAACGCCTCGACCGCCTCCGCGTCCGGCGCGTTGACACTGATCCCAACAGGCCACCGCCGCCGTTCCCCATCACGTTCCCCAGACATATCCACATAGGGAAACAGCCCCTCCCGGTGGCTCCCGTGGACCGTCGCTTCGGGGTGCCGCTCCTTGCATACCTCCTGGACCAGACCAAGCAGCCTGAGCCTCAGCTCCCCGTTGTCCGGCCCTGGAAAACGCGGCGGCTGCCCACGATCACCGGCCGCCGGATACCCCGGAGCTACCGCGGACGGTGCCGCTTCGCCATTCGTGGCTGTCATCAACCCGTCGACCAGCACACGGTGAGCGTCGGCCGCCGAACGGTCGACAAGACTGATCCGCCCGATCTCCCGCAACAGCGGCGGAGCCTCGCACGGCGCCACCCGTACCGGAACCAGCAGCTTCTTCCCAGCAACCGCATCCGCCAGCGCCGCGTTCAGCTCTGCCTTACACCACTTCGAATCCAGATAGGCAGGAGAAAGGATCACCATGACGCAGGACGCTGCCATCAGCTCCGCACGGATCCAGCCGACGAAATTCCCGCCAGGAACCGAGTGCCAGGCCTGCAGCCGAGGCCGATAGCCCGTCTCCCGCAGCTGCCAGGCAACCCACACCGCCCAAGGCTCGTCCGCTTCCGCGTAACTGAGAAAGACCGTCCGCCCGTCACCCACCACGCGCGGAGCCCCACCAAACGCCCCCGAAGTCACCTAACCAGGATGACACCCCAAGGAAACGGAACGCTGCCCCCTGGCCTCCAACGACGCGCACCCGAATTCGGACATCCCGGCCCACAACGGGCTCAGCTCAGGGCCGAGGGGGGTGCCACGGGCTCGCCGGACGCAGCAGGTCGGCTGATCGCAGCAGTACGTCGGCGAGGGCGCGAGCCTCTTCAGGCGTCAGGTACGCGGCGGACATCGTGTCGAGCATGGGCGTGTCCAGCCGCAGCAGGACCACCGCGGCCTGCCCCGAGGCCGCGGGTGGTTCCGGCCGGACGGTGATCTCAGCCTGGCCGATCCGGGTAGTGAGGACGCCATCATGTGGATCGTGGCGCACCAGGGCCATGGTCATCCACTCCTCCCGAACCGAGTTGGTCTTGGCCGACGCACTTGTTGGACTCCCGTTGGCCGGTCGGGGTTGTCCTGGCTCGGCGTCCAGAACGCGACCGGTCCAGCGGCATCCTCGCGATCCCGTTGGACTCCCGCTGTCGTTCCGGTGACATCCGGCTACACCGTGGTCCCGATAGTGACGATACGGACACGCAGTTGAATGTCGGCGAAGGGAGTTCTGATTTTTTGTGCCAACGGTAGTTCGACTGTCAAGCAACAGTTCGCAAAAGGATGGCTGCGATGTCAACGATGTCCGAACGGCCCGCCGTCGACGTGCTTGGAAATCATCGGAATGATCCAAATAATTCATGTCACCCGGCTCTGCTGCGCGGCCTGACCAGGCCACGGATGGCGATGCGACAGCCGGCAGCGCCGCGGTCTGGGCCTGCGGGTGCCCAGGCCGCCCTTGGACGGCGGGAGCTCCTCCGGCTGGCCGGCATATTGACGGGCGGCGGCGTCCTGCTGGCCGCGTGCGGATCGCAACAGGCGGCTCCGCCACCGGCGCCGACGGGGCCGAGCCCCCTGCCCGAACGCTCCGTCACCGACTACTGGGCCGGCCGGAGCAGGGCGGGCCATCTGGACTTCGCGAACTGGCCGCTGTACATCGACACGTTCCCCGGCCAGAAGAACGGCCACCCGACGCTTGATCTGTTCACCCGGACAACCGGAATCACGGTTTCCTACCGTGAGGTCATCGACAACGACGAGTCGTTCTACGCGGGCATCCAGTCGTTACTCGAGGCGGGGCGTCCGATCGGCCACGATCTGATGGTCATCACCAACGGCCAGGTGCTCGCGGAGCTCATCCGGCTGAACTACCTGGCGCCGCTGGACAGGAACCGGCTGCCCACCTTCTACGCCAACGCCGACGAGACCGTCGTGAGCCCGTCCTATGACCGGGACAACACGTTCACGGTTGCCTGGCAGTCGGGAATCACGGGGATCGCCTACGACCTGAACCGCACCGGCCGTGAGATCAGGAGTTTCAACGATCTGTTCGACCCGGCCTTTGCGGGCCGGGTCGGGATGTTCGGAGATGTTCGGGATCTCCCGAACTTCACTCTGGTGGGGCTGGGCATCATGCCGGAGACCTCCACTCCGGCGGACTGGCACAAAGCCGCCGATGCCCTGCGCAGACAGCGTGCCGATCATATCGTCCGCAACTACTACCAGCAGGACTACATCGAGCCGCTCAAGAAAGGGGAGGTGTGGTTGTCCATGGCGTGGTCGGGTGATATTTTCCAGGCCAATTCCGAAGGGGCGGACCTGCGGTTCGTCGTTCCGGAGGAGGGCGGGATTCTGTGGACGGACAGCATGTGCATCCCGGTCACCGCGCCCCATCCGGTGGATGCGATCACTTTTATGGACTTCGCCTACCAGCCCGACGTCGCCGCGAAGCTCGCCGAGGGGATCAACTACATCACGCCCGTCCCCTTCGCGCGTGACCGGATCCTGCGAGACGCGGTCGCGGCCAGCGGCGACCAGCGGACCCAGCTGACCGCCACGGCCAACAGCTCGCTGGTTTTTCCCACGCGTTCAGACCTTGCCCGGCTGCGCCGTTACCGCGTTCTGGACAGGGCCGAGGCCGCCGAGTGGAATGCGCTGTTCCAGCCGATCTACCAAACCTGACCAGCCGCCGGCCACTCAACGCTGTGCGGGCTCACTGGCCCGACAGGGCCGCGGCGAGGGCGGCCGAGAGCAGGTCCACGTCGGCGAGGTCGATGACCAGCGGGGGGCAGAAGGCCAGTGTGGAGGTGCCGAGCGGGCGGACGATGACACCATGGGCGAGCATCCGGTCGCGGATCTCGGTGGCGGTCGGGCCGTCGGGCAGGTCCACCGCCCACATCGCGCCGTGGCCGCGGACGTCGCTGAGACCGTGCGTGCTCGCTACCGCCCGCAGCCCGGCCTCGAGGCGCTCGCCGATCACGGATGCCCGGCCTGGCAGGTCCTCGGTCTCGAGGACGGCGATGTTGGCCAGCGCGGCGGCGCACGCCGCCGGATGCCCGGAATAGGTGCCGCCGTGGCGCAGTACGACGTCCGGGCGGCGCAGCGGCTCGTGCGCCGCGGGGCCGATGAGTACGCCACCAAGGGGCTGATAGCCGCTGGTCGCGGCCTTCGCGAACGTGACGAGGTCAGGCCGGACGCCGAAGTGCTGAGCACCGAACCAGCCGCCCAGCCGGCCGAAACCGGTGATCACTTCATCCATGATCAGAAAGGCGCCGTGGGCGTCGCAGAGATCCCGCAGGCCCGTGAGGTAGCCGGGGCGGGGCGGATACACGCCGCCGGCCCCGATCACGGGCTCGGCGATGACCGCGGCCACCCGGCCGGGCTTGCTCGCCATGACGTCGGCCACCGCGTCGAGGTCGTCCTTGCCCACGTGGACGATGTTGCCGACACCGGGACCGAAGCCGGCCTGGTTCGCGGGAAGCCCGGTCAGGCTCATGCCGCCGTAGGTCACGCCGTGGTAGCTCGGCGATCGGCTGATGATGATCGTTCGTTCCGGCTCGCCGGTGACGGCGTGCGCCAGGCGGGCGATCTTCATGGCGGTGTCCACCGCTTCCGATCCGCCACAGGTCAGGAACACCCGGGCAGCGGGCATGGGCGCCAGCTCGGCGAGCCGCTCGGCGAGCGCTTCCGCCGGCGGGTTGCTGAAGCGTTCGAACAGGTGGAAGGCGTCCAGCGTGCGCAGCTGCGCCGTCACCGCTTCGATGATCTCTGTGCGGCCGTGCCCGGCCGCGCAGTACCACAGGCCCGCCAGGGCATCGACGTAGCGCCGGCCGGAGTCGTCCACGACGTGCGCGCCCCTGCCGGAGACGATCCGGATGAACGAGTCCTGGGCTGCCGCCGGGCGGGCAAAGGGGTGCAGGAGCGGGTACGGCGCCGTGGTCGGATCGGTACCAGCGGCGGAGCCACCGGTCCTTGACGGCGTGATGTGCACGGTGATCGGGCTCCTTTCCTGGATGGTCCACGCTATGCGGTATCTGTCCCCGCGGCGCGTTCATCCCCGCGTTGAGTCGTGTCCGTGCGTAACCGTTCGGATCAGCGCGCGCCCCAGGTGTAGGTCTGCTTCACCAAGCGCAGGTACACGAACGTCTCGGTCTCCCGTACCTGCGGCAGCGCGCGGATGCTGTCGTTGATCAATGACAGCAGGTGCTCATCATCCTCGGCGACGATCTCCAGTAGGAGATCGAACGATCCAGCGGTGAGCACCACGTAATCGACCTCCGGCAGCGCCGCGATGATGTCGGCCACCTCCCGGGCGTCGCCCGACACCTTGACGCCGATCATGGCTTCACGCCGGAAGCCCACCCGCAGCGGGTCGGTCACCGCGACGATCTGCATGATCCCGGAGTCGAGCAGCCGCTGGACCCGCTGGCGGACCGCGGCCTCGGACAGGCCCACGGCCGTGGCCATGGCCGCATAGGAGCGCCTGCCATCCTCCTGGAGCTGTTCGATGATTGCTTTGTTGATGTCGTCGAGGAGGGGTTCCGGCGCGGCCCTCGCGACGCTCGGCTTACGTTCCTGGGACAAAGTCTTCCTTATCGGGTCCTGAACGGCAGGAGCGGATCTCGGGTGGTGGCAGTCGCACGGTTGCGCGAAGCGGAACACGCGGTGCGGGCCCGGCATTTTCCCCGCTCGAGTGTTCCGTGGATTCCCTTGTCAGTGGCCGGGGCGGGCTACGCTTTCCGTACCTGGCTACCGGAAGGGGAGCGGGAACATGGGCGGGACGATATCCGAGTCGAGGGCATACGCGGCGCCCGCCGGCATCGCCGAGCGCGCTGCTGCCCTCACCCGGCAGGAGGAGCGCCGGCTGGCCGAACGCACCCCGGGCTCCCGGGCGATGCACGACCGGGCGCTGCGGTCGATGACCGGTGGGGTGCCGTCGTCCTACCAGGCCCGCGACCCCTGGCCGATCTACCTGACGCACGGGCGGGGCTCGCTGGTGTGGGACGTCGACGGAACCGAGTATTCCGACTTCCACAATGGTTTCGGCTCGATGGTGCAGGGGCACGCGCACCCGGCCATTGTTCGCGCGGTGCGTGAGCGGATAGGCCTGGGTAGCCACTTCGCGATGCCGACCGAGGATTCGGTGATCGTTAGTGAGGAACTGGTCCGTCGCTTCGGGCTGCCGCAGTGGCGCTATGTCAACTCGGGGTCGGAAGCGACCATGGATGCGATCCGAATCGCCCGGGCGGTGACCGGACGCGAGACGATCGTCAAGATTTTCGGTTCCTACCACGGTCATCATGACTACGTGATGGTCTCGATCGGGACCCCCTACGAGGACATCGGCCCCGTCGATCACATGGCGTCGCTTGCCTACGGCGAGGGCATTCCATCGACAGTGATCGATCTGACTGTGCCGGTGCCGTTCAACGACGCCCCGGCCATGGAGCGGCGGATTGAGGCGTTGGTGGCCGAGGGGCGTCCGCCAGCCTGTGTGATCATGGAACCGGCCATGATGAACCTCGGCGTGGTCCTGCCCGAGCCCGGCTATCTGGAGGCTGTCCGGAGCATCACTCGCCGGCACGGCGTGATATTGATTTTCGATGAGGTCAAGACCGGTCTGTGCGTGGCGGCCGGGGGCGCCACCGAACGCTTCGGCGTGCTGCCGGATATGATCACTCTGGCCAAGGCGCTCGGCGGCGGGCTGCCGTCCGGGGCCATCGGCGCCACGGCGGACATCATGGCGGCTGTTGCCTGCGGCCGGGTCAAACAGGTGGGGACGTTCAACGGCAACCCACTGGTCATGGCCGCTGCCCGGGCCAGCCTGCTGGAGGTCCTCATCCCGGAGGCGTATGCCCATCTCGATCGGCTGGGCGACCGGCTCATCGCCGGCTGCGATGACATTCTCCGGCGCCACGAGCTGCCTGGCTACACGGTCGGCATCGGCTCCAAGGGGTGCGTGCACTTCGCCGATGCCCCGATCCGCGACTACACGTCCTTCATGGCGCTCCAGAATCCGGCTCTGCCGGAGCTCGCCTGGCTCTACAACGCCAATCGGGGCGTCCTGATGGCTCCGGGCCGGGAGGAGGAGTGGACGCTGTCGGTGCAGCACTCCGACGCCGATGTTGACCGCTACCTCGACTCCTTCGCGGCGTTGGCCCGTGACCTCGCCGGCACCACCGGCGGCGGACAGCCAGGTTAGCCGGATGAGCCAGGTTGGCCAAGTTAGCTGGATTAGCCGGATTCGCCAGGTAAGGGGCGTGATGCGGAGTGCGTATGGATAAGATCCTCACGAATTTCATCGGCGGTGCCAGCGTCGTGGCTATGGACGGGCGGACGACGCCCGTGGTGAACCCGTCCACGGCAGCGGTCTTCGCCGAGGCACCGGTATCCGGCGCGGTTGATGTGGACGCGGCGGTGCGGGCCGCGTCGGACGCCTTCGAATCCTGGCGCGCCACCACACCGGGTGAGCGGGCCAGAGCCCTGCTCACGCTCGCTGACGCCATCGAGGAACGCGCGGACGACCTCGTCCGGGCGGAGTGCGAGAACACCGGGAAGCCGATCGCGCTCACCCTGGCCGAGGAGATTCCGCCCGCCGCGGATCAGATCCGCTTTTTCGCCGGTGCGGCCCGGTTGCTCGAGGGACGGTCGGCGGGTGAGTACATGACCGGGTACACAAGTTTTACGCGGCGCGAGCCGGTGGGCGTGTGCGCGCAGGTGACCCCGTGGAACTACCCGCTGATGATGGCGGTGTGGAAGCTCGCGCCGGCGATCGCCGCGGGCAACACCGTGGTGCTCAAGCCGTCGGAGACGACCCCGGTCAGCACCTTGCTGCTCGCCGAGATCGCGGCCGAGTTCCTGCCCGCGGGCGTCCTCAATGTGGTGTGCGGTGATCGGGACACCGGCCGAGCCCTGATCGCTCACCCGCTGCCGGCGATGGCGTCGGTCACCGGCAGTGTCCGGGCCGGCATGGAGGTTGCCCAGGCGGCGGCCGGCACCCTCAAGCGGGTCCATCTGGAACTGGGCGGCAAGGCACCGGTGATCGTTTTTGACGACGTCGATGTCGCCGCGGCCGCGGCGGGGATCGCGGGCGCCGCCTACTTCAATGCCGGGCAGGACTGCACCGCCGCCACCAGGATTCTAACCGCGCCGGGCGTCCATGATGATCTCGTCGCGGCCCTGACCGAACAGGCACGAGCGACCAGAACCGGCGGCCCGGACGAGCCGAGCGCAGCCTACGGCCCGTTGAACAACGTCGGTCAGCTCGGCCGCGTGCAGGCAATGGTGGATCGCGCGCCGAGGCATGCCGAGGTGCTCACCGGCGGGGCGCCGTTGAACCGCTCCGGGTTCTTCTACCCGGCGACGGTTATCGCGGGCCTGCGCCAGGATGACGAGCTGATCCAGCAAGAGATCTTCGGGCCGGTTGTGACGGTCCAGCGGTTCGGTTCTGAGGACGAGGCCGTGGCCTGGGCAAACGGAGTCGAATACGGGCTCGCGGCCAGCGTGTGGACACGTGATCACTCCCGGGCGATGCGGGTTGCCCGCCGGCTGGACTTCGGCTGCGTGTGGATCAATACCCACCTCCCGCTGGTTGCCGAGATGCCGCACGGAGGCTTCAAGAAGAGCGGATACGGGAAGGACCTGTCAGTCTACGGCCTCGAGGATTACACCCGGATCAAGCACGTGATGAGCAACATCGAGTTTTGAGCGGCCACGAACGACCGGTGACAACGCGGCGAGGTACGTGCCCCAGCCTCGCGCCGCCATGTCCCTGTTACCGGTCGCGCTATGGCGTGTTTCGGAAGTCGTCGTTCGGCCAGGGGCCGCCTGGACGCGGCGGGCCGGACAGCTGGCTTCCGGAACACGTCCGCAAGGCGGTGGGAGGGTGATCCCCGCGTTGTCGAGGTGCACAGGGTGCCAACCAGCCGAAGCCGGCGCGATGCTGGTCCCGTCGCGCCCGCCGGAGGCGCTGTGGGACCAATAGGCCGAAGACGGGTTTTCCGGACCTGGTTGGTGGCTTTACTGTCTGGTTTGCCCGCCAGCCGGCCTGGACGAGTAGGCGGAGGGCGGCTATGCGCGAAACTCGTATCCGCGTTGCGGGTGACCTGGCACGTGTGCCCACGGATCGTCCAGATGACCTTACCGGCACCGCGACCGGCGCGGAAACGGAGCGGGCACGCCCACCCGGCTCCTCCCGCTATGTCATACGGTATGTAACCGTGCACGGATATCGTCGGGCTTACATCCGTGCCGGGCACGGACCGGCGTTGTTGCTCATCCACGGGATCGGGGACAGTTCGCAGACCTGGGCGGACCTCATTCCGTTGCTTGCCCGCGGCCGAACGGTGATCGCGCCGGATCTTCTCGGGCACGGCCGGTCGGACAAGCCCCGGGGCGACTATTCCATTGGTGGATACGCCTGCGGAATGCGTGACCTGTTGACGGTACTCGGCATCGACCGGGTGACGGTGGTCGGCCACTCCCTGGGCGGCGGGGTGGCCATGCAGTTCGCCTATCAGTTTCCCGAACGGTGCGAGCGGGTGGTGCTGGTAGCCACCGGGGGAGTGCGTTCCGACATCCATCCGCTGCTGCGGGCCGCGGCGATTCCAGGTTCAGGAGCGGTGCTCTCACTGCTTACCACGGCATCCCTGCGCCATATCGGTTGGGCGGTGACGCGGGCGTTGCGCTGGCTGCACACCGATCTGGGGCGCGATGTCGACGACCTCATGCGCACCTTGGAAGATCTGCATGTGGACACCGCTCGAGCGGCATTCCTCCGGACGTTGCGGACCGCCGTGGACGGCCATGGCCAGGCAATCACGATGTTGGACCGCTGTTACCTCGCGGCCGGAATGCCTTCTCTGATCATTTGGGGTGGGCATGACGCGGTGATCCCGCCTGAACATGCGCGGATCCTGCACGCGGCGATGCCCGGCAGCCGGTTGGAGATCTTCGCGGACGCCGGGCATTTCCCGCATCGCAGTAACCCGGAGCGCTTTCGGACGGTGCTGGAGGAGTTTTTGTCCTCGACTCGCCCGGCAACGTACTCGGCTCGCCAGTGGCGGGATCTGATGCGTTCCAGCGGGCGTCGCCCGCAGCAGCCGCCGGGCCGAAGCCGGAGCCGGCGGATGAGAGCGGCCACCGGTGAGGAAAGCGCGTTGGCCGCGGCTTCGAGCACGCCGCTCGGCACCCGTCACGGGGAAGGGCCGGTCCCGCGTGGGCCGAGGTGAACAAGACACGGCGGAAAGTGAGGATTCGCCACCGGCGAGCGTACGGAAGCCGGCGAGCCGGGATCCACCGATCGTGGGCAGTATCTTCGGCGCGGCCTCGTCCGGGGTGCCCAGCCAGGGTTCCGTAGGTCCGCGGAGCTGTGGGAAGAGCCATGACCGTGCGTCCATTGGCCCGGGAGGTTCATACTGGCTGGGAGCCATGGAACGTTCTCCGGAGCGAACAACCGCGGATCGGTTCGTGACCCGTACGCCGCTGACCGCACATGATACCCGCTTCATCCCGCTCAACCGGCTACCGCGCCGGATCGTCGAGACAGATGCCACTTCTTTGTTCCAACCCGCTATCGCATTGGGACACCGCGGCCCGCTATCGTGGACTTCGTCGGGCGCGGTCATGCCAATATGGCCTATCCTCGCTGTAGTAACTGAAGTCAGAGATATATCGGAGGTCGACCGTTGGCACGTCGTGCGCGTCTGAGCTGGCCGGAAGAGCGTCGCCAGGCAGGTGAGGTCGTCGTTCGCCGGGTTGACCCCGGCCGTGGCTGGACCCTTGAGCAGGCTCGTGACCTGGTACGGCAGGGTTACTCTGTCGAACATGTAGCGGAACGGACGGGATTTCCGGCGCAGATGCTGAAAGTGGCTGCCGAGGAGTGAACGTTTCGACGAAGCGGCGCCAGTCATGAAATATGCACTCTCGGCTATGCGAATGTGGTCGGCTCGGACTCATTCACCCGCGGTGAACCAGGGTGGTGAACCAGGCCTGGCCGAGGTCACGCCAATGCGTCGAGCTGGTCACTCTGCGCAGTGCGGGGGATTGTGCTGGCGGTTGTGTTCGGATTTTATTGAGTGATTGGATTTTGCGCCGGCTATTTCCTGTCGGCGATGATCGGGCGTTGTTTTTTGGTCACTGCACGTGACGTGTACGCGCGATTGTTGCTTCGTCGTTGGTGGCGCGTACAAGCCGGCCGAGGTGGTCGGAGTAGACACCGTCCACGCCGAAACCCAGCAGGCGGTTCAGGGCTCGGGAGGACTGGGCATGCCAGCCGAACGCAAGAAGCCCGTGAGCGTGCACCAACGGCACCATCGCGGCGGACCAGTCGTTGGCACGCAGGTTCAGCACGGTGGCTCCGGCGGCGGCCGCACGTCGCGCGTACGCCTCCAGGCCTCCGCCGATCGCCCGGTGGGAGCGGATCTCCCGGCTGGCTGCGGAGTTCACGAATTTCACCGTGTCATCCAGCGCCTCCAGGCTGATGATCGACTGCCAGGAGCGGATCGCGTCAAGATCCCCACACAGCCACAGGCGGTCCGCCGCACCAGCCGCGCGGGCGGTTTCGACCACCGCGCGCACGGCGTGGCGCGTGGTGGCGGGTGGGTCCTTCAGGTCCAGGCTGAGCTCGAAGGCGTTGCCACAGGCGGCGTAGAGGCCGGCCAGGCGTGGAAGCCACCCCGGGAGCGCCGCGGCCGGTGTCTCGCTGAGCCGGCGGCGCCGGCCCGGCGGTCCGAGCACGCCATCATGGTGCAGTACCGCCACGCCGTCCGCCGTGAGCCACACATCCGATTCCAGCCCACCGGCACCGCCCGCCAACGCCCGCTGGAAGGCCGCTACGGTGTTCTCCCGCTGGAACAGCGCGGGCGAGCCCCGATGGGCAAAGCCGATCGGACGGCGCGCGGTACGGGTCACCGCACGGAAGGCTGGTTCAGGATATCCAGCGCCCGGGCATGCAGCCGGCTGTTGGTTGTCAGAACCGAGCCACCGGCCGGCCCAGGGCGTCCGGTGAGATCCGTGAAGGTGCCCCCGGCTTCCTCGATGATCACCTGGAGGGCGGCCATGTCCCACAGCGAGACATCGGGCTCGCAGGCAAGGTCGACAGCTCCCTCGGCGACCATCATGTGCGACCAGAAGTCACCGAAGGCCCGGGTCCGCCACACCGCGGCCACGAGATCGAGGAAGGGCTCCAGCCGACCGGCCGCCGACCAGTTCTCGATGGAGGCGAACGACAGGTAGGCGTCGGCAAGGTCTGTCACCGCTGACACGGCCAGTGAACGGATCTCGCCGGCCACCGTCCGGGTGTGAGCCCCGTGACCGCGTGCCGCCCACCAGCGCCGGCCCATTGCGGGCGCGCTGGCCACACCGACGACGACCGTACCGTCGATCTCGAGAGCGAGCAGCGTCCCCCACACCGGCACCCCGCGGACAAAGTTCTTGGTACCGTCCACCGGGTCGACCACCCAACGGCGCCGGGCCTCACCGACCAGCCCCTGTTCCTCGCCCAGGACCGCGTCGCCGGGCCGGACCTGCGCCAGCCGGGCCCGGATCATCGCCTCCACCGCGGTGTCGGCGTCGGTCACGGGAGTGGCGTCGGGCTTTGCCTCGACCAGCAGGTCAACAGCTTGAAAACGGGCCATCGTGATGGCGTCGGCGGCATCCGCCAGGGCCAGGGCCAAGGCCAGATCATCGGTGACCGGGTGGTCGTCGGCAGCCGGGTTCGCCGGGATTTCGACGTTACTAGCCGGTAGGCCGCTGGGGCGGGGATCCGGATCTGTCTGTGCGGCACGGGTCACGCGGCGAGCGTACCGGGGCGCCGGCCGGTAATGACGGATATCCCCACCGAGTTCGGGCCTGGTGTGCCAGGCGGGTTCGTTGCCCCGCTATGGCTGGCCCCCCCGCTATGCCGGGTCGGCACCGGAGCGGGCGACAAGGAGCCTGCGCAGGCTCGCGAGCCGGCCGGGCTCCGCCAGCCCGTCATCGACGGCGCGGTCGACCGCGCAGTCCGCGAGGCCCGCCTGATGGGTACAGCCACCCGGGCACGCGGCCGCGGCCGGAGCCAGATCGGGAAAAGCGGCCAGTACCCGCTCCGCGCGGACCGCGCCCAGCCCGAACGAGCGCACCCCCGGGGTGTCGACGACCCAGCCCCCACCGGGCATCGGCAGGGCGATGGCCGCGGACGATGTGTGCCGGCCTCGTCCGGTGACCGCGTTGACCGCGCCAATTGTCTGGGCGGCATCCGGTACCAGCCGGTTGACCAGCGTTGACTTGCCGACACCGGAATGACCGAACAGGACGCAGACACGGCCGCGGAGCAGCGCGGTCAGCGCTTCGACGCTCCTGTCCGGCCGGGTGGTCACCACCGGGAGGCCGAGCGGTCCGTAGAGCTCCCGCAATGGCGCGTCGCCGGCGAGATCGGCCTTGGTGAGGCAGAGCACCGGTTCCAGGCCACCGTCGTAGGCCGCGACCAGGCATCGGTCGATCATCCCGGTGCGCGGTGGTGGGTCCGTGAGGGCGCAGACGATGATGAGCCGGTCGGCATTGGCGACGATCGGGCGTTCGAGGGGGTCGGTGTCGTCGGCGGTGCGCCGCAGCACGCTCCGGCGTTCAGCTCGCGCGACGATCCGGGCCAGGCTGCCAGGCGAGCCGGAGACGTCCCCGACCAGGGCGACCTCATCGCCGACGATCACGCTCGTCCGGCGTAACGAGCCGCCGCGGACGGCGGCGACCAGGATACCGGTGGACTGCGGCGGGCCGGTCGACCCATCGTCCGCCCGCGCCTTCGCCCTGGTCGCCCGCACGGTCGCTGCCGTCGCCGCGATCCGTCCGGTGACATGGCAGGTGTAGCGGCCGCGATCGACCGCGACGATGCTCGCCGCCACCGCGTCGGCGTGGTCGGGCCGCTCCCGGGTACGTGGCCGTGACCCGCGCCCAGCTCGGACCCGTACGTCGTCCTCGTCCAGCTCCCGCGGCATTCACCCGCGCCGTTCCAGCCCGCGACGGCGGGCTTTCATGGTTGCCGGACCGTCTCGTCCAGCATTCTGCTACCGGCCAGCATGCGTGCCCACAGCCGGTCGAAGTGTGGCACGGTCTTGCCGGTCGTGGCGATGTCGTGGACGAGCACCCCGGGCACGACCAGCCCCACCACGGCATAGGCCATGGCGAGCCGATGGTCGGCCCGTGGGTCGAGCCGGGCGCCGGACAGTGGCGCGGGAGAGATGGCCAGCCCGTCATCGGTCACGGTGATCGCCGCACCCAGGCGCCCCAGCTCCGCCGCGAGCGCCGCGAGCCGGTCGGTCTCCTGTAGCCGCAGGTGCGCGATGCCCCGCAGGCGGCTGGGTGAATCGGCGAGGACGGCGAGCGCCGCGAGGGTGGGCGCGGCCTCGCCGTAGTCGGTGAGGTCGACGTCGATGCCCCGCAGGCGTTGCGGCCCGCGTACCTCGAGACCGGCCGCTGTCCGGGTGACGGCGCACCCCATCGCGGCCAGCAGGTCCGGGAGCATCCGGCCGGGTTGCACGGTCGCGGCTGGCCAGTCGGCGAGAACAACACGACCGCCGGTCGCGGCCGCCGCCGCGAGGAAGGCGGCGGCACTGTTGATGTCGGGTTCGATGACGCGGTCGTGGGCGAGCATCCGGCCGGGCGCGACCGACCAGCGCGCCGTCACCGCGGCCCCCGCGGCCCCCGCCCGCCGGTCGGTATCAACCTCGACCAGGGCACCGGCCGCACGCAGGTCCGCGACGGTCATCTCCAGGTACGGCCAGGACGGCAGCCGCGAGCCCACATGGCGGACGGTCACACCATGATCGTAGCGGGGTGCCGCGAGCAGCAGCCCGGACACAAGCTGGCTGGACGCGGACGCGTCCACCGTCACCTCGCCTCCGGTAAGGCGCCCGCGTCCGTGGACGGTCAGCGGCATCCGGTCGCCGTCGATGCGCGCGCCGAGTGCCCGCAACGCGTCAAGCAGCGGGCCGAGCGGACGTTCACGCATGTGCGGGTCGCCGTCGAATACCAGGTCGCCGTGGGCAAGCGTGGCCAGCGCCGGGGTGAACCGGGCGACGGTGCCGGCGTTGCCGCAGTCGATCAGAGCGCCCTGGGCCGCCCGCAGCGGGAGCTCACCATGGACTACCCAGTCGCCGTCGTCGTCGACGACAGCAACCCCGAGCCGGCGGAGCGCGGCGGCCATGAGCAACGTGTCACGTGATCGTAGGGGCCGGCGCAGCCGGCTCGTGCCGTCCGAGATCGCCGCCAGCACCAGCGCTCTGTTGGTTGCGGACTTCGAGCCGGGCATCATCACGGTCGCGTCGACCGGTCGATCCACGCTGGGCGCCGGCCAGGGGTCGATGGGCACGTCCGTGGTGGCGGTCATCACCTCAGCATGCCGCACGCCACCTCCCGCGGATAGCGGCTGCCGGCGCCGTGCCCGAAGCCCTGGGGATGATCTTTGTCAGCCGGGGCGGCGGGCGCTGGCGACAAGGTGGATGCCGATGGACTCGCCCTCGCGTTCGGCGGAGAGCTCGACTTCGGTCCGGACGAGGGTGGGGAAGCAGGACACATCCGAGGCGACGGCGCGCGTCACCGCTTCGGCGGACAGCACCGTTCGCGGCCGGATCCAGTCGACGTCCAGGCCCGCGCTGGTCAGCAGCGCGTGCAGCTCCTCTGGCCAGAAACAGCGGGTGATGGAGCCGTCCTCAGCGGGGACGAGGACGACGTCAGCCCGCGGCACGTCCGACAGCTCGGCCCAGCGGTGCTGTTCGGCGAGGCGGGCAAGGCCGAGCAACAGCGAGTCGACACACAGCAGCAGCCGCCCGCCGGGGCGCAGCATCCGGTAGATCTCTTCCAGGGTCGTCTCGGTCGCCAGGCAGAACGACAGCGTCCGCCCTTCGGCGAGGACAGCGTCGAAACTTGCCGGAGCGAACCAGTCGAGAGAGCGGGAATCGCCCGCGACCTGAAGGAACCTGCCCTGGTCGGGGGCGGGCCCGCCCAGTTGCTCCCGGCCGTGCACGGGGCTCGGCCGGTCCACCGAGGGGACGACCCGCACGACGTCGTGCCCGGCCGCGACCATTTGGCGCGCGAACCGCGTCCGTGGGCCGGAGACGTCCAGCACCCGGATCTGTGCCGTTGGCAGCCAGCTGGCCAGCTGAGTTGCGGCGACATCCTCGTAGAACGCCCAGTACGGATCATCGCTGTCCGCGGGCGCCTCATAGACGAGGGTCGTGGTTCGTCCGCGCGGCTGATCTGGCTCGGCGTCGAGGCGGGGCAGCATGGACCTTTCCTACCCTTCGAAGGGAGAAGATGCGAAACACGTCACACGGACTCCCGGGAAGTCTGACAGATGTGAATGATCAACAGTGGCATATCTGTCACGGCGATGACCGTGGCTGGTGGATCCCCTCCCGGCGTGCCCTTGCTGGAGATAGCCGGCGGGTGAGTGCCACGGGTTTCCCGCCGCGCCCGCGGCTGTAGGTTTTGTAGTGTTTTTGTGTGGTATTAGTAGTTGAATGCATGGTGCCGTGTTGGCTGTCCTGTCATGTTTTGTTGCCCGTACGGGAGGCGTCACGGGATCGGGGCTGGCCGGCCCGCGCGCCGCCTCGGTGGTGGTCCGTTGGTACGGCGGCCCTCGGCCCGGCCCGGCTGGCGGGAATCCCGGCGCCCGGCCGGACGGTTACGCAACCTACAAGGCACTTCGGGCCGTCGACGCGAACAGCCTGCTCACCGGGGCATTTCGTCCCCGAGCGGCCGCGTCGTTCCCCGTCGGCGGGGACATCCACTCGGAGGTTTGATGACTGCTCAGTTCGCGAGTGGGCCGGTGTCCGGTACCGGCCCCGGCATCACCCCCGGTATCGGCGGCGCCGTGCCGGTACCGGTCGTCCCCGCGCGGCCGCGCGCCGGGGACGGGAGCGATCCCGGTCGTTGTCGCAGCGCGCCGGCCGTTGGTTCCCTCGGTGGTTTTTCCGCCCGCGTGACCGCACCCGGCAAGGTATCGTCCGTTTCAATGGTCGGCTGTGTGCCTGTCAGCCGGCGCCCCGCGGACGACCCGAGGTACGAGGGAGTGGTCCTGGTCGAAGAGACTGCCGAAGAGCGGGCCAGCCGTTTCGAGCAAGACGCCCTGCCTTTTCTCGATCAGCTCTATGCGGCGGCGCTGCGCATGACGCGGAACCCTGCCGATGCCGAGGATCTGGTTCAGGAGACCTTTGTCAAGGCCTTTGCGGCTTTTCATCAGTTTCAGGAGGGTACGAACCTCAAGGCCTGGCTGTACCGCATCCTGACGAACACGTTCATCAACACCTATCGCAAGCGGCAGCGCCAGCCGTTGCAGAGCCCGACCGAGCAGGTCGAGGACTGGCAGCTGGCCGACGCGGAGTCGCATACGTCCAGCGGGCTCAAGAGTGCTGAGACCGAGGCGTTGGAGCATCTGCCGGACAGCGATATCAAGGAGGCCCTCCAGGCGCTGCCCGAGGATTTCCGGATTGCGGTCTACCTCGCGGATGTCGAGGGCTTCGCCTATAAGGAGATCGCGGAGATTATGGGTACCCCGATAGGTACCGTGATGTCCCGGCTGCACCGCGGCCGCCGCAGCCTGCGTACTTCGCTCGAGCACTATGCCCACGAGCGGGGCTTGGTGCGTGCCGGCCGCTCCGAAGGCGATGGCGGTGGATTGTGACCTGTGGTGACCCGCATGCTGTCGACTGCCGGAAGGTGCTGGAAGCCGTCTATCTGTATCTCGACGGTGAGATCGATTTTGATCACAAGTATCTGATTCGTTCACATCTGGACGAATGTTCCCCGTGTCTTCGCCAGTTCGGCGTGGAGCACGAGGTGAAGCTCCTGGTAGCCCGCGGATGCGGGGGTGAGCGAGCTCCCGACGCCCTGCGCAGGAGTGTACTGGAGCGTTTGCGGGCCGCGAGAGCCGACGCGGCCAGGTCGGAGTTTCGCGCCGAGTAGGGCGCCTGTCCGCTGATGTTCAGTCCGTAGTGGTTAGGCTGTGGTGCCGTGCGTATTCTTGTCTCTGGCGCGGCTGGTTTTATCGGCTCCACGGTTACTGACCGTATGCTGGCTGATGGCCACGACGTCGTCGGAATCGACGATTTGTCCACCGGACGCCTTGAGAACCTGGCCCAGGCCTCCGGTGATGTCCGGTTTTCGTTCGAGAAGATCGATATCACCTCGCCTGAAGTGGTGGATATGGTGGGGCGCGTTCGCCCGGATGCGGTGTTGCATCTGGCGGCGCAGATCGATGTGCGGGTGAGTATCCGGGACCCACTTCTTGATGCCCGCCTGAACGTGCTTGGAACGATCAACATGCTGGAGGCGAGCCGGCGGGCCGGCGTCGCGAAGTTCGTCCATACATCGTCCGGTGGTTCGATCTACGGGACGCCCCGGCGGCTGCCGGTCGACGAGACCGCCGCGGTGGCTCCCGAGTCGCCGTACGCGGCTGGGAAGGCCGCTGGCGAGCTGTACCTGTCCGTGTATCGATCGACCTACGGCCTGGGGACGACCGCGCTGGCGCTTGGCAACGTCTACGGGCCACGCCAGGATCCGCACGGCGAGGCCGGTGTGGTAGCGATCTTCGGGACGGCGATGCTCGAGGGGCGGCCGACCGTTATTTTCGGTGATGGTTTGACCACCCGTGACTATGTCTTCGTCGGTGATGTCGCGGACGCGTTCGCCCGCTCGGTCTCGGCGGCGGCGGCCAACGGCGAACGGCTCAACATCGGGACCGCTACCCAGACGGCCGTCCGGGAGCTGCACAGCAGAATCGCGGGGATCATCGGGGTGGCCGACGTCCCGGAGTTCGCCCCGTCCCGTCCCGGGGAGCTCCAGCGGATCGAGCTCGATATCAGCAAGGCACGGCGGCTGGTCGGGTGGCAGCCGCGGGTTCATCTTGATGACGGTCTGGGCCAGACCGTCGCCTGGCTGCGGCCCCGCGTCAGCACCCGCTGAGAGCGCGTGTGAGATCGTCATTCCGGCTTGCCGCGTCCAGGTGCCCCCTGGCCGCGTTGTCGGCCACACCGAGACAACTCATCCGGTATCGCTTCGGCCTGCCGCCTTGCCAGGCGGCGCCTGGACGCGGCTCACTGATCGAAAGCCCGATCTCACACACGCTCTGAGGCTGTCGACGGCGGGTAGCCGTCGCGCCGCCTGGCCGGGCGAGAGCGGGGACCGGACCGCGGTGGATCCTGGTAAGACGTTCAACCGCGGCCCGCCGGCGCCGGCTCAGGTGTTGGGGCGCTTGCCGTGGTTGGCCTTGTGCTTGGCGCGGGCGCGTCGCTTGCGCTTCTTCTTCGCCACGTCGGGTACCTCCTTTCTCCTTCCGTTTCGATCAACTCGGCTCCGGTCATCCTGTCACGGGCCGTCGGTTGACAGTGCCGCTGCGGTCGAGGCCAGGGGATCTGGAGCCGCGGGACCGGCCGCGCCGGGGTGTCCGGGCCGTGCGGTATGGATGCGGCGGGCTGCCAGCGTGCGGCGCGCCCGCACTGGCGCGACCGCCGCGAACAGCCCTGCCCCGGCGGCGACCAGGACGTCGCCGATGCTGACCACCGCTGGCGCGGGTGGGAACGCCAGCGGTATTGCGTCCGTTGCCGGGCGCAGGACCGTGGCGGTGTCCCCGGGGGTGTACTGGGATGACCCCCGCACGTCGCTGAACGCGACGCCAGCGCGGTCGGCTCCCCAGCGCGACACCGGCATCTGACCGCTGTTGGCGAGGACCACCACTGTGTTCAGCGTGATGCCTGCCAGCAGCAGGCCGAGGCCTGGCAGCCGGGGGTTCGCCGCCGCGAAGAATGCCACCGCGACCGTTGCCACCACCCAGCCGGCCGCGTAGGTGCCGGGGACGACCTGCCCGAGGAGCAGCGCCGCGAACGCGGCCGCGAGCGCCCGTGGGCGCGCCACATAGATCCGCACCAGGGCAGCTGGCGTCCCACCGCGAATCAGCCCGACCGTGGCACCACCGACCAGGACGAGCACAAGGAGAACGAACACCCTCGTAGTGTGCTTCGTCCGCGCCGTGCCGCGGCGCAGGGGCGACATTCCGGCATGTCTGATTTGCCCGCGCCGCCTCCCTGGCCGAGCGTCGGAAGATCACAATCAGCTGCCGGCCAGTACTGGATTTGGGTGAATCAGTGCTCTAACCGGGATTTTCTTTGTCGCCGTGGCGCGCAGCGGTCAGGTCCACGTGCGCACTACGCTCACGGTGCGCGTTTGTCCGGTCGGGACTACGGCGTGTTTCGGAAGTCGTGGTTCGATCAGGGAGCCGCGTCCAGGTGGTTCCTGGCAAGGCCGCAGGCCACACCGATACCGGATGAGTTGTATCGGTGTGGCCGAGAACGCAGCCAGAGGCCGCCTGGACGTGGCGAGCCGGACAGATGGCTTTCGAAACACGCCCTAGGAAGGGGAGCCGTGGCCGAGGAAGTTCGAGCCGAGATGGTCGCCAACGTGTGGAAGGTCGTGGTCGGTGTCGGTGACACGGTGTCGGCCGGGGACACACTGGTGATTCTCGACTCCATGAAGATGGAGATCCCGGTACTCAGCGAGGACGGCGGCCGGGTCGCCCAGATCGCGGTGCGGGAGGGAGACGTCGTTCAGGAAGGAGACCTGATCGCCCTTCTTGACGGCCTGCCAGCGGCCTGACCGCGACCGCGCCGTGACGATCCCGGCGGCGGCCGCTCAAGAGGGGACGCGACGTCGCGGGGCCAGGGGGCGCCTGGACGCGGCGAGCCGGAATGACGGTCTCACACGCGCTCTTAGAGCGCCCGGCAATAGGGGAGCGGCGTCGCGGGGCCAGGGTACGCACCTCGCATCGTTGTCGTCGGTCGCCACCCAACACCAGGGTGGCTCCCTCCTCCGCCTTGCGATGCACGCACCCCAGCCCCGCTCCTTGATCCACACCCCTATTGCCGGGCGCTCTTAGCTGGTAGTTACGCCGTGCTCGCTGCAGCGCGCCGTCCACTCGGTGGGTGTTACCTGCACGATCAGCCGTCGGCGGCAGGTCGTGCAGAAGCGCGGCGGTTCCAGCAGCCGGGCCCGCCCACAGGTGTCGTGCGCGCCATCGGTGCGCGGGCGTCCGCACCGGTCACAGAAGGTCGTCTCGGTCCCGCTGATGGTCATGCTGGTGAGCGTAGGGCGTGTTGGGGTCTCCGGGCGCGCGGAAGGACCGTGGTCGCGCGCCCGGAGGAGGCCACCTTCTGGCCGGGCCGGTGCCGCTCCGGTCAGAAGGTGGCCTGCATCGACTTGATCGGCATTTTGAGGTCGGCGAGCATCGCGAGGTCCGCTTCGGCCGGGCGTCCCAACGTCGTCAGGTAGTTGCCGACGATGACGGCGTTGATGCCGCCGAGCATGCCGTCAACAGCCAGGTCGCCGAGGGTGATTTCACGGCCGCCGGCATAACGCAGGATGGTGCGCGGCAGCGCGAGCCGGAACGCGGCGATCGTCCGCAGGGCGTCGGTGGCGTCGAGAACCGGCAGATCCGCGAAGGGCGTGCCAGGCCGCGGGTTGAGGAAGTTCAGCGGCACCTCGTCGGGCTCCAGGGCGGCCAGCTGCCCGGCGAGCTCCGCCCGTTGTTCCAGCGTCTCGCCGACACCGATGATCGCTCCGCAGCACAGCTCCATGCCGGCCGCGCGCACCATCTCGCAGGTGTCCCACCGTTCCTGCCAGCTGTGCGTGGTCACGACCTGGGGGAAGTGCGAACGCGCCGTCTCCAGGTTGTGGTTGTAACGGTGCACGCCCATGTCAACGAGGGCGTCAACGTGTTCTTGGGTGAGCATCCCGAGTGAACAGGCGATGTTGATGTCCACGGCGGCGTGGATCGCGGCGATGCCCGCGCGGACCTGGCTCATCAGCCGTTCGTCCGGGCCCCGTACAGCCGCGACGATGCAGAACTCGCTGGCTCCGGTGTCCTTGGTTGCCTGTGCGGCCTGGACCAGCGACGGGATGTCCAGCCAGACCGCACGGACCGGTGAGTCGAACTGCCCGGACTGGGAGCAGAAGTGGCAGTCCTCGGGGCAGCCGCCGGTCTTGAGACTGACGATTCCCTCGACCTCGACGTCCGGGCCGCACCAGCGCATCCGCACCTCATGCGCGAGCGCGAGCGCTTCGCTGATCCGGTCGTCACCGAGCCGCAGCACGGCGAGTGTCTGCTCGGCCGACAGGCCGTTGCCGTCCTCCAGCACCTGCCTGCGAGCTGTCTGGAGGATGTCGTCGTCGGTGCCGGCGTCACTGCCCGCCGGCTGGGCGGCGGGCAGTTCAGCCATGGGCGGTTCAGCCGTGGGCGGGACGGTCGCTGACGATGGCGGCACGGTGGTCTCCCTGTGGTCCGACGCGGACCTCGACTCGTCTGAAGGTACGGAGATGAGGCGGTGCGGGGATGGGCCCACGCTCGGCTGGACTCGTTTCCCCACGGTGGACGCTCGCACACCGGCCGAGGCTCACGCTCGCCCGCCGGCGATAGTTCTCAGCCGAGCCCGATCCGTCGGTCCGTGAACAATCATTCGACACCTGCTATTGGTATGTTTGTCACGGGCTGTGCCTTTTTCGAAATTCATGAGCGTCGAACGTACCGCCGAGCGCCGGTGCGAGACATGCTCGGGCGGTGTCCTGGAAGGACACCGCATCCGCCGCGCCGGCCCCAGCCGGGAGCGCTCCGGCGAGCGGGCGGGCAGCCAGCATCTCCAGGTCGCTGATGTTCGACCGGCAGGCGAGGTTCGGATCGGGCGGCCAGGAACCGATGACCAGACCGGCCAGCTCCAGCCCACGGTGGGCCAGCGCCTCCAGCGTCAGGGCCGTGGCGTTGAGCGTGCCGAGGCCTGCCTCGCTGACCAGCAGTACCGGCGCTGCCAGCGCGCGGGCGAGATCGGCCAGGGTGGCGCCGTCATCGTTATAGCGAACCAGCAGCCCGCCCGCGCCCTCCACCAGGACAAGCCGGCGGCCCCGGGCGAGGCCGGCCACTCGCCGGGCGACGTCGGTGAGTGCCACCGGCGGGCGCCGCGCGAGCCGGGCCGCCGCGGCCGGCGACAACGCAGCCGGGAAACGGGCGTACTCGTGTAGATCATCGATGCCGGACAGCCGCCGTACGTGCTCGAGGTCGCCGGGCTCACCCGGTCCGAGACCGGTTTGGGCGACCTTCACCACGGCGACGTCCGCGTCCCGGTCACGGGCCAGCGTGGCTACGGCGGCGGTGACAACGGTCTTGCCGACACCGGTCCCGGTCCCGGTTACCATGATCACTGTCATGAGAGGCTCCGGCGGTAGGGCGTTCGATCAGGCAACGGCGTCCGGGTGGATGGATCGCGAGGCTGCGCGGGGAGGCACCGGATGCGCTGGGCGTCGGCCGAGGGCAACGACGCGAGGCGCGTCCCCAGCCCCACGCCGCCGCAGCCTCCTCCCCTGCTGCCCGGTCGCTCTCAGGGCGCGGCCAGTGCCGGTGGGCACAGCGCGGCGGCGAAGGCGGTGGCGGCGCGGGCCATGTCAGCGTCGGTGAGGTCAGCGCGGGCCGCGATCCGCAGCCGGCTCGTCCCCGGCGGCACGGTCGGGGGACGGAAGCAGCCGACCATCACACCATGCGCCCGGCAGATCGCTGTCGCCTCCACCGCGCGTCCGGGCTCGCCCAGCACAACCGATACCACGGCCCCGGCGGGGTGGGGGGCACCCGTGAGCGCGGCGAGCTGGCCGGCTCGCTGCCGTACCGCGGTGGCGAGGGCGGGCGTGGCGGTCAGCAGCTCGAGCGCTGCCAGCGCGGAACCAGCGCAGGCTGGGGCGAGCCCGGTGTCGAAGATGAACGTACGGGCAGTGTCGATCAGATGCGCGCGCACCGCGGGCGGGCCGAGCACCGCGCCGCCCTGGCTACCCAGTGCCTTGGACAGCGTGACGGTGGCCACCACGTCCGGCTCGCCGGCAAGCCCGGCGTCCGCGAGCGCTCCCCGGCCGCCCGGGCCAACCACACCGAGGCCGTGCGCGTCGTCGACGAGCAGCAGCGCGCCGCGGGCCCGGGTGACGCTGTGCAGCGCTGGCAGTGGCGCGAGGTCGCCGTCGGCGGAGAACACCGAGTCGGTGACGACGACAGCGTTGCGCCATGGCTGCCCAGCCAGCGCCGTGTCGATCGCCTCGACATCGGTATGCGGGACGATCAGCACCCGCGCGCGGGAGAGGCGGCAGGCGTCGACCAGCGACGCGTGATTGCGTTCGTCTGAGACGATCAGGTCGTCAGGACCTGTCAGTGCGGTGAGGACGCCCAGGTTGGCCGCGTATCCGGAGGCGAAGACCAATGCGGAGGCGAAGCCGGTGTGGCTGGCGAGAGCGTCCTCAAGGTCGCTGTGCAGGGCTGTTGTTCCGGTCACCAGCCGGCTCCCGGTAGCGCCGGCACCCCAGGTCCGTAGTGCCCGCACCCCGCCTTCGACCACCTCGGGATGACGTGACAGCCCCAGGTAGTCGTTGCCGGCCAGGTCCAGCTGACCGGGCGGGTCACCGGCGGCCCACCCGCCGGGCAGGCGCGGGCGCACAGCGCGCCGCAGCCCGGCCTCCTCCCGGCTGCGGGCATGGCTGACCAACCATGCGAGCGGGTCGTGGGCCGTGTGACCTGCGGGGGGATGCACAGCGGAAGCCTATGGCCGACTGGTGCGAGCTGACGAGGGATCGGGTGTTCGAACGTGGTACCGACAGACGACGCACGTTCCGGCGATGGCACCACGTCTGGCAGTCTGCCTTCTGTGGGAACGCTGGCGGACCTTCTGCGCGAGAGTACCGATCTTGGTGCGGACGACATCGACCATCTGCACGCTCTGGTGGCTGACTGGGCGCTGCTGGCCGACCTGTCCTTCGCGGACCTGTTGCTGCTGGTTCCGAGCAGGGCCGCGGCGGCCCGCGGCGGATCCGGTCCAGGGGCTGAGTTTCTGGTGGTGGCGCAGGTGCGGCCAACCACCGGACCGACGGCCTATCACAACGATGAGGTCGGCAGCGTCATGATCAACAGATGGGTGGTGCAGAACTCGTGGCGGGAACGCCGGATCGCCCGTGAGGGCGAGCCGGAGTGGGACGGCGGGGTACCGGTCCGGACCGAGGCGATCCCGGTCCTGCACTCCGATCGGGTGATCGCGGTGCTGGCGCGGGACACGAATCTGGCCACTACCCGGACGCCCAGCGCGCTGGAATCGGCCTACCTGCAGTGCGCGAACAACTTGGCACTGATGATCGCGCAGGGGGCCTTCCCGTTCCGGGGAAGCGCGGCCGAGCTGCCCGAAGCGCCCCGGGTCGGGGACGGGATGCTTCGACTGGACGGCTCAGGAAAGGTCATCTTCGCCAGCCCCAACGCGCTGTCGGCCTATCGTCGCCTTGGCTATACCGGCAATGTCACCGGTGAGGATCTTCGCTCGGTGCACCGGACGCTGAATCTGCCGGCGACCACGCCCGCTGTCTGGCACGCGATCGGCCGCCGCCGGCCGGTCGAGGTGGAACTCGCGGTTGCCAGCACGGTGGTGCTGTTGCGCGCGATCCCGCTGTTCCCCGGTGCCACCCGGGAGGTGCTCGTCCTGGTCCGTGACGTCTCCGATCTTCGCCGGCGGGAGGCGCAGCTGCTCAGCAAGGACGCGACCATCCGGGAGATCCATCATCGGGTGAAGAACAACTTGCAGACCGTCGCGGCTCTGCTGCGGCTGCAGATGCGCCGGACCAAGGTGGACGAGGCCCGGCTGGCGTTGCGGGAGTCCGTGCGCCGGGTGACATCGATAGCCGTGGTTCACGAGACGCTTTCGCAGAGTCTCGGCGAATCCGTGCCTTTTGATGAGATCGCTGATCAGATCACGTCGGTCACCGTTGATCTCGCTTCGACCGGGACCCGCGCCAACACGACCCGCAAGGGATCGTTCGGGCGATTGCCCGGCGAACTCGCCACGCCGCTGGCGCTGGTGCTCTCCGAGCTTCTGCAGAATGCTGTCGAACATGCGTTTGAAGGATCGGCTGGCATGATTGAACTCCGTGTCCATCGTGATGCTGATCGACTGGATGTGGTGGTCGCCGATGACGGCGCGGGGCTGCCCGACGATTTCCAGCTGGAGCACTCGCCCAGGCTGGGCCTCCAGATCGTCCGCCAGCTCGTGCTTGGTGAGATGCAGGGAGCGATTCGGCTCCAGGCGGGACCGGATCGTGGTACGGAGGCCCTGTTGTCCATCCCGTTGCGGGTATGAAAAATTCTTTTGAAGATCGATGTTATGCGGACCGTCGAGGTGGGTACAGCACCACCGTGCCTGGCGCCGTCCCACCCCGTTC
>NZ_CAKJTL010000047.1:0-3596 GCF_917627385.1 Protofrankia sp. CiT1
GTCGAGGTGGGTACAGCACCACCGTGCCTGGCGCCGTCCCACCCCGTTCTGGCCCCCCATGCCCTGCTGTCTCGCCCCCGGTACAGCGGGTGTTGATGATTCCGTTCGCAGACCGCACGAATACGGATGGGAATGGCATCAAAGCGCGCGGCAACACTCCCATGGCCGGTCCATCACATCCGGGCCAACCGGGAAGTCGTCGTGCGGCTCGTGCCGGATCGGTGGTTCTAGGTAATCAGGCGGTGCGAACTCGGGTGCGCGCTGTGCGTTTGAGTGCACGGCGCTCATCCTCGCTCAAACCGCCCCAAACCCCGGAATCTTGCCCGGTGTCAAGTGCCCAGCTCAAGCAATCACTTGTTACAGCACACCGCCTGCAGACGGCCTTTGCTTCTTCGACCTGGCGTTCAGCCGGACCGGTAGTACCGATCGGGAAGAAGAGCTCGGGATCCTCGTCACGGCAGAGCGCTCTGTGGCGCCAGTCCATGCGTACAACTCCCTCTCTCGTCTCGGGCCACACTGCACGTGAGACGCTTTGCGAGCCGCTACGGTTGTGCCGCACTTCCCGACAATCATTTGGATGCCGGATCCGTGCGGAGCATCGATCTTTCGACCGCCTGCACCCTCGCGCGTGAGCCCGAGGTGTACGTGGTCCATCCACCTCGGACATTCGCCACCCTCCCACCGCAACTGCCGTGGGCGCAAGAACCTGGAAGTGGCTTCCCAGCCCTTCTAGCCTGCGCCTGTCCCGGCGAGACACAGGTGGACCACGCTTTGCGGTGGGTCGAACGGCGTTGACAGATGGGCTCTCCAACACTGCTAGCCCAGTGAACACACATCCGCTGGGGATCTGGAGAACATGCCGGATTGGCCTTGGCTGCCCTCGTCCAGAGGGTTTTCCGCTTATGCGGATCCCCCTGAGAGGTCCCTGCCCATCATGGTCACCGCTATGATGGCATCGTTGGTTCATGCAGGTTCTTGGTCATCGCGGTAGCCGGACGCCCGGCCCGGAGAACACGGTCGAGGCAGTGAACGCCGCGTTGCGCGCCGGTGCCGATGGTATCGAAGTGGATGTACGGCGCAGCGCCGACGGCGATCTGGTGTGCGTGCATGACGCCCGGATACCGGGCCGGCTGACCGGTCGGGCCGTCGTCCGCCGGACCACCCGCGAACTCAGTGACCTCGGGGTGCCGACGCTGACCGACATCCTTGACGCATGGGACGGCCGCGGCCGTATCATTCTCGAGGTCAAGAACCAGCCGGGCCAGCCGGACTTCGACGCGCCGCGGGAACAGACCGCCCGGGTCCTGATCGACCTGCTGCGGGCTCGTGGGTTCGGCCGGGCCGCCAGCACCGCTTCGGCGGCTTCGTCGGCTGTCACGGTCTCCTCGTTCGACTGGTTCGCGATCGAGGCGGTACGCGACGCCGGGATCGCCGTGAGCACGGCCTTCCTGGCCATGCCGCGGATGTCGGTGACCGGCGGCATCGCCTATGTGCGATCGGCGGGGCACCAGGAGCTGCACGCTCACGTGTCGTCCGTGCTTGGTTCCGCGACGATGCCGGAACGGGCCAGGGCGGCGGGCGTGGGCCTGGTCACCTGGACAGTCGCCTCGGTGGCCGACGCCGAGCAGCTGCGTGACGCCGGTGTGGACGCGGTGATCTGCGATGACCCGGCCGAGGTTGTCCGCAAGCTCGGACCCTGACGGGGGAGGGGAGCCCCAGCCCCGCGACGCCGCGTCCCCTGTTGCCGGGCGCTCTTAGACGATGACGCGCAGGGCCTTGGGCACGGAGCTGACCGTCAGTTCCGTCTGCGGCCCGATGTACTCGCCGTCCAGCTGAAACGGGATCGCCCTCGCGGCCGTCAGCGTGATCCGCGGCTCGTCGTGCAGCGCGAGGACGTGACGGCCTTGAGGTCCCCGGGAGCTGTGCAGCATCTGCAGGACGCTACGGGTCGTCGTGGTCACCGTCAGCCGGCGCAGGCCGACAAGGTCCAGCCCGCTGTCGAAGGAGGCGGCCGGGCAGGCACGCACCGGCCGCGCATTGAGGTACGTCCAGGGCGCGGTGTTGCACACCACGGCCATCAACACCTGATCCGGCACCGATGCCGGATCGCCCGGATCGCCCGGATCGCCCGGCGGGGCAGTGCGCTGGGCCTCTATCGGGGCATGTGTGCCCGTTTTATTCGTTTTGTTGGATGTAGCTGGCTCGCCTGTGCTGACGGTGATCAGGGGCCAGCGGCGCCCGGTGTTGCGGACGAACCGGCCGAGCGCGGAGCGGAAGTACAGCCCGGGGGTGTTGCGGCGGCCGTGTACCCGTTTGCGCTCGACCTGCTCGACCACTGCCGCGTCCAGGCCGAAGCCGGCGCAGAAGGCGAACCAGCGGGACTGGCTGGCACCTGGGGAACGGGTGAAGGCCGCGTGCCCGAGCCCGATCCGGCGGCTGCGGCCCTCTCGGAGGGCCTCCAGCAGCTCTCCCGTCGCTTCCACCGGGGCGGCCGGATAGCCCAGGGCGCGGGCGAAGACGTTGGTGCTGCCACCGGGCACCACAGCGAGGGCCGGGGCGTCGGGGGCAGGCCCCGAGCGGAGCAGCCCGTTGACGATCTCGTTGACCGTCCCGTCACCGCCGAGCGCGACAACCAGGCCGAGGCCGTTGTCAGCGGCGCGCTCAGCGAGCTCGGCGGCGTGGCCCCGGCCCTTCGTCATGACGACGTCCACGTTGAGATCGGCGGCCAGCGCACTGACCAGCACATCCCGGATGCGTCGCGTCGTCGCCGTTGCGATGGGATTCACGACCAGCAGCGCGCGCATGATGTCCACGGTAGCTGCTTGGACTTTGCCAGGCGGTCACGACGTAATCATCGCCACCGGCGGACATCGGGCAGCACCGGTGGATGTGCCCGCCACCGCCGTCTACGCGACCACGTACTGTCGGTGGGTGCCTTCCAGGATCGACCGGTACCGCGCTCGTCCGCGGGATGCCGCGCACGCCTTGCCGGCCGCGGTGGTGTTGCTCAGCGTCGAGGGGCTCGCGCTTGTCGGTCTCGGGATGTTCCTGATCGTGCGGGGTTTCGGTGCGGGCACCGGCGACCGCGGCCGGGCCGAGATCGGTGGTCTGTTCGCCATCGCCGCCGGCGCCGGGCTCTGCCTGCTGGGGCGGGCGCTGCTGGCCGGGCGGTGGTGGGCGCGTTCACCCGTTGTTGTTGTACAACTGTTGTGCTTTCCTGTCGCCGTCGGCCTGCTCCAGGGCCAGCGTTATGGCGAAGGTATCTCGATCATCGTTGTCGCGGTGGCCGTCCTCACGCTCATCGGCCTGGCAGGCGGCTATCGACCCAGGGATCCCGGCGCGCCCCGACGCTGACGGCCCGGCCCGGCCCGGCCCGGCGGTTGTATGGCGCGGGTCGGCTTTTTCCGCTTGGTGCGGGCGCTGGGGCGCTCCGCCCACGCGGCAGGACGCTTTCTGGGCGTGGCGAGCAGGGACCCGCGCGGACGTGAAGTGTTCGGGCGGGGGGCGAAGCGATCGAAGATCCAGCAGACACGCTGTACCCCCGTGACGCCGCGTCCCCTGTTGCCGGTCGCTCTAAGTGGTCGCCGCCGGAAGTT
>NZ_CAKJTL010000047.1:4237-12040 GCF_917627385.1 Protofrankia sp. CiT1
CCCTGGACGAACTTCCGGCGGCGACCACTAAGCATCCTCCAGCAGCCCGCGACGCAGCTGGGCCAGGGTGCGGGCGAGCAGGCGCGAGACGTGCATCTGGGAGATCCCGAGCTCCGCGGCGATCTGTGACTGGGTCATGTTCCCGAAGAACCGCAGCAGCAGGATTCGCTTCTCCCGTGGGGGCAGCTTCTCCAGCAGCGGCTTGAGTGACTCCCGGTACTCGACCCCTTCCAGGGACTCGTCCTGGACACCGAGGGTGTCAGCTACCGCGGGGGCTTCGTCGTCGCCGGAGTCCGGAGCGTCCAGCGAGACCGCCGAGTAGGCGTTGGCGGACTCCAGGCCCTCCAGCACCTCCTCCTCGGTCATCTGGAGATGCGCGGCGATCTCGCTTACCGTTGGTGACCGGCCGAGCGTCTGGGACAGCTCCGACGTGGCCTTTGTCAGCGACAGCTTGAGCTCCTGCAGCCGTCGCGGCACCCGGATCGCCCAGCCCTTGTCCCGGAAGTGCCGCTTGATCTCGCCGACGATGGTCGGCGTCGCGTACGTGGAGAACTCCACCCCGCGCTCGGGATCGAAGCGGTCAACGGACTTGATAAGCCCGATCGTCGCGACCTGGGTCAGGTCGTCGAGTGGCTCGCCACGGTTGCGGAAGCGGCGGGCCAGGTACTCCACCAGCGGCAGGTGCATCCGGACGAGCTGGTCACGGATCTCCGCCCGTTCGGGAGTGCGGTCGGGCATCGCGACCAGCTGGGCGAACAGTTCACGGGCACGTGCCCTGTCGTTGGTTTCGTCAGGGTGGCCCGAACCGTGACGCTGGTCGTCCGCTGGTCCGCCCTGGACCGTGACCGTCGCGGTGGGTACGGATGGCTCTGGCGGCAGGATGTCCTTGTCGCCCGGCCTGGCAGCGGCGTCGCCGCCGGGCTCGTCCCGGCTGGCTTCATCAGGTGCGGATTCGGTGGGTGCGGGCTCGTTCTGGGCCATCAGGCCATGGGCGTCGTCAAGCAGAGGCCGTGAGCGCTGCGTGGCCGGGGGCGCGGCGTTCTGCAACGGTCGGATGCGGCCTGCGGTCACGGCGCGCCCACCGGCCCGTTGTTCGGTGCGCCTGTGTTTTTTGTCCATTGCGTCTTGATCGTCTGCGGGTCGGCGGTCGTGGGGCTGTATCCGTTGTTCTCGCGCACGGCGTTGCTCTCGGGGACGCCGCGTCGCTTGCGCAGCCTGATGGTGACCCGCGAATCGGTGGACACCGAGCTGGAGACCTCGTCGGCGAGGGCGGTCAGCACCGTCCAGGCGAACGTGTCGGTGGACGGGGGCTCGCCGTCCACGCTGAGCACGGTCACGCCGACCTGGATGACCCCGGGGGAGAGCTCGAAGGTGCACTCCAGGTTCGAACCAGGCGCAGCCGACAGCAGCAGCAGGGCGCATGCCTCGTCCACGGCGATCCGTAGATCTTCGATGTCGTCGAGGGTGAAATCACCGCGGGCCGCGAGCGACGCCGTGGCGGTCCGCAGAACCGACAGGTAGGCGCTTGCCGCGGGGAGCGTGAGCTGCACGATGTCACGTAGCCCACCACCAGGCACGCCGGAGCTGGGAGCCGCGCCGGTGGAGGCGTTGGCGTCGGGAACCCCGCCGCCCGGGACACCGCCCTGACCGTTCGCGGTTCCGGTCGTTGGCATCGTGTCCACTGCGGTACCCCCTTGTCGCTTGTCGCTCAAGGTCTCCGGCGGCGTGAAAACCATGGTCACGCCACTGTCAACCGCCGACGTCCGTTCCCGCTTCGTGTCACCTGAAGACCACCGTACCCAGCGCTGAGGTGCCTCCGCAGGTTGGGTGATCAATTCTGGCGATTGTGACGGTGATTCCGGCAACGTCCCATCGCCCTGGATGCGACGATGGTCCTATTGAACCGAAAAAACTGAGATTTTTGGCCTGATAAGAGGCTTCGGCGGCAGGACGCTCGATCAGACAGCGGCATCCGGGTGGATGGATCGCGAGGCGGCGGAGGCAGTCACCGGAGGCGCTGGGCGTCGACCGAGGACAACGACGCGAGGCGCGGCCCGGGCCGGGCCGGGCCTCGCGGATCGACTGCGCCGATCCGCCAGGCCCGGATACATCCACCCGGACGCCCTGCCCGCGGGTGCCCTCAGGCGGCCTTGGTCTCCCAGAAGATCGTGGAGATCTGGTCGATGAGGTCAAGCAGCCGCTGCCCGTCCGCCGGGTCGACCGACCCCTTGGCGCCAGCCGCTCCCGCCGCCTTGGTGGCCTGCCAGAACAGGTCATGCAGCTCGGGGTACTTCTCGACGTGGTTGGGCTTGAAGTAGTCGGTCCACAGCACCCACAGGTGGTGCTTGACCAGCTCCGCCCGCTCTTCCTTGATGGCCAGCGCCCGAGTGCGGAAGGCTGGGTCGTCGTTTCCCTGGAACTTCTCCTGGATGGCCTTCACGGACTGCGCTTCGATCCTCGCCTGGGCCGGGTCGTAGACCCCGCAGGGCAGGTCGCAGTGGGCGCTGACCGTTGTCTTCGGACGCAGGAGGCTCATGCCGCCGTCCTTTCTCGTCTGGCTGGATGTATGGGTGGCTGGACGTGTGGGGAACATCTGGTGGGCGCAAGGCGCCTGTTGATCGTCAGACATGGCGGGCCACAGTGGTCCGGGCGGCAGCAGGGCTCTAGTTCCCACCGTCTGGCAACCTACCCGGATGAGGCTGGGTGTCGCGGTACGGGCGGTCTGGGTCAGCGGGGGGTCCATGCAGCCGACGCTGCGGGACGGCGATGCGTGTCTGGTGCTGTGGGGTGTAGCCCCGCGGGCGGGAGACGTGGTCGTGGCGCGGCTGCCCGGCTGCGGGCTCGGCGTGAAGCGCGCGGCCTTCGTCGAGCCTGACGGGTCGTGGTGGCTGCGATCCGACAACGTCATGCTCGGCACGGACAGCGCGGCCTTCGGTTCCGTGCCGGCCGGGGACGTGCTGGGCCGGGTCGTCGCCCGCTACTGGCCGCGACCATGCTGGCTGCGCAGGGACGCGTAGAACGCGAGGCAGTCGGGGTAGGACGGGAGCAGGCCCGCGGCTTCGGCCGCCTTCAGGGTGGGGGCCTGCGCGTCCTTCTCGGACAGCAGCGGAGGCACATCCAGGGGCCACGGCAGTGCCAGATCGGGGTCAAGCGGGTCTATACCGTGCTCACGCGAGGGGTTGTAGGTCGTCGAGCAGAGATAGGAGATCGCCGTGTCGTCGGTGAGTGCCATGAAGGCGTGCCCGAGCCCCTCGGCAAGGTAGAGGCCCCGCCGGTCGACATCGTCGAGCACCACCGCCGCATGCGTCCCGTAGGTCGGCGAGCCGACTCGGATGTCGACCACGCAGTCGAGCACCCGGCCGTGCACGCATGTGACGTACTTGGCCTGGCTGGGCGGGATATCGGCATAGTGGACGCCGCGCAGCGTCCCTCGCCGGCTCACGCTGTGGTTCGCCTGGGCGAGATCGAGTGAGTGACCGATCACCTTGGTCAGGCTTTCGGAGCGGAACCACTCCAGGAACGTGCCTCGGTCATCGGTGTGCTGGCGGGGGGTGAACACCCAGGCGCCGGCTATTGCGAGTTCATGAGCCTCCACGAACGCGCACCGTACCGGGTAACGACGTCCATTGGGTGGCCAACGTGTCCACCGCTGTCAGCCGGCACCGCGAGCCGCCGCGGTGCCGGCTCGCGGACCGCGCCGGCCGATGCCGAGCGGCCCGAGACCACGGACCAGCCCGAGACCACCGCCCGGCCGGGCATCGCTGGTTTGGAGCGTCCGGCAATAGGGGACGCGGCGTCGCGGGGCTGGGGCACGCACCTCGCTGTGTTGTCGTCGGTCACCACCCAACACCAGGGTGGCTCCCTCCGCCGCCTCGCGATGCACGCACCCCAGCCCCGCTCCTTGATCCACGCCCCTGTTGCCGGACGCTCTTATTGGTGTTCTCATGCTGATCCATTGGCATTGCGGCGTGCCATGGCTTCTTTGGCGCGCACCTTGTGCGCCCGAGGACATGCGCGTGCTTCAGTCGGAGCCGGGAGACGCTTGTGAGCAGGCAGAAGAGCCCACGTGTCATATTGGACAGCATCCCCGGGCGATCCCCGGTTCGCCGTCCACGCCTCCCACCCGTCGAGGCAGCTCGTCCGAGGGAGTATGTGATGACCGCCACAACCGACCATTCCGTTGGTCAGGTCGGGCCTGATCCATCCGCGCGGGTGCCGGCTGCGCAGGCAGCCACCGTGGATGTGCCGGGGCCGGTCGGCCGCGATACCGACCCCGCCTTTGTCCTGCACAAGGGTGGAAAGATCGGCCTTGCGCTGACCGTCCCGTTGAACAACCGCGAGGATCTGTCACTCGCCTACACTCCTGGCGTCGCGCGTGTCTGTACGGCCATAGCGGCCGAGCCGGGCCTTGCCGACGACTTCACCTGGCGCTCCAACGCGGTCGCGGTGGTGACCGACGGCACCGCGGTGCTGGGGCTTGGCGACATCGGCCCGGCCGCGGCGCTGCCGGTCATGGAGGGCAAGGCCGCGCTTTTCAAGCATTTCGCCGGAGTGGACGCGGTGCCGATCTGCCTTGACTGCACCGACGTGGAGGAGGTCGTGGAGACCGTCGCCCGGTTGGCGCCCGGTTTCGGCGGCATCAACCTGGAGGACATCTCGGCGCCGAGGTGCTTTGCCATCGAGCGGTTGTTGCAGAGCCGGTTGGACATTCCGGTGTTCCACGACGACCAGCACGGGACGGCCATCGTGACGCTGGCCGCCCTGGTGAACGCGGCCCGCCTGACCGGTCGAGGCCTTGGGGAGCTGCGTGCGGTCGTGTCCGGAGCGGGTGCCGCGGGCGTGGCTGTGACCCGCATCCTGCTTGCTGCTGGCATCGGGGAAATTGCGGTTGGTGACAGCCGTGGCATTCTGCACACCGGTCGTCCTGATCTCAGCCCAATCAAGGCGATGGTCGCGGCTGAGACCAATCGGGCCGGCCTGTCGGGCTCGATCAACGATGCGCTGGCCGGAGCCGATGTCTTCATCGGCCTGTCCTCGGGCAAGGTGCCCGAGGCCGCGGTGGCGTCGATGGCATCGGGGTCGATCGTCTTCGCCATGGCCAACCCCGACCCCGAGGTCGATCCGGAGGTCGCGCACTGCTATGCCCGGGTTGTGGCCACCGGCCGCAGTGATTATCCGAATCAGATCAACAACGTGCTGGCCTTCCCGGGGGTGTTCCGCGGCGCGCTGGACGTCCGCGCGAGCCACATAACCGAGCCGATGAAGCTGGCGGCGGCTGACGCGCTCGCCGCGGTGATCGCGGATGAGCTGACCGAGCAGCACATCATCCCGAGCGTGTTCGACGACCGGGTCGCGCCAGCGGTTGCCGCCGCTGTGGCCCGGCAGGCTCGCGCCGATGGCGTGGCCCGCCGGTAGAGCGGTGACGGCTTTCAGGGAGCGTACCGAGAGCCTGCGCAGGGGGTGTCTGACCCAGATAGCACCTGGCGGGCTATCTGGGTCAGACCCGGCCGCAGCCGGCGCAGGGATGGTTCTCGGAGGCGTCCATCAGGGGCCGGAGCGTCCCGCAGCCCTTGTAGGTACAGGAGACGAAGTCCGTCGCGGAGACGATGACGATCGTGTCGTTGTCGCCGCGGACAGCTGGCGCGGGGTCGGCCGACGGCACGGGCGCGCGCCGTCCGCGGCGGAACCATCGGGACGGGCCTGGACCGGTCACTGGCATCTGTTTGGGTGACACCACATCGAAGAGTGGAGCACAGGTTGGACAGGCACGCGATGGGCACCGTGCCGCGCGTGCGGCCATCGGTCTGGCTCGGGCGTGTTGCGGCCGGCTGTCCGGCTCACCGCGTCCAGGCGGCCCGTGGCCGCGTTCTCGGTCACACCGATACGGCTCATCCGGTATCGGTGTGACCCGCGGCCCTGCCAGCAACCACCTGGACGCGGCTCCCTGATCGAACGACGGCTTCCGATAAGAGCGCCCGGCAATAGGGGTGTGGGTCAAGGAGTGGGGCTGGGGTGCGTGCATCGCGAGGCGGCGGAGGGAGGCGCCCTGTGTGGGGCGTCGACCGACGAGCCGGGGTACCCGTGCATCGCGTGGCGATGGACGGGGCGCGATGCGGCGAGGTGCGTGCCCCAGCCCCGCGACGCCGCGTCCCCTGTTGCCGGTCGCTCTAGAACGAAAATCCACCTCAGCGTGGGCATGCCAACTCAGCCCGGCGGGCCGGCCTCGCTGGGAGTGGGTGCGCAGGTCTGTGGTGGGCTGGTAGCTGAAGGTTAGGTTGCCTGCGCCTGCTGGAGGGTGAGGGTCACCTGGTAGCCGAGGTGTTCGAGGCGGCGGACGTGGCTGGCTACCTGTTTGCGGGTGTCTCTGCGTTTCTCGTAGTAGTCGGCGCCGAGGTCGCGGTAGCGGGCGTTGGGGTCTTTGGCGAGGTGCCAGATAGCGGTCAGCACGGACCGGGACACCGCGACGATGGCTTTCTGGGGGCCGCGGCTAGCGCGGATACGCCGGTAGCGGGCGCCGTAGAAGGTCCGGGTGCGGGCTTGGGAGAGGACGACCTGGCCGAGGGCGCCGGCCAGGTAGCGGTTGCCCTTGGCGGTCTTGCCGGGTTTGGCTCGCCCGGCCGACTCGCGGGCCTTCGGTGCCAGGCCGGCCCAGGAGGCCAGGTGGCCAGGGGTGGGAAACGCGGATACGTCAACGCCGACCTCGGCGATGATCGCATGGGCGGTAGGCAGGCCAATCCCGGGGATCTCCGCGATGCGTGCGGCCAGGCTCAGCCGCCCGGTATCAGGGTCGCCACCGCTGCCCGACGGCTGCGCCTGGGCAGTGAGGATCTCGTTGGTGCCGGGGTCGACACGGCCGGTACCGCTCGGGTGGCCGGGGTCGTCGTCGATCTCGACGAGTGTGTTGGTGATCTCCATGTCGAGGGTGGTGATGTCGGCGGACAGCCGGTCGATACGGTCGAGCATCATCCGCAGCAGCGTCACATGGTGGGCGGCGAGATTGCCCTGGAAAGCCCGCTCGAGCTTCTTCTTCTTGGCTCGCAGCCGGCTGCGAGCCAAGTCGGCGAGCACCCCCGGGTTGCGTTCCCCGGCCACCAGGGCGTCGAGCATCGCCCGCCCCGAGACACCGAAGATGTCGCTGGCCACCACCGACAGCTTGATCTGGGTATCCTCGAGCAGCTTCTCCACTCGCTGCATCTCCCGGGTGCGCTCGCCGACCGCCGCGCTGCGGTAGCGGGTGAACAGCCGCAGCCGCCGCAGCGGCCCGGCCGGCACATAGCTGGGCGAGCACATCCCCCGCTCCGCGACCTTGCACAGCCACACCGCGTCCAGTTTGTCGGTCTTCGCCCGGCCCGGCAGGTGCTTGACGTGCCGGGCGTTGACCAACCAGCAGCGCAACCCGGCCGCTTCCAGCACATAGTATGGTGATCGCCAGTAATCGCCGGTGGCCTCCATCACCACCAGCTCGACGCCCTGGCACACCAGATGGTCGGCCAACGCGAGCAGGTCAGCGGTCATGGTGGCCCACTCGCTGACCTCCTGACGCCGCCCGCCCCGGCGCGTCTCGGACGGTACCCGCAGGCACGCGACCAACCCCGCCTTGCCAATGTCCAACGCGGCGACCCGCTCCGCGAACGGGCCCTCCTCCGTCTCCTCACTGGCCGCCACAGCAGTCCTCGCTTCCGCCACGCAGGGGCACCGGCGAGCCGCCCGCAGGAACCCAGGGCAGAAAACCAATCTAGAACGCGCGCTCGAAGCAGCAGTGCACAGCCCACGAACGGGCTCCCCGCGCCAGACTAAGAGCGA
>NZ_CAKJTL010000048.1 GCF_917627385.1 Protofrankia sp. CiT1
TCCCACCGCCGTGCCAAGGCCTGCCAACGCCTTCTGCGCGGACGCCCGGGACAGGACGACCTCGCCGCCGAGATTCGCGCCGTCAGCCAGATAGCCGAGCACCAGGTCCGCGTCGGTGACCGTCGGCTCCACGCCCCCGCGGCCGTAGCAGGCCGGGCCGGGATCAGCACCGGCCGAGCGTGGCCCGACCCGCAGGGCACCGCCGGAATCCACCCACGCCACCGACCCGCCGCCGGCGCTCACCGAGTGCACGTCGACCGTGGGCAAGGTGATCGGTACACCGGCCAGCACCGACTCGCCGGTGGTCTGCGCACGTCCCCCCAGTACCGGCGCGACATCGGTGGACGTTCCGCCCATGTCGAAGGTGAGCAGATCGGTCACGCCCGACAGGCCCGCGACGTACGCGGCACCGACCACGCCAGCGGCCGGCCCCGAGAGCACACAGGCGGCGGCGTGCCCGGCCGCGGTCTCAAGATCCACCACACCCCCGGAGGACTGCATGACCAGGGGCACCGGCAGCCCAGCGGCCACGCACCGGCGGGCGAGCGCCCGCAGGTAAGCCGACAGCTTCGGCGTCAGGTAGGCGTCGGCGACGGTGGTGGCGAACCGCTCGTACTCCCGGAACTGCGGGAGAACCTCGTGCGAAGCCACCACGGTGACCCCCGGCAGGCCGCTCCGCAGCGCATCGGCGACCTGGCGCTCGTGCTCGGGATGGAGAAAGGAGAACAGCAGGCACACGGCCACGGCCTGAAGACCGTCAATAGCCGCGAGGGCGGTGGCGACCTGCCGCGGAGCCTCGGGGTCCAACGCGACGACCACACCGGCGGGACCGGTACGCTCCACGACGGTGTAACGGAGCTCGCGCGGCACCAGCGCCGGCGGGTGATGGCGGGTGAGATCGTAGAGGGCCGGTCGGTTCTGCCGGCCGATCTCGATGATGTCGGCGAACCCCCGCGTGGTCACCAGAGCGGTCCGCGCACCCCGCCGCTCCAGCAACGCGTTGGTGGCGACCGTGGTGCCGTGGGCGAACCGCTCGACCGTCCCAGGCTCGGTGGCCAGACCTGCCCCGCGGACGGCACCGAGCACCCCCACGGATGGGTCGGCGGGCACCGACGGCACCTTCGCGGAAACCAGCCGGCCGCCGTCATCGACAGCGACCAGGTCGGTGAAGGTCCCACCCACATCGACCCCGAGCCACATCGCCACACGGGGAATACTCGCACGGTGACGAACGTGTCTTCGCGCCCGTCTCAGCGCCTGCTCGCGGAGCTCGCTCGCGGGGTCTGCGCAACCGCCCCTCGCGAGGCCTGCGCACCCACCCGTAGCCTGCGGATACCCGTGGCAAGGACGGTCCCTGCCACATATTTGGCACACTTACCATGCCCGTGGCCTGTCTCACTGGTCACAGCGTTCGGACAGATCAAGTAAGGCCTGCGAGTAGCCTGAGCACACGACAACGGAAGGGCCCGCGCGGCGGGCCATAACAGAGGGTAGATAGAGGGGAACGCCCCCGTGACAGCACCGACGGTACCCGAGTCCGGACCCGACTTCGGCCCCAACGAGTGGCTGGTATTTGAGATCTACCAGCAGTATCTCGCGGACCCTGAGAGTGTTTCGCCGGAGTGGCGCGAGTTCCTCTCCGACTATCAACCGGGCGAGGTGAACGGGCAGCCGGGTACGGCCGAGCCCGTCCCCCCTGTTGTCATAGCTGGTTCCGTGCCACGGCCAGGCCAACTGGACGCCACCCCCACCGACCAGCCGCGCGGCGCGGTGATCAACACGGCCGCGGCCGCGGCTGCGGCCACGCCTGCCCGGCCACCGGCATCCGGGCAGGCCGTGCCAGTCCCGACGAACGGCGTCCCCACGTCGCCGCTGCGCGGTGCCGCCGCCCGGGTAGCCGCCAACATGGAGACGTCCCTGCACGTCCCGACGGCGACGTCGGTACGCGCGGTCCCGGCCAAGCTGCTCGCGGACAACCGGATCGTCATCAACCGGCACCTGGCTCGGTCCCGTGGCGGCAAGGTCTCGTTCACCCATCTGATCGGGTATGCGATGGTCAAGGCGCTCGAGACGGCGCCGGCCATGAATCACTCGTACGCTGAGATCGCCGGCAAGCCGACCCTCGTCGAGCCGGAGCACGTCAACCTCGGGCTCGCCATCGACCTGATCAAGGGAACCTCCCGGCAGCTGGTGGTTGCCGCGGTCAAGCAGGCCCAGGCCATGGATTTCAGCCAGTTCTGGCTCACCTACGAAGACCTCGTCCGGCGTGCCCGCACGAACAAGCTCACCGCCGACGACTTCACCGATGTGACGATCACCCTGACCAACCCCGGTGGCATCGGCACCGTGCACTCGGTCCCGCGCCTGATGCAGGGGCAGGGAACAATCATCGGCGTCGGCGCCATGGAGTACCCGGCCGAGTTCCAGGGGGCGTCCACCGAAACCCTGTCGAAGCTGGCAGTCTCAAAAATCATCACGTTGACCAGCACCTATGACCACCGGATCATTCAGGGTGCGCAGTCCGGCGAATACCTGCGCCGGATGCACCAGCTCCTGCTCGGCGAGGACGGTTTCTACGAGGAGATCTTCCGCTCGCTGCGCATACCGTACGAACCGGTGCGCTGGGTCACCGATATCACCTCGTCCCACGATGGCGATCTTGACCACGGTACCCGGGTACTCGAACTGATCCATGCCTACCGGGTGCGCGGACACCTGATGGCCGACACGAACCCCCTTGAGTTCGCCATCCGCAGCCACCCTGACCTCGACATCATCAGCCATGGCCTGACCCTGTGGGACCTCGACCGCGAGTTTCCCGTCGACGGCTTCGCCGGCCACCGCCGGATGACGCTACGCGACATTCTTGGTGTCCTGCGGGACTCCTACTGCCGCCGGGTCGGTATCGAGTACATGCACATCCAGGAGCCCGACGAGCGGGTCTGGATCCAGCAGCGGGTCGAACGGGCCGCCGAGCGCCCCGACCCGGCCGAGCAGCTGCACGTCCTGGAGCGGCTCGGCGCGGCCGAGGCGTTCGAGTCGTTCCTGCAGACCAAATACGTGGGCCAGCGGCGATTCTCGCTCGAAGGCGCGGAGTCGGCCATCCCCCTGCTCGACGAGGTACTCCAGCGGGCCGCTGAAGCGGGCATGGACGAGGTCACCCTCGGAATGGCGCACCGCGGCCGGCTGAACGTGCTGGCGAACATCGTCGGCAAGTCCTACCGGCAGATCTTCGCCGAGTTCGAGGGCTACGTCGACCCGCAGACGGCGCACGGTTCGGGCGACGTCAAGTACCACCTCGGCGCGGAGGGCATCTACACCAGCCCGGACGGTCGCCAGGTGCCGATCTCGCTGGTGTCCAACCCGTCCCATCTGGAGGCGGTCGACCCGGTGCTGGAAGGTGTCACCCGGGCCAAGCAGGACATGCTCAACAAGGGTCCCGAGGGCTTCACGGTGCTGCCGGTGCTCGTCCACGGGGACGCCGCCTTCGCCGGCCAGGGCGTGGTCGCTGAGACGTTGAACCTCTCGCAGCTGCGTGGGTACCGCACCGGCGGGACCGTGCACGTCGTCATCAACAACCAGGTCGGGTTCACCACGTCACCGATTGCCAGCCGGTCGTCGGTATACGCGACCGACGTCGCCCGGATGGTGCAGGCCCCCATCTTCCATGTGAACGGGGACGACCCCGAGGCGTGTGTACGAGTCGCGCGGCTGGCCTTCGAGTACCGGCAGGCGTTCCACAAGGACGTCGTCATCGACATGGTGTGCTACCGGCGGCGCGGGCACAACGAGATGGACGAGCCGTCGTTCACCCAGCCGCTGATGTACGACACGATCGCCACGAAGCGGTCGGTCCGTAAGCTCTACACCGAAGCGCTGATCGGCCGTGGTGACATCACGCTGGCCGAGGCCGAACAGGCCATGAAGAGCTACTCGGTACAGCTGGAGAAGGCGTTCGCCGAGACCCGTGACACCAGCCAACGCCCAGCTCACGGGCCTCGGCTGGTGACGACTCCAGCGGAGGCCGCAGCGGCTGCCGCCGTGTCCACCGCCGTGTCGCTGGACGCCATCAAGATGATCATAGATACCCAGACCGCCCTGCCGGCCGGATTCACCGTTCATCCGCGGCTGCGCCCGCAGCTCGAGCGCCGGGCACAGATGATCGCGACTGGGACGATCGACTGGGCGTGCGCCGAGACCATCGCCTTCGGCTCGGTCCTGCTCGACGGCCGGCCTATCCGCCTTGCCGGGCAGGACAGCCGGCGCGGTACCTTCGGCCAGCGGCACGCCGTTCTGGTCGACCGGCACAGTGGCGAGGACTACTGCCCGCTGAAGTCGTTGGAGGCCGAGGAGGGCGCCGGCACCTTCTACGTCCACGACTCGCTGCTGAGCGAGTTCGCGGCGATGGGCTTCGAGTACGGCTACTCGGTGGCTCGCCCGGAAGCGCTCGTGCTGTGGGAAGCCCAGTTTGGCGACTTCGCGAACGGGGCACAGTCGATCATCGATGAGTTCATCGCGGCGGGCGAGGCCAAGTGGGGCCAGCGCAACTCGGTCGGCCTTCTGCTCCCGCACGGCTACGAGGGGCAGGGCCCGGACCACTCCTCCGCCCGCATCGAACGCTTCCTGTCGCTGTGCGCCGAGAACAACATGCTGGTGTCCGCTCCGTCGAGCCCGGCAAGTTACTTCCACCTGCTGCGCCGGCAGGCGCTCTCACCGGTGCGACGCCCGCTGGTGGTGTTCACTCCCAAGTCGATGCTGCGGCTGAAGGCCGCGACCTCGACGGTCGAGGACCTGACAACAGGATCATGGCGTCCGGTAATCGACGACACAAAGATCGACAACCGGAGCAACGTCCGGAGAGTACTGCTGTCGGGCGGAAAGGTCTATTACGACCTCCTGGCCGAGCAGACCAGCAAAAAGATCACCGATACCGCGCTCGTCCGGATCGAGCAGCTCTACCCCACGCCGGTCGCGGAGCTCGGGGAGGTCCTGAGCACCTACCCGAACCTCGCCGACGTGGTCTGGGTGCAGGAGGAGCCGGCCAATCAGGGCGCCTACCCGCACATGGCCATCCACCTGCCCGATGCCTTGCCGGCGGGGCTGCGGGTGCGCCGGGTATCACGTAAGGCGTCGGCCGCTCCGGCGTCCGGCTCCTCCTCCGTGCACGAGAAGGAACAGAAAGCGCTGATCGAGGCTGCGTTCACCGCGTAAGAACGCCCGAAACGAGGCTGGGACTTGGAAACCGGAGCTGACGGTGTACTTCACCGACAGGGGTATTGAGGAGCTGTCGGCGCGTCGCGGGGAGGAGACCGTGACGCTCGACTGGCTCGCTGACGAGTTGCGTGCGTTCGTCGACCTGCATCCCCAGTACGAGGACGCGGTCGAGGAACTGGCCACCTATCTGGCCCGTCTCGACGACCCGGACAGCTAGGGCGTTTCGGAAGCCAGCTGTCCGGCTCGCGCCGCTTAAAGGAGCGGGGCTGGGGTGCGTGCATCGCGAGGCGGCGGAGGCAGCCACCGGAGGTTTTGGGTGGCGACCGACGAGCCGGGGTACCCGTGCATCGCGCAGCGATGGACGGGGAGCGATGGACGGGTACCGATGACGCGAGGTGCGTGCCCTGGCCCCGCGACGCCGCGTCCCCTATTGCCGGGCGCTCTTAGCGTGCGTTTGCGATCGCGATCATTTTATTGATCATCGGGATATACAAGGGCTGACCCAGTACCGATGGCACTCGGCAGCGCAGGGGATGAGCCGTCCGTCCACATCCGGGGAAGCCCGCCGCCACTTTTCCACAGCTCGCCGGGTGGCGTTCCGTTCGGCGGACCAATCGGCGAGGCTCGTGGGCATGGCCCCGGACCCCGGTCAGCGCTCCTGGCAGAAGACAGCCGACCACCAGTGTGGCGTCATCTCGATCCGCGCCGCTGTCGCGGCCGGGACGACCCGGTCAGCGATTCGATGGCGGGTCAGATCCGGCCGATGGCAGCGGCCCCTGCCCGGGGTGCTCGTGACACGCCCCGGGCCGCTCACCCGTATGCAGTTGTTGTGGTGCGCGCTCGAGTCCATCGGCCCCGGAGCTGTGCTCGGCGGTGCCTGCGCGGCGGCCCTGGGGGGCCTGCACGGCTTTGACGAGGAGAGCGTCACCGTTCTTGTACCGCCGGGGCGACGGCCGGGCCCCCGCCCCGGCGTCGTCATTCGCCACAGCGCTCAGCTCGGCCCCGCGGACGTGTGTCCGCGACCGTATCCGCCGCGGACCCGGCTGGCCCGTTCCGTTGTCGATATGGCCGACTGGGCGGCGCGGCCACAGGTTTCCCATGCCGTCCTCGCCGCCGCTGTACACCAACGCCTGACCACCGTCGCGGAACTGCGCGATGTCACCCGAGCCCGCGGGCCGATCAGACAACGGAATTTGATCACGAAAATACTGAGCGACCTGGAACGTGTCCACGGATCGGTACCCATCGGATGTCAGGACGGCACGTTGAACAACGCCCGGTCAGGCCGGCCGTCGGTCGGCCGGATGATCCCGACACAGGAGTACGGCAGCTCCGCCCTTTCCTCCACCGCCACCCCTTTGGCCGCACAAAGCGAGAGGATATGAGCCAGTTCCGCCAACCGGCCGGGTGCGACAACGACTTTCCAGGGCACCCGTCGCAACAGCACCCTTGTCGTCTCACCGACCCCCGGCTTGACAAGGCCGATGTTCGTGATTCCATAATCCTTCGCCAGCATTTCGACCGCGCGCCAGCCGGCCCAGGTCGGGGTACGGTCCTCCGCTTGGCGCAGCCCATGCGCGACCGCGTCCGACGCGGCGGGAAAGGCCGCCATAACGGTGTCGACGTACCGGCGGGAATAATCCCGGTCAGCCAGGTGCCGATAGTACTTCGCCCCGTGGAAGTCAGCCGGACCGATCAGTGCGGAATTCAGCACGGTTCTGCTCACCAGGCCGCTGACCGTGGAGTTCAGACAGCTGTGCGGGATGAGGAAGTCGTCCCGGGTGCCGTAAACCGACGTGCAGTGGCCCGGATCCGAGAGCACCGCCATGGAGCTGTCCACACCGAACTGCCCCGCCGCAGCCTGCAGGACCTTCAAGATAGCGCCTTTGCCCGTCCAGCCATCGACGAACTGGAGCGCATGGGGGGCATGGCGGTCCAGGATCCACCGCAACGCGTTCTCGTCAAGCCCCCGGTCCTTGATAATGGAGACCGAGTAGTGCGGCAGCTCGAGCCCGTGCTTCCACCGGGCCCAACGCCGCATGAGGATTCCGGCGGGCGTGCCGGCCCGCGCGAGCGATACGATAACCGGCTTATCCTTGCTTGCAAGCACAAGCTCGGTGGCTATACCGACCGCGGTGGCGACCCGTTCCGCCGACCGCGTGAGGGCATCCTCGAAAAGAGCAAGATAGGAATCCGAGGGTTCGTACTCGACAGGCAGATCCTCAGCGTAGTGACGTCCCTTGGAGAAATCCTCCTCACGGTCTTCAGTGGGGCGCTCCAGCGGGATGTCACTGAGATCCTTCAGCAGAAAGACCACATCCGCGGGATCGTAGGACCCCGAACCCACCGTGCCCGGAATGGCTCCCAGGACCGTACCCTCGCTCAACTCGCTCCCCCTGCCACACGCCCGGTCGGCCAGGTCATCGGACGCCTGTCCGGGCCTCGGGCCGGAATCGTGACCACGGTCACCGGCGCGCACCGACGCAGCATCCCGACCATCCCGGCGACGTCGGCCTCCGCCAGCCCGCCGTTGGCGACCGAATCGACCACGACCACGATGTCGTCGTACAGGCCCGGCCGGACGTTGTAGACATGACTCATCCGGGTGGGGTCGTCCGGCGCCGGGAACGTCAGCGCGCAGCGGATCGCACAGCCTTCGGCGTCGATCGGGTAGACCGGCGAACGCGTTGTCGAGTGGTAAAGCACCGCGCCCGAGATAATTTCATCGAGCGCGGCCCCGATTCGCAACGGTGTGTACATGAGCTCTTCCGTGCCAAGCAGCAGAACGCGTCCGGACGGCTCGGTCAGCACCGCCGCAATCTCCCGGGCGACCGCCGGCACGACCGCGTCGAGCAGTGCCCGGTCCGCCTGCGACCAACCGTGGCGCGCACCGTCGGGAAGCTCGGCCGGCCAGTCAGGCCGTACGGAGCGGACCGGATGACGCCAGGTGGACGGCTCCCGTGCGGCCGCACCGACAGGGTCACCGCCATGGCGGGCCCGAAGCCGTTGCGCGCGCAGAGCTACGTCGTGCGGCACCACCAGCTCTCCGGACAGCAGCGACACCACCCGCACCGGAACACCAAGACGGTCCGCGAGCTCGTTGAACGCACGCCGGGACTCCGGCGGCCGGGCGTCGAACAGCGTCGCCACGGTGTAGGAGGGCCGTGGCGCGAAGGCGTGCAGCGCCTGAATCGTGCCCAGCGCGGTCCGGCCGGTCGAGAGCTCGTCGTCCACCAGGATCAGCGGACGCGGCGCCCGCACCACCTCGGGATCGGTTGGCATGAGCCAGTGGAAGGTGGCATGGGAATGTGCCTCGTCAAAGTCGAGCAGGGTGGTGGCGCCGGGTACCACCCGACGAGTGGTATGCAGATAGTCACAACCCGCGATGCCGTCCGCCACCGCATGCCCAAGCGAGGTTGCCGTCTCACAGTAACCGACCACCAGTGGCCCAGCCGTCATCAGCGCACCCCCCAGCCCAGCGGAGTCCTCGCGGACCCGGGCCGCCAGCAGCCGACCAGCCGCCAGCGATTCCCGTGGCGGCACCGGAAGATGTTTGCCGAGTACTCGGCTGACCAGCAGATGTGCCCGCAGCGGATTGCGCCGCAACGCAAGCCCGACCAGCCCGTGCAGGCCCCTGCCCAGCGTGTCGGTTCTGATCCTGATATCGAGCCCCAGCTCGTCCCACAGCCAGTTCGGGCCGCTCGAAGACTGCCCGAGGTGATCCGCCAGGCTCACACGACCTCCGCCCTCACCGCTGTTGCCATCCGGGACAATCCGCGTGTCACCGGAACGTCACGACACTCCGGTCGCGGCCAGAACGTCGACGAACGTGTGGCCCTCCCGCAGGACACCGAAGGCCTGGGCCCGCCGCAGCACCCCTTGCGCCCAGATCCGATGGGGTCCCAGCTCGTTCATCTTGTTCGCGTAGCAACTCGGCCGTACCCCGCCGGCGTCCTCCGCGAGAATCGCTATGGCGTCCACGTACTCTTCGTGGCTGGCAACATGCAGCGCATGCACGGCAGGCACATGACTGGGGTGGATCACGGTTTTGCCCAGCAATCCGTTCGCCTTGTCAAGCACCACCTCGCGGATGAGCCGATCAAGATCGGCGGAGACGAGGCGCAGGCGCAGGCGAGCACCGTCCGCACTGTCATCGACAAGATCAGCTTCCTCAAATGGCGTGACCCGCAGCGCGCTCACGAACAGGCGCTCCGGCTGAGCGAAATATTCCCATACCGGCCCGCTCACCACGTGGTCGCCGCCACGGGCACACACGTTGACGATATCCGCGATGCAATCACGGACCACCGCGATGTCGTAGATGGTCAGGTCCCGATTCCGTCGCAACCCGAACAGCCCGCAAAGGTCGGTGGCGCCCAAGCGGACCGCCAGCACGACATCGGCGTGTTTGTCGACGAGCTCCCGGACCCCCGACAGCGCCGCCGCGCGAGTCTCCCTGAAAATAACCTCCGGACTTTCCAGCACGGGCATCGCCCAGAGCATCCGGCCGAGCCGCTCGGCGGCACGCGACACAGCCGCCAACGCCGGCTCTCCGTTTTCAGGACTGAACTTCGGCAGGACGAATCCGGCGAACGCCGCGGCCGCGGCGGAATCAAGACGTGCGGCCAGAAGCGGTATCTGCTCCGTATCGCGGACCCGGACGAACAACAACGGCGGCCCGCCGCCAGCGGTCGGTGGATCTTCCCCCAGGTTACGAAGAGCGGCAACCACGTTCGCCTCGGCCGTGGCGACCTCGTGGTCAGCGATGGCGTCCTCCAGGCAGAGCACCATCGACGTCACCCCGGCCGCGGCCTGCCGACGGACATCCGCGGCCAGCGTCGGCCGCGTGCCCGGGGCGTAGAGGGTGGCGCCCAGCGCCGTTGCCACAAGCCGGCGGTCCCCATCCGGGAGGATCTCCTCAGGCAACCGGTGAAACAGCGCGTCCGTCCGGTCCGCGTCCAGAAAACCGAAGTGACGCACCCAGCGAACCCCCTATCATCGTCATCCTTTGTCAGCCGTCAGCCGTCAGGCTTGCCAGACGGTACATCGCCCGCCGGCCGTGTGGAATGGCTGTCCGGCAACTTCCCCACCGCTGTCATCCAGCGGACGACCGCATTTCACCCAGCCGCCGGATCACATACTCAACCGGGTCCGTCACGACCTGCCGAACAGCCGCTTGTACTCAGCGGCCGACCGAGCGTTCCGCCCACCGTACATGATCGTCGAACACACATTGTCCGACGACGAGTCGTGAAAGTAACTTTCATAGCCGATCACGTCCGCGTTCGTCATGAAACTGTCATACATCTTCCGGACGTAGAACGGGTTGTCGCCGCCAGCATCACCGCCACAAGACGTGACACCCCACTCACCCACGCCGACTTTCCGGCCATGCGCACGAGCGAACCGAATGAGATCGCAGAGACCGTTGACGCTGTCGCACTGACGCTGCCACGCCGCCTCGTCCCGCGCCGGCGGGTAGTGATCGTAAGCGTCGATACCGACGACGTCAACGTAGGCATCACCGGGGTAGGCGTCCCATGGATTCCCGCTCGCCGGTACCGGGGAACTGTGGGCATTGAACGTCCAGTCAATCCTGACCTTCGGGTTTGCGGAACGGATGGCAACGGCGATCCGACGAAAACACTCCGTGAAATTCCTGGCGTCGGCGTCCGCATGCCAGTACATGTACATCCCGTTGAACTCCCAGCCGATCCGTACGATGGAGTCAGCCCGGTTTTTGCGCGTGAGAAAGGAGCCGAATCTCCGCCAGTGCTCGTCATAAGCGCCGCGGGCGCACGCGGCATTGCTCCCCTGCCCCTCCGGAAACGTCGGCTGGCTGATGACCAGTTTCCCCGGAAAAGCCGCGAAGTCGTCCACCGGCCAGTCGGGCTCGGATATCGGGCCCCACCCCCTGTCCCGGCTCGTAAAGACGAGCGCCACGTCGACCGGCCGGTCCCGCCACGCGCCAAAGGCCAGATAGGGCGCCAGCTCGTTCGCCAGGTGCACGCCGGACAGCCAGGGCAGGCCCGACAGCCTTCCCCGGGTATCCCAGCCGGTGACCGGTGGTGAACCGCGATTCCGGAGCGCCGGCCCGATGGCGAGGACTCCGGCAGCGGCGACGATGCCGGACAGTACCAGGCCCGCGGCCACCCACCGCCACCCGATCGGCAGCGACCGGGCCCGCTGGTCACCTCTTCGAGAGCTCCCACGAAAACCCGCCCGGAGGCCTTGATGATCATTGGCACGGCGCAAGCGATTCACCTGACAATCAGGGCTTCGTCCGGCGGATGACGGAGAATCACCCCAGTGGGGGCCCTGTCACCCGGTATCCCGCCGACCGCCGCGGCCGCGGCTGCGGCTGCGTTCTCCGGCGAGCTCAGGAACAGGCGTACCCCCCAGGGAAGCTCCGCGCCCTCGAGCGAGACCTCGAGCGTGCGCGCGGCTGTCGCCGGCACCGCCGACACCCGCGCCAGCGGGTGCCCATCTTCGTTCGCCTGCGGTGGGGTCGTCCCCGGCCGCGCGACAAGCACCATCGCCGGCAACGGCCCGTCCGCGCTGATCTGCACGCGCAGGGTGCGGCGGCGCCAGCCAGACCGGGCCAGGGTGTAGGTGACCGTCATCTCCCGGTCGTGATGGTCGTGATAGCCGTTACGGTCGTGCGGCTCATGCGGCTCATGCGGCTCATGCGGCTCATGTTGGGCAGCCGAGCGGGCTACAACTGCCGTACCGAGCGCGGCCGCACGCAGCGTCCCGCCGGTACGCACCAGTGGATAGCAGGCGACGAAGTAGGGCGAACCGTCACGCGGCGCGGCGAGATGCCACCCTCCCTTGATCTCCAGACTGGCGTTGGTGACCTTCGCCTGGAAGGCGCTCGGATCGTCCGGCCCGGTCGGGAACTGGTCCCGGCGCCACAGGACGCGGGCCTCGGTAATCCCCGATGGCAGCTGAAAGGACAACACGATCTCCTCGCCACGGTCGTCCGCACGCAGCTCCCGGATGCGCTCGACCACCAGATGCCGCACGCCACGGCCGGCCACCGCCCGGCCATCGCGCACGGCCACCGGTGTGTACTCCAGCTCTCCGACGGCCAGGGGGTCCACCAAGTGGCCGTCCCCACTCGACCCAACCAGCCGTGCCCGCTCGGCTATGTTCGCCAAGTCGATCTCGGCGCCCTCGGCCCCGACCGGAGACGCCGACCCGGGGCCCGCCGCCGGCACGGCGTAGATCCGCACATGCGTGTCCGGCATGCTGCTCCAGCGCAACGCGGTCTGCCCGTTGACGGTGGTGACCGCCAGATCACGTACCAGCGGCGGGCGTGGCGTCACCGTAATCGTGATCCCCGAGCCGGCGGTCCGGGAGGGCTGCCCGTCCACATCCCGATATTCGACATACACCCAGTAGCGGTAGGTGACACCGGCCTGGACAGCCGTGTCGACATACTGGCCGGCGCTCGCCCGGATCCGACGCATGGGGACCAGCACCGGCGACGACTCGTCCACGGTCCGATCGATTGTGACGGCGTCCACGGGGCCGTCCAGCCGCCACGACAGCCTCACATCGGCACCGGTCTGCTCCGCATGCAGGCCCGCTACATCCCGCACCACCACGATACCGGGCGTACGCACCGCTACCGACCGCCGGCTGCCCACGATCGCCGTCACCTCGTGACGAACCATCACCCCAGCCGGGGCTCCGGCATCGGACAGCTCGGTGGACCGAGTCGTACCCAGGCTGCGTTCAACCGGCGCTGCTCCCCCCGGGCCGCCCGTCTCCCCCACCAGCCTGACCACCCGGTAGGACACCGGCCCAAGCGCCGAGGGAGAGGCCCGCCAGCGCAGCACCACGGCACCGTCCTCGCTGCTCGCGGTCAGCTCGGTTGGCGGCGGGAGTGGCAGCGCCGCCAGTGCGGCCAGCGCCGCCCTGCTGTCAGCCACGGTCGCGAGCACCGCGGCCAGCGCGTTCTCCTGCTCGGCTGGCGGCAGTGCCCGCGCCGCGTCGACCCGGCGGCGGATGACCTCCTGGTGGGCGGTGAGCTCGGCAAGCACCTCATCCGCGGAACGCCCGTCCGGACCGGGCACATCGGATGCCTGGGCGACGAGCCAACGGGCCCCGTCGGCAGCGGCGTCCTCGCAGCGGGCTTCGCGGTACTCGACCAGTGCCCGCCACCCGGCGTCGGCAGCGGCCAGCGC
>NZ_CAKJTL010000049.1:0-2529 GCF_917627385.1 Protofrankia sp. CiT1
GCGCTGGGGCATGGGTAGGCAGCGATGCTTGAAGGGGTATCGATACCTGAAGGGGGATGCATAGGACTGCAACATGTCAGAAACAGATGTGTCATGTTTCACTGCGAATCTGACGCCCGTGCCACGTGATGACCAGATCGCAGGTCGGGGCTCCTTGTCGGGAAGCCGTCCCGGCCCGGTGGCTGAGGCGGTCGGCCGTCACGAACGGGTCTGTCGTCCGGGGCGCCGCGGGTGGCCGCGGGCGTCGCGGTGGTAGCGCTGTAGTGGCGCTGCAACCGGGCAAGGGAAAAGTAGACGGAAAACACTATCTCCCGTCCACCCCTGAGACAGTCATGTGGGGTCAGGTGCCGACCGCTGAGACACGGCCGGTGCTGAGCGTGGAGTCCGGTGCCACGGTGACGGTCGACACGGTCAGCCAGGAGGGGATCCTCGACGATCAGGGGCGTGACCCGGACGCCTTCTTCGCGCGGTTCGGCGTGTCGACATCCGAGGTCCTCGATGACGCTCGCATGATCGCCGCTTCGGGAATTCCGCATCGGTTCGGTGTGGACGGTCCGCATGTGGTGACCGGACCGGTGTACGTCCGCGGTGCTGACCCCGGCGACCTGCTGCGGGTGGATGTGGTTTCGCTGCACCCGCGGGCCAGGTACGGCGTGGTGTCGATCCGTCATGGCGCGGGGCTGCTCGCCGGGGAGTTTCCCGAGAACGCTCCTCCCGGTCCCGCCGCGACCGCCCGTAACTGGACGGCGTTCCGGACAGCGAGCAGCTTCTGTGCCGTCGAACGGCGCCGGGGCCGGCTCTTCGGCACGTTGGGCGGAGCTGAGGGCCGGAAGGTGCGTTTTCCGCTGTCACCGTTCATGGGAATCATGTCGGTCGCGATCAACGGTGCCGGGCCGCTTCGTTCGACCTCGGTCGGAACGTACGGGGGCGCTCTTGACTGCGGTGAACTCGGTGCCGGTGCCCGGTTGTTTCTCCCGGTAGAGGTTCCCGGCGCATTGTTTGCCGTTGGTGACCCACATTATTCCCTGGGTGCGGGAAAGGCCGCCGCGGTCGCGCTGGAGGGGCCGCTGCGGGCGACCTTCCGGCTGACCGTCCTGAAGGCAGCCGCGGCCGAGGCTGTTCTTGGTGCGCTGCGCGAACCTTTTGTCGAGACCGACACCCATTGGATTACGCTGGGGGCACACGCCGATCTCGCGCATGCCGTCCGCCGGGCGACCCGGTCGGCTTTGCTTTTTCTGTCCACCCGTCTTGGGATGGACCGGGCCGACGCCCTCGCCTATCTGTCCGCGGCGGCTGACCTCGGTATCAGCCGCGCGGCCGGCGAGTTCCAGACGGTGTACTGTCGGATGCGCCGGGCGGACTTTGGTGAGCCGGCCGTCGCCAAACCTCGGCTGGTACGCCCCGCGTTCGCCCGGGCGCTCCCTGCCGCGGACCGCGCTGAGGAAGCCTCCGGCCGCTCCTCGGAGTCCGCCGGTACCGGCGACGCGACTGAGCCCAGGGACGGATCGGAGCCGGCGCAAGCGGTCGTCCCCGATGAGCCGTCGGGCGTGTCCGGCGCAGGGAGCCAGCCGGGCGATCGTGTGGACGGCGGTACTGGGGACGATCCGCCCGGGTAGCCGCGGATGGTGAGCGCGGTGGGGTGGTTGTCGGTGGTGTGCGGTACGAACGTTGAATGGCACTGGAGCAGCGCACACCAACTGACCTTGCGCGGGCCGCTGACACCGGGCGGCTGACATCGGGCCGAGCTGCGGGGCACGCGTGGAGGCTCTGCTGGCGGTGTCGAGTTCGGCGGCCACGGCCAGCTCGGCGCGGGCCATGGTCGCGGGCGATGCCGCGCGGGATGACCTCGCGGCGGTCAGCGGTGGTCAGCGGCTGCCCGGCTATCCGGGCTTCCGCCGCCTCGGGATGCCCGCACCCCAGCCCCGCCCTTTGATCCACGCCTCTGTTGCCGGGTCCTCTATCTTTGCTACCAGCGCATACGCTGAATTCAGCGCTATTGTCCACAATAAGGATGAAACGCATACGCGGAGGAGTTTGCCATGCCCTATGCCGTGGACTTCGACACCGTATCGACCGTCGGCCTGGAGTCGTCGCCGGCCGCGGTCGCGCTCGCTGGTCTACGGGCGAACGAAGCCCGGTACTTCAAGAACAAGTACGGCCACGTTTTCACGGTCGAGCCCGCGGACAACGCCGGGCCGACCATCGACTGGGTGAGCCGGATCCTCACAGAAGAACGCGGCATCGTCATCTCCGCTCGCCCGCTCGAGGCGACGACATTCCAGGTCGAGAACATTCGGATGGCATACGTCTTCTACGAGAACGGCCTGTCGATCAATGTGATGTACACCGTCGACGACCGCGGGAAACGAGCGGTTGGGTTCAAGCTCTCCGACGGGATGGAAGTCCCCACGGAGCTCGCCTCGTTCAAGTTCGCTCGGCAGAAGTCGAAGCTGGCCGGAACCATACGCGGTTCCTATTTCGTCATCAAGAACGAGTACTAAGTGGTCGCCGCCGGAAGTTCGTCCAGGG
>NZ_CAKJTL010000049.1:2599-19706 GCF_917627385.1 Protofrankia sp. CiT1
AACTTCCGGCGGCGACCACTAAGATGGCATCAGGCCACAGTTACAGTGTGATTTTCGTCAAGATCGTGCAAAAATTGAGCTCTGTCCACATCTGGCAACGAAGTGGGGCAGGCGATGCTGATTCGGTTCGAGGCAGCGAACTTCCGTTCGATCGTGGAACCCGCCGAGCTGTCGATGGTTGCGGTCGACGAGGAGGAAGTTCAATACCGCCCTACCAGCAATAGATTCGGCAACCAGCCCAGCTTCGGACCGGATACAGAGCCCCGGCGCTCGCGTCCTCGGGTCCGTCTCATGCACCGGGCTGCCGGCCGCAGTCACCCGCTGGATTTCACCGCCGAGTCGGAAGGCACCCGGGTATGGTACCGGCTTGTCGGTCCTGTCCTTCAAACGTTGCGAAGTGGCTCCCTCCTGCTGTTCGACGAACTCGACTCCAGCCTGCATCCGACGCTGACCGCCGAGCTGATCAGACTTTTTCACGATCCGGCAACGAACCCGCGCGGAGCTCAGCTCGTCTTCACATCGCATGACACAACCCTACTTAACCATCTCAATCGGGATGAGGTCTGGTTCACCGAGAAATCCGCGAGCGGTGCGACAAGGCTCGGCGCACTGGCAGAGTTCGCGGGAGAGCGCGTGCGGAAATCACATAACATCGAAGACGGTTACCTGCAAGGCCGCTTCGGTGCGCTGCCTGACACGGACCGCACCGAGCTTCTCCGTAGTCTCGGCCTGATCGGCTAACGATCAATGGCGATCAGGAGGGGTCAGCAGAAGCCACTCAGGCGGCGAGCCGGGACACGGCCGGAGCTTCGCACCTTGCTGGTCTTCTGCGAGGGGGACAAGACCGAGCCGGACTATCTGAACGGCTTGAGAAGACTTCCCGAAGTCAGGCGCAATGCGGCCGTCAAAATCGAGATCGACACCGATCACGGGGTCCCGCTGACACTTGTCAAATTAGCGGCCGAGCGCAAGAAGCGAAACGATCAAGTTGGGTCGGGCGCCGTGGACGAATACTGGTGTGTCTTCGATGTCGAGTGGCCGAGGAACCATCCGGACCTCGACCAGGCTGTAAGACTTGCACGCCAAAATGATATCAAACTGGCGATCTCGAACCCGTGTTTTGAGATCTGGCTGCTGCTTCATTTCAAGGACCACGCCAGGTGGACTGATACGGCTACAGCGGAATCTGAAAGCAAGAAGCACGACGGCCGCACGGGCAAGCGGATCGACGCCAGCGGCTACCTGCCGAAGAGGGCTGCCGCCGCGCGTCGCACCGCCGCGCTCGCCACAATGCACGAGAAGAACAATAAGCGCACCCCAGATGATAATCCGTCATCCACGATGTTTGCGTTGCTCAACGCTCTCGGACAGGAAGCGCGCGGAGACGAACGGGACTAACAGAACCTCGCGCCCGCCTATCCAGACCTGGCTACTGCCTTCATGCGGACCTTGTCCCGACTCTGCTGGTCGACGATATCGGCCACCGGCAGGTAACTTTCGGCCCCATCGAAGGGAGCTGTCGCCTCCCGTCAGCCCGGGGCCTTGACACCGAGCTGCTTGCCCAGCGGCACCACGAAGATCTTGGCCTTCTGGGTGCCAAAGCCAGGCAATGTGGACGCCCGCCTGAGCAGTTCCCGACGGTCCGCGGCGGTTGTCCACAGCTGGCCGGTGTCGCCGTCGTAGGTGTCGATGATGATTCGGCACAGTGCCTGCACCCGCTCCGCCATCGACTCCGGAAACCGGTACGGCGCCTGCGGCACGAGGTCGGCCGGGCCGTGGCCAGGGCGCGCCTCCAAGCCGGCCCTGGTGCTGGCAACGATGGGCGTTGCGCTGGGCGGTCCAGCGAACGGTCTTCCACCGCTGATCTGGGCTGAGTCGCCGCGTGGCACCGACACCGGTGGGCGCCACGGAGCCGAATTCGGCATTCAGCCCGGTCCGTGCTGGTCGGGAAGGCCAGCGGCGACCAGATCCGTATGGATGAAGTCGTCGCCCTTGAACAACAGCGGTTTCCGTCGTTCAGCCGCAAGCGCATAGGCGAAACAGTCACCGAAGTTCAATCGGGCGGGACTCTCGCTCCCCTTGCCGAAGTCTCGGTAGGCCTGCCGGGCGAGCGTCGCGTGCTCGGCCGTCACCGCCACCACCTCGATGTCCGCCACTCTTACCAGTTCGTCGAACCGGCGGCTCGCGACAGGGTCACGAGCCGAGTCGACGACGACCGCCGCCTCCACGTAGTTCACGGCGGACATGGCGGTGTCCGCCGAGACAAGAGCCGCCGCGTAAGCAGCCGCGTCAGGCTCGGCTCGGATGATAGCCACGAGGGCGGACGAGTCCACGATCATGTCGGTAGTCCGCGATCATCGTAGAGGTCGTCGATGCCGAACCCGCTCCCAACGACCGCATCCGCTATCTGGCGGCCAAGAGCGACGATTCGCTCAACTCGCTGCTCGCCCGCTTCTCGGTCGGCCCGCATACGGTCGAGACGTTCGCGAATCGCCGTGGTCACCGCCGTCGTGATGCTCTCTCCGGTCAGGTCAGACAGCTCACGGCCAAGCCGCTGTGCCTCGTCGTTTTTGATGTTCAGCGCCACCGCAACCACTTCCACCTTGGAGGCAAGATTTTCCTCCAAGGTACCATGGGGGCGTGGCGAGACGAGCCGGCTCGGCCCGTGCGCGCAGGCCAGCGATGGCATCGAAATGTTTGCCGCCGCGCACGGATCCGGCGGTCCCTGCGCCAGCTTTCTTCCGACCGGCGGAAGTTCTGGGTCTCTTTGAACGCCCCAGCGGGCGGCGAGTGCTTCTTCGAAGTCCTCGCGGGCACGGTCAGGACTTCACTCTCTCAGCCTGGCAGGCTGGCCAGGTCGAAGACGCGCAAGGCTGCGTCTGTCGCGGCGTCCACGTCGCGACGCTTGAAAGCGTCACGCAACGCCACGGTGTCCGTTTCGCTGATCGTGTCAGGATGAGGTACTCGGATCCGACGTAGGTACTGGGCCTGGAACCGCAGGGTTCCGCCACGCATCTTGACCGCGTACGCCACGATGAACGCTTCGGCCACCCGCGAGAGCAGGAGCCCGCCGAGGACTTGCAGATCCCAGGTGTCCGAGACTATGTAGTAGAGGTTGTGGTGTGGGTAGCATCCGCCGGGATCGAGAACCGGGTGCATGTTGGCTTTCATGTCCGGGAAGAGGAGTTTCGGTCTTTTGATAAGCCGGTGGTCGACCTTGTCGATCGTCTTGTACCAGCGGGCCGGCTGTTTCCTGGCGATATGACGCGCACGCAGCTGGCCGCTGTGCCGGCGAAAATACCGGCCGAGGCGAGGATAGCAGGCAAGATCAACAAGCTGGCCGTCGGAGCCCCAGGGGTTGATGAGATGCGTTCCCGTCCACGAGAACGAGCCACCGGCGGTGTCACGGACCATCGCCAGCGGAAGGAGACGGTCGTCCTCGACGTTCACACGTTCTGGCTCGGCTGTGATGAACACACTGTCCGCACCCGTGGCGACCCCGATACCTACCCGGGTCCCGGTCGAGCCGTCCTCAAGGCAGGGAAACCGATCGCCGAGGTCCTCCAGTATCGCAAGCCGCGCGGGTGAGGCAGCCGGCCAGGAATCCGTCCCGGCGAACCAGCGCGGAAGACGCGCGGCATGAAACGTCGGCGCGCGGATCGAGGTTCCCTCGCTCCCTGCCCAGTTCCGTAGCAACGCGGCCTCGTCGGCGCCGAAAGACGACGTCGTGTCGGCAACAACAGATGTTCCCTGCTGCGCACTTTGGATGATCGTGATGGCGGGATAGGCGGAGACCTGCTCAACGAACGCGTCCACATTGTGCACGGTGAGGACGACTTCAACGTTGCAGGAACGGCTCACCAGCTCGCGCAGCCGGCTGCCGTACTGGTTGCGCATCCAGCGGTCCGCGCAGATGAAACCGAGCCTCCCGCCGGGCCGCAGAATCCTCAGGCCGACTTCGTAGAAACCGACGTAGACATCCGCCCGCCCACCCATGGCGGGGCACGACGACCGGTAGGCTTTCATCCGAGCTTCGGGGACGTCTTCAAGGCGGATGTACGGCGGGTTTCCCACCACGAAGTCGGCGCCTCCGTACTCACGCTGGAGAAGAAAATCCCCTTGCCGGATCCACTTTCCGGCGAGTTTCCCGGCGCCTGGCATGTCCCAGCCGTTTTCGGTCATGAGCCGGATGGCGAGATCCCGGCTCGATCGCACGTTGCGGTCGAGGAGATCGAAGGAGTACACAGCGTCGGCGGCGTCGAGTGGCGAGCGGCCGTGGAGCTGGCATGAGGTGATCAGACGTTCAACTATCGGCCCGATAAAAGCCCCCGCGCCGCACGCGGGCTCCACGATCACGGCGCTGGTCAGATCCTTGTCGGGCGTGTAGCCAACCCAGTCCAGGATCAGTTCGACGATCCAACGTCGGGTGAACACCTCTCCATGATCGATCGCTGGCTGTGGCGATTCGGTCCGGGACGGAGAGCTGAGCTCGTCGAAGAGATCTTGGCTGACCACGGGTCGACGATAGCTTCGGGTAGGAGCTACTCGACGCAACAGGGACGACATGCCACGCTGCGGATCGTATCGTCAGTCATTGGCGACACGGTGCGTAAACGCCACGAGGGATGATCGTCGCTTTGCTCCGCCGGGCCTGGCTCCGGCAAGGTGGCGATGGCGGGCCAGCGATCCCGCTGGCGAGCATCGCGATAGCATCACCGGGTATGTCACCGGACGCGGATGACGCCGTGGTGCGCCAGGCCACGGAGAATGACGTTTCCGTGATCTTAAGCCTTGTCCGTGGGCTGGCTGAGTACGAGCGGGAGCCCGAAGCGGTCGTCGCGACCGAGACGGACCTGCGGACAGCGCTGTTCGGCCCGCGGCCAGCGGTGTTCTGCCACCTGGTCGAACGGGCTGAGACAGTGGTCGGCTTCGCCCTGTGGTTCCTGAACTTCTCGACCTGGACCGGTCGTCACGGTATTTATTTGGAAGATCTTTATGTTCTCCCGGAGCACCGCGGTCGAGGCTACGGGCGCGCGCTGATGAGCACGCTGGCCAGGCAGTGCGTGGCGCGCGGCTACGGCCGGTTCGAGTGGGCGGTGCTGGACTGGAATAATCCGGCGATTGGCTTTTATCGCGCAATCGGCGCGGTGGGCCTGGACGAGTGGACCACGCAGCGCCTGTCCGGTGAGGCGCTGACCGCCTTTGCCGAGGACCGCCACCTATTCCGCCGTGGACAGGATCAATAAGAGCGCCCCTGTGCCGGGTGCTCTTTATCTTTAGAGCGCGTTTGAGATCGTCATTCCGGCTCGCGGCGTCCGGTTCTGTCGCCGGCGAGCTCAGCTCATCCTGGCGCGATCTCGTTGGGCGGCGGTGCCGTTACGTTCAGAGGTATCCCGAAGTCCGAGTAGGTGACTGTCCGGGTGATCTCTGTGTGCGGGGCTGGGCTGTCGGACTCGGCGCTGGTGACGGTAATGCGGAGCTGGCGGATGAGTCCGTCCGCGTCGATCCAGGCCTCGGTCGGCTGGAGGGCGCTTCCGAGGATGCTCTTGTAGTACTCGACGGTGGCCGTGCTGATGTTCCCTCGTTGGGATGCTGTTTCCAGGTTCACGGACAGCTTGTAATGGGTCGTCTGGATACCGTCGATGGCTTCCTCGCCCACGGTGGTCACCGGGGCCGACGCACCGCTCAGGAAGCCGAGCCGCAGCGCCGCGTCGTCGCCGACCCCGGGCTGTACGGTGCTTGCCGATGCGGTGCTGGAGGAAGCGGTAGCACCGCCACCTGGGACGACACGGGTCCAGCGCGGCGAGCCTGGCGCGCCGCCAGCCGTGATGCCGCGTTGGTAGAAGTCGGGACCGACGATCCGTACCTCGCTGCGACCGCCGCCGTCGACGTTGCGCACGCTCTCGCTCGTGCTGTGGACGAAGTCAACCGTGCCGGTCCCTGTTGTGGAGATCGTTTGTTTGCGGCCGGAGACGGAAACGAGGGCCGCCGCATAGGTGAAGCGAATTCTTGCTGTCTTCCGCGCGATCGTCGTGTCGTAGGAGGACTCCAGCGGAGCCGGTACGCCACTGGTCCGTGTCGGGCTCGCTGCCTGGGTCGGACCGATCACGACTGGTGAGGGGGGTTTGGCGGGGTCGCTGGAACAAGCCGCCGCGCTCAGCAACAGGCTGGCCGCCAGCAGGAAGATGCTGCCGGCAGCCAGCTGAACATCGCGCACAGCGATCCGAGCCATTCGCGGTCTCCCCGATCGTGAGCGCTGGCCGCCGTTGTGGAGATCCCCGGGCCGCCGAGCGCGCGGAAAAATTACGATCGCGCGCTTTTCGATCACTAGTCACCAGTCATTAGAAGCGCCGGAAGATGAGTGCGCGCTTGACCTCCTGAATTGCCTTGGTCACCTGAATACCACGGGGGCAGGCGTTCGAACAGTTGAAGGTCGTGCGGCAGCGCCACACCCCTTCCCGCTCGTTGAGGATCTCCAGACGTTCGTCGGCGCCCGCGTCCCGGCTGTCGAAGATGAAGCGGTGCGCGGCCACCATCGCGGCCGGGCCGAAGTACTCCCCGTCATTCCAGAACACTGGGCACGAGGTCGTGCAGGCCGCGCACATGATGCACTTCGTGGTGTCGTCGAAGCGCTCCCGGTCCGCCGCGGACTGCAACCGCTCACGGGTTGGCTCATGGCCCTCGGCGATAAGGTACGGCTTGACCGCACGGAACGCGTCGAAGAACGGTTCCATGTCGACGATGAGGTCCTTCTCGACCGGAAGGCCCTTGATGGGTTCGATCGAGATCTCCGGACCGAGGTCCTTGACCAGCACCTTGCAGGCAAGCCGGTTCGAGCCGTTGATCCGCATGGCGTCCGAGCCGCACACACCGTGGGCACAGGAGCGCCGGAAGGACAGCGACCCGTCGAGATTCCACTTGACGTAGTGCAGGGCGTCCAGCAGCCGGTCACTGGGATCGAAGGGGACGGTGTAGCTCTTCCACAGCGGCTTGGCGCTCACCTCCGGGTCGAAGCGCCGGATTTTCAGCGTGACGGTCCGTCCGGCCGTTGCGGTCGGACCCGAAGCGGCCGGTGCGGTGGTTGATAGATCGTCGGTGACAGTCACGCCGGACCTTTCTCACATCAGACCCACAGCGCGGGCCAGCACATCATAGGCCGCGCTCTGGGTGACCCGAACATCGAAACCTGGCCCCGGACCAATCTGAGAACGCCCGGCGTGGTCCGCAGCCTCGAGTGAAACCGGATTGGGTTCCGTCAGTACTTGCGTTCCATCGGCTCGTAGCGGGTCATGGCGACGGGTTTGTAATCCAGCCGGATCTCCGCTTCGGGCGAGCCGGCGACGAGCGGCCCGGAGCGGTAGGCCATCGTGTGGCGCAGGAAGTTGACGTCGTCCCGGTTCGGATGGTCCTCCCGCGAGTGCCCGCCGCGGGATTCGTTGCGGGCGAGCGCGCTCACCACCAGGCACTCGGCAAGGTCGAGCAGGAAGCCCAGCTCAACCGCTTCCAACAGTTCGGTGTTGTAGCGCCGGCCCCGGTCGGTGACACCGACCTGCTGGTAGCGGGTTTTCAACCCGGCAATGTCGGTGATCGCCTGCTTGAGCGTCGTCTCGGTGCGGTACACCGACGCGTTGACGTCCATGGTCTCCTGCAGCTCGCGACGGATGGCCGCCGGGTTCTGGGTGCCCGCGCCGTCGCGGAGCCTGGTCAGGAGCCCTTCGACAAAGGCTGCCGGGTTCTCGGGCAACTCGGTGTGACGATGTGTCGCGATCGCGTGTTCGGCGGCGGCAATGCCCGCTCGACGGCCGAAGACATTGATATCCAGCAGCGAGTTCGTTCCGAGCCGGTTCGCGCCGTGCACGGACACGCATGCGACCTCCCCGGCCGCATACAAGCCCTTGACGATGTCGGTGTTGTTCCGCAGAACCTCGGCGTCGATGTTCGTCGGGACGCCGCCCATGGCGTAGTGGGCGGTCGGCTGGATCGGGATCGGGTCGGTGTAAGGCTCGATGCCCAGGTAGGTGCGGGCAAACTCGGTGATGTCAGGGAGCTTGGCGTCGAGCTGCTCGGGCGGCAGGTGGGTCAGGTCGAGATAGACATGATCACCATTCGCGCCACAGCCACGGCCAGCGCGGATCTCGGTGTAGATGGCCCTGGCCACCATGTCCCGGGGGGCGAGATCCTTGATGGTCGGCGCGTAACGCTCCATGAAGCGTTCGCCGTCCTTGTTGCGGAGGATACCGCCCTCGCCACGGGCACCCTCCGTGAGGAGGATGCCCATCTTCCAGATGCCAGTCGGGTGGAACTGGTAGAACTCCATGTCCTCCAGCGGCAGCCCGCGCCGGAAGATGATGCCCATCCCGTCGCCTGTCAACGTGTGCGCGTTCGAGGTGACCTTGAAAACCTTGCCGAACCCGCCGCTGGCGAACACCACCGACTTCGCCTGGAAGACATGCACCTCACCGGTGGCCAGCTCATAGGCGACGACCCCGGCCGTGACGCCTTCGGTGAGCAGCAGGTCCAGCACGTAGAATTCATTAAAGAATTCGATCTTGTGCTTGACGCACTGCTGGTAAAGCGTTTGCAAAATCATATGGCCGGTGCGGTCGGCCGCATAGCACGACCGCCGGACAGGCGCCTTGCCGTGGTCACGCGTGTGGCCACCGAAGCGCCGTTGGTCGATCCGGCCTTCCGGCGTGCGGTTGAACGGCAGGCCCATTTTCTCCAGGTCGAGGACCGCGTCGATGGCCTCCTTGCACATGATCTCGGCCGCGTCCTGGTCGACCAGGTAGTCGCCGCCCTTGATCGTGTCGAAGGTGTGCCACTCCCAGTTGTCCTCCTCGACGTTGGCCAGGGCCGCGCACATGCCGCCCTGAGCCGCGCCGGTGTGGGAGCGGGTGGGATACAGCTTGGTCAGCACGGCGGTGCGACAACGCTTGCCGGCTTCGAGTGCCGCGCGCATCCCCGCGCCGCCGGCACCCACGATGACCGTGTCGTACTTGTGAACCTGCACCGCTTGGACCTCCGCCTTCCCAGGCGCCATCAGGAGATGTTCGGGTCGAACGTGAAGATGACCAGCGATCCCAGCGTGATGACCAGGCCTGCCGACACATACAGCAGCATCTTCAGCCAGAACCGGGTCTGTGCTCGCTCGGCGTAGTCGTTGATCACTGTCCGTAGGCCATTGGTTCCGTGCAGTTCGGCGAGTACGAGCATGAGCAGATCCCAGGTCCGCCAGAACGGCGAGGCCCAACGGCCCGCGACGAAACCGAAGCCGATCCGTTGCACCCCGCCATCAAGGATGTTCATGATGAACAGGTGACCGAGCACGAGAAAGAGCAGTAGGACCCCGGAGATTCGCATGAACAGCCACGCGTACAGCTCGAAGTTCGTTCGCGCCTTCGGGCCGCCCGGCCGCCGCCGCGGGCTGCGCGGTGTCTCGATGGCCGGGGCGGCAGCGCCGTTGATTGTCGTCGCCATCAGGACGCGCTCCCGAACAGGGTCTCGAACATGTGCTTGAGCATGAAGAAAGCACCGGGGACGACGAGGACCAGCCACACCACGATCTCGGTGTAGAGCATCTGGCGCTGGAAACGGGGACCGGATTTCCAGAAGTCGATCAACGTGATCCGGATCCCGTTGAGTGCGTGGAAGACGACCGCGGCTACAAGCCCTACCTCCATCAGGTTCACGATCGGGTTCTTGTAGGTCGCGATCACACTGTCATAGGACGACGGTGACACCCGCACGAGCGCGGTGTCCAGGACGTGGGCGAACAGAAAGAAAAAGATCAGTACGCCGGTGATCCTGTGCGCAACCCAGGACCACATCCCTTCACGGCCGCGGTAGAGCGTTCCCGCTGGTGCCTTCGGCACTGAAAGCTCCTCCGGACCTGCCTGCCGACAGGCTGGTCCTGATGGTCCCGTCCGATGACTCTTGGTAACCTAGCTGGCCCGAAGGGCCCGCGCCGGCAGCTGGAGCGAAGCCGAGTGGCGGGTTCGGGGGGCACTAAGCACCTTGAGACATCATGCGGACGATGGTTTGTGTGGACCCGATGTTAGTGCTGAGCCCATGGAGGGGCATGCCAGCTTCGGTGACACTTAGGTGAAGTATGTCACAGAAAGTGATCGCTTTCATTATGTTTCGAGGCTGGCGGCCATCCGTTGTTGATCAGAGAGATCCCCGGCGGTCCCGTGGGCTTTGAGGCGTCACGAAGCCGGCTGCGCTGTCGCTGTCGGTGTCGATGTGCTGGGCGGGGACGACGCGGGCAGCGTCGAGGTGGGCGAGATGGCCGGCGCCGTGGGGCTCGCGGCGACGCTGGTCGGCGTCGGGCTGTGGGCCGCCGGGTCGGTCTCGATGGGCGTCGCCGCGGGTGGGGTGGTTGACGCGCTCGGTGATGCCCTGCGGCTGGCCGGAAGCCTGAACGAGGGGGCGAGGCCGGTCGGGAGCACCCGAGGATTGAGGTTGTTCTGCTCGTCCGCCGTGCTGGTCGCCGCGGGGATACCGTTCCCGCCGGGGTTCTGCGGCTGGGTGGTGTCGGACCCGGGGGTGAGGATCCCGCTGAGCGCTATTGCCGCCCCAGTCGCCACCGACGCGGCGGCCACCGCGATGATCACAGCCCGCCGGAGCGGCGGCTCACCGTCTCGGCCGGTGGCTGACGCCGGCCCATCACCGTGATGATCAAAGCTGAAGGGTGTGCGGGCTGGGCCGATCGCGATGTCGCCGGAGACTGGTAGCAGACCGTCGTCTTGATCAGAATGTCTGCCGGTGCTGTATCCGGCGGAGCCGGGCGAGCGAGAGCCACCCCGATGAGCCGTCAGCGCGGTGGTGCCCGTGACCCCCGATGCCCCGGCCGCCGCGGGGTCCTTGCGCAGCCCCACCGCAAGCGCGGTCATGGGCTTCTCATACAGCGCGGAGCCGATCGAAACCTCGGCGATCTCGATTTTGTCGGCCATGGAGCCGACGGCTGTCAGCTCATCGCCCTCGCTGGCGGCAGCGGGCGCGCTGGCGGTGTTCCCGCTCGCCGTCGTCGCGCCGCTGGCTGTGGTCCCGCTGGCTGTGGTCGGGCTCAGGGCGACGGCGTCGGCATCCGCATCCCCGATGGGCAGCAGATCGCCGCCGACATCCTCGAGACCGGCCGAACTGGACTCGACCGGCGCCGCGTCACCTTCGTCCGGCCTGTTGACGTCTGGTTGCGGCCGACCGCTGATAACGGAGGCGGGTACCGCCGCGGTGCCCTGGGCGATCGGCGCCAGCCGCTGGCGTATCTCGGCCGCCCCTGGACGCTCCGGCGCGGGCCGGTCGAGCAGATCGGTGAGCAGGCCACGCAGTGGGCCGGCGAGCCGGAACGGACGCCTGCGTCCCTCCACCACGGCGGTGAGGACCGCGTACGTTTCCGGTCCTTCGAACGGAGGCTGCCCCTCCACCGCCGCGTACAGCGTGGCGCCGAGCCCCCACAGGTCGCTCGAGGGAGTACCAGAGGAGCCGCGGACCCGCTCGGGGGCGATGTAGGCGGGCGAGCCGACGAGCGCGCCTGTTCCCGTGAGCGTAGAGTCGCCATCAGTGGCCGCAATTCCGAAGTCGGTAAGCCGGACATGGCCGTCCCGGCCCAGCAGTACGTTGCCGGGCTTGATGTCGCGGTGCAGCACACCCGCGGAGTGCGCGGCGGCGAGCGCGTCAACGAGAGTGAGGCCAATTGCCGCGACCCGCGCTGGTGGGAGTGGGCCGTTCGCGCGGATGACCTCTCCCAGGCTGTCCGCGTTGACCAGCTCCATGACGATCCAGTGGCGTTCGGCTTCCTCAGCCACGTCGTAGACGGCGACAATCGCCGGGCTGTGCAGGCGGGCCAGCGCGCGGGCTTCGCGCAGCACCCGCGTTCGGATCGCGTCGCGCTCGACCTGGGTTCCGGCAAGTGGAACGAGGATCTCCTTGATCGCTACTGGGCGCTGGAGAAGTTCGTCCTCGCCGCGCCAGACGACACCAGCGCCACCACGACCGATTGGAGTATCCAGACGGTAACGTTGAGAGACGTATCGGGGTGTGTTGTGACGCGAGGAGTCTCCGGGCGGCGTCGGTCTGGACATCCCCTTAAGTCTCGCAGACGCGTCGCCGGATGCGCTGGCCACCCTTGCCCAGCGCGGTCCGTTGGTCACCGCTCATGGGCCTGGCCGGAACGTCGAGAAAAGCCGCCACATCAACGGAAGATCGGCTGACCAGCTGGCGTCGGACGTGGACCAGTACAGCGCGTAGCCATGGCCGTTACGAACAATTCCGCGATTGAGAACATGAACTCTTTTGCCGCCGGAGGTGTAGAGGAATTCCCAATCCGCCTGGATGGAGCCGTCTCCGCCGTCACTCGGCGTGATCCGCACGCGTTCGTAGTTTGTCAGGCGCGCGCGCAGGTCGCCTTCGTGTGCCTGCCAGTCCGCCAACGCGGATGGATTTGCCTGCGCCGCGGTGTCGACCCGCAGGTAGGCACCGGTATCCGGATTGATGAAGTCGATTCGTTCGGTGCCACCAGCTGGATGCTGCTCCCAGCCCGGTGGGTAGGCGACCGACCAGCCGGAGCGTCCGCTGTAGGACTGCCAGCCCGCGGGCGGCGTTACCGGGGCCGGGGCCGTCGGCACCAGCCCCGGATCACTGACCACCGCGCCACCGGTTGGTGGCGCCGCGTTCGTGGCGGCCGGAGCCGACGTCACGGGCGTCCTCAGCGGGGTCTTGGCCGTGCCGCTGAGCACCGCCGCCGGATTGGCGCTGCCGGTCGGGTTGTCCGCGCCTGAGCCCAGGCCGAGCAGCGCGGCCGAAGTGAGGGCCGCGCCCACGATGAGCGTCGCGGCGATGATGGCGATGAGCAGCCGGAGCCGCTTGCCATCCGATCGGGGAGCCACCGTCGGTATCGGGCCGGGAGCGGCCGGGGCGGCCGTGTTCACAGCCGCGCCGGCCGTTGCCGTTTCCGGCTGGACTGGGATCGCCATGATCGTGGCCGGTGCCGTGCCGGTATCCGTGGCCGCTATCTCGTGCTGCTCGTGGTCCTGTTCCTGCTCCTGGTCCTGGTCCTGGCGGAGGGCCTGGGGGCTGACCGGACGCCTTGCGGACTCGCGTTCACCGACCTGCCGCAGACGTTGCCTGGCCCGCGGCAGGGACGGGCGTGCGGATGGCTTCGCCGCCATGAGGTCGTCGATGATCGGCGCAAGGGCACCGGCGAGCCGGAACGGCTGGCGCCGTCCGTCGACGATTGCGGTCAGCGTCGCGATGGCGCTGTCGGACTCGTACGGCGGCCCTCCCTCCACAGCGGTGAAAAGCGTCGCGCCGAGCGCCCAGATGTCGCTGCCGGGTCCGCCCGTTCCGCCGCGAGCCCGCTCCGGAGCTATGTAGGAGGGCGAGCCGAGAAGAACGCCGGTCCGAGTCAGCGTCGGGTCTCCGGCGGACAGCGCGATGCCGAAGTCGGTCAGCCGGGCCCGCCCGTCAGCGCTGATCAGTACGTTGGCGGGCTTCACATCGCGATGGACGATTCCGCTGCGGTGCGCGGCCTCAAGGGCGTAGCCGAGGCTGATGCCGATCCGGGCGACCCGTTCCCGGGGCAACGGCCCGGACTCACGGATGATGTCCGCCAGCGACGGGCCGTCCACCAGCTCCATCACGATCCACGGGCAGTCGTCGGCATCAAGCACGTCGAAGACCGAGACGAGGCCCGGATGGTGCAGGCGGCCGGCCGAACGCGCTTCGCGAAGTACCCTCGTGCGCAGGACCGCCCGCTCATCCGCGGAGATCGACGGCGGAAGGCGGATCTCCTTGACGGCGACCTCGCGCCGCAGCAGCTCGTCCGTGGCCGCATAGACCACCCCGAAGCCGCCACGGCCGAGCTCATCGCCGAGCCGGTAGCGACCACCGATGAGGTGGGGCGGACGCGAGGCATGGCCAGCCTCGGGCGTCGTATCGCGGTCGAGCGACATCCGTCCGTTTCACCTCCTCGTTCCCATCGTCGCGGACCAAGCCAGACTTTGCGGGTACCGCGCTGTATCGGTGAAGCGCGGCGCCGGTGGCCCTCGGTTTCCGTGCGTGTGGCCGCAAAGTCCGTGTGGTCATCGCTTGGTCCACTTCATCACACACCAGAGTGTGGGCTGACGCCCGGTTCCCGCCGAACGGCCCGGGGCCGTTGAGGGCGCAGGCCGTTGCGCCGTCACATGTCCGTCAGGCCATACCGGCGCTGGCGGTTCCGGGCCCATGACCTGGTCGGTTCGCGAGCCGCGGGCACGAGCCCCGGGTGCTGGTGTCACGGCAACAGCCAGACGTACACGCCAGCTGTGAACCGCGGTTGCCGTCCCACCAGAAACGTCACCGTGTCGCGAAGTTCCGGCGCATGCTGGGCCGGGCCGAGTACGACAGCACGCACCCCGAGGCGGATGAAGTCATCCCATGCCTGTGTGATCTTTGCTGGGGTCAGAGCCGGGGCTCCCGCGGACCGGCCCCACCCGATGTCGGTCAATAGTTGTGCCGTCGCGGTCGGCCTTCGCCCACCCATGTAGGCCTGCCCGTCGTCACCCGGGCCGATGAAATAGCCGCCGGGCATCGAGAAGTGGAAACGGGCCGCGGTCTGCCAGAAAAGCGGTGCGGTCTGGACCCCGCTCGGGTACGGCAGCAGCAGCACGGTCGAATTCGCGGGGAGAACCTTGAGCGCGTTGGTGGTGAAGAACGAGGGAACATCAGGCGACCGTTCGACGGAGTATGGCCGTGGGACCAGCGGCAGGACGCATACCGCGGTGACTACGACCGCTGTGGCCGGGCCGCCGGAGCCGAGCCGGGAAGGCAGGAGATCCAGCACGATGGCGAGGATGAGCCCCGCCATCAGCGCGGTGCCGAGAGCAAACCTGTCGGGTAGCGCGGCGTCGAAGACCGGAATACGGGCGACCAGGTTCCACGGTAATAGCAGGCCAGTCTCGACGCCATTGACGAGCAGCGTGCTGCCCAGCGTCAGGACCGCGAGGGCCAGGCCGGTGAGCCCGGCTATGCGTAGTCTGAGGTCACGGAAGCCGAGGACGGTTGCGGAAAGACAGAGGATAAGCAGGGGCCAGCCGAGGTAGCTCATGTACTCCGGTGCGCCGCCCTGAAAGGACGCGGCCCGTCTGACCTGCGTGGCCGATGCCAGTAACTGCCGTGACGAAGGAACGTAGAGACCCGTCAGATCGCTCTTGTAGAAATTAGTGAGAAACGGGCTTCCGCGGCTTCGCGGAGAACCGAGGAACTGAATTCCCAAAGGGATGGAAGTCAGTGCGAGAAAAGATGGCAAAGCAATCAGGAAAACGTGCACGGACCCACCGGAGTTGCGGAGGAAGCCTGGCCGGCTCAACATCAGCAAGGTGAGCCCGAGTATGGCCGTCACCGCGGTTATGAACAGCACCTCTTCGCCGGTCAACAGTTGCAGGCCAGCGCCCGTGCCCAGCAGGATGCCTTTTCGCAACGGGCGTCCCGTCCGCTGGATGATATCGGTGATCAGGCAGAGCAGCAGCGGGATGGCCGGTGCGAAAACCAGGCTCAGATGGCCGGTGCCGGCCGCCACCAGCGCCGGGGAAAAACCGTACACGTAGCCACCCACGTAGGCTGCCACCGCCCCCACGCCGAGCTTGCGCGCGAATAGCTGGGCGCCCAGGGCTGACAGCGAGAAGGCCAGCACGATCAGCACGTTGTAGGATGCCACTGGGCCGGCGGCGATGGTCAGCGGAGTCAGTAGCAGGCCGGGCGCCAGGACGGATGTGTTCCAGAGCGCGTTTATTCCCTCTGGCGCGTTTGCCAGGTGCGTGATGAACGGGTTCGACAGGCTGGTGACCGCGTGCGCGGTATGCGCGAGCCACCAACAGTACAGACCGGTGTCGTTCGGATTACCCGCGATTATGTTCCGGGTGGGCTCGGACCAGACCCTGCCGGTGAGCCCGAAGGCCAGCAGAAGATAGCTTGCGGCAACTGGCAGCCGCCTTCCCATGCGTTGCCGCCGCCCCGGCCGCCCCGAGCCGTCAGCGGCCCGAGGGAACCACGACCGCACAGCCGCCGGTCCGGGGCGCGACACGCCGTCGGTGGTCCCGGTGGGCGGTGATTCCCGTCGCGGCGTGGCGGGCGTGCGCTGAGCGCCGGTCGATGACGCAACGGTGTGCCCGGTCCCGGGCGCGGCCAGCTCGGCGGACCACTTTTCCATTCAGTCCTCCACCGGCTGCCAGCGGGAAATCGTCGTGGTGCACCGCGCCCCACCGCGCCGGACGGGTGCGGCGCGCGTTGAAGCCGCCCTGCGCTGAGTCACATCCTTGCCTAACCGGGCCAGGATCGTCGCTCAAGCCGACGGGCTGCCTGTTGCCTGCCCGTTCGTCCGGGCCCGCGTCAGTATCCCGATTATGATCAGCGGCATACGAGCAACGGGTACCGGCTGTGAGCGGCTACGGAGAGGCGTCCATATGGTCGAGCCGAGCGGCGGCGGACCCCTGCCGGCGGCGGGCGTTGTCGACTGGGAGCGCCTTCGGGGCGCGGCGATGCGGGTCGCGGCCCGCGCGTACGCCCCGTACTCTCGCCTGCGCGTCGGGGCCGCCGCCGTGGTCGACGACGGCCGTCTGGTCGTTGGGTGCAACGTGGAGAACGCCTCCTTCGGGCTTACTCTCTGCGCTGAATGCAGCCTTGTCGGAGCGCTGTGTTCCTCGGGGGGTGGACGGCTTGTCGCGGTCGCCTGTGTGGATGCCGCGGGTGTCCCGCTCGCACCCTGCGGGCGGTGTCGCCAACTTCTGTACGAACACGGGGGCCCGGATCTCCAGATAGCTCTGGCCGGGGGCCCGCGTTCACTTCATGATCTTTTGCCGGAAGCGTTCGGGCCCGCCGACCTGCCGCCCGGCGGGCCCGGCGGACCGCCGCGCAGCGGACGGTGGCCATGACGTTCCATGTCATCGATCTCATCAGGGCGAAACGAGACGGTGGCCGGCTGCCCGACGGCGCTGTGGGCTAGTTGATCCGTTCCTGCGCGGATGGACGGCGGGGCCCGCGTCCACCGGTAGGACATGCGCCTATCCGTGGGGGTGGCGCGGGAAGCGGGGAGCCTGGTCAGGGTGGGTGGAGCGGGTGGCGCGCGGTGGCGGTC
>NZ_CAKJTL010000050.1:0-79187 GCF_917627385.1 Protofrankia sp. CiT1
CCTGCCGTACGGTCGGGCGATGAACGTGCCCGCCCCGCCACCCTCCTTGGACGCCATCCGCCGGGCACCCAAGGTGCTGCTGCATGACCATCTCGACGGCGGGCTCCGTCCCGCGACCATCGTCGAGCTCGCCGACGCGGCCGGTTACGGCGCACTGCCGACCCTGGCGGTGGACAAGCTCGCGACCTGGTTTCGTGGCGGCGCCCACAGCGGATCACTCGTGCGCTATCTGGAGACGTTCAGCCATACCGTCGGGGTCATGCAGACCGCGGACGCGCTCGCTCGGGTGGCTCGTGAGTGCGCCGAAGACCTCGCCGCCGACGGCGTCGTCTACGCTGAGATCCGGTTTGCTCCGGAGCTGCACGTCGAGCGTGGGCTTGCGCTCGACGCGGTGATCGAGGCGGTCCTGGACGGCCTGCGCGCCGGCTCGGAGGGGACCGGGCTGACGATCCGCGCGCTGGTCACCGCCATGCGCCACGCGGCGCGATCGCTGGAGATCGCTGAAGCCGCGGTCCGATGGCGGGACCGGGGCGTCGTCGGTTTCGACATCGCCGGCGCGGAGGCCGGCTTCCCGCCCACCCGCCATCTGGATGCCTTCCAGTACATGCAGCGGGCGAACGGGCACTACACGATCCACGCCGGTGAGGCGTTCGGGCTGCCCTCGATCTGGGAGGCGCTGCAGTGGTGCAACGCCGACCGCCTCGGTCACGGTGTTCGGATCATGGACGATATCACCGTCAAGCCGGATGGCGACATAGCCCTCGGACGGCTTGCCAACTACGTCCGTGACGTCCGGGTGCCGCTGGAGATGTGCCCTACGTCCAATGTCGACACGGGAGCGTGCGCGAGTATCGCCGAGCACCCCATCGGTCTGCTGCGCAGGCTCCACTTCCGGGTGACGGTCAACACCGACAACCGGTTGATGAGCGGGGTGACGCTGTCGAGCGAGTTCGCCAGGCTGGTCGACACCTTCGGCTACGGCTGGCCGGACCTGTCATGGCTGACGGTCAACGCGATGAAATCGGCCTTCATCCCCTTTGATCAGCGTCTCGCCATCATCAACAATGTGATCAAGCCCGGCTTCGAGCGGTTGTGCTCCGGTGGGTAGCCGATCGGCTGATGCCGGTGCTGTGCCGGCCACAGCCGCTGCCACAGCCGCTGGGCGCCGCGGCCGTGTGCTTACCGGTGTCGCGGCCGGGCCGGACGGCTGTCCGCGCTGCCCCTGGGCGCTGTCCACGCCCGAGTACATCGCCTACCATGACGAGGAATGGGGGAAACCGGTCCACGACACCGTCGGTCTCTTTGAGCGCCTCAGCCTCGAAGCATTCCAGTCGGGCCTTTCCTGGCTGACCGTCCTGCGCAGGCGGGAGGCTTTCCGCAGGGCGTTCGCGGGATTTGACCCGGCGGTTGTCGCCGCTTTCGGCCCGGCCGATGTCGAACGGCTGGCGGGGGACACAGGAATCATCCGCAACCGACGGAAGATTCTCGCGACGATTGCCAATGCCAACGCGGTCCTGGCGTTGGGCATGCCATTAGGTGAACTGGTCTGGTCATTTCGTCCCGCGGTCGCGGCGGTACCGGTGGTGATCGCCGATCTGCCCACGTCCACGCCCGAGTCGGTAGCGCTGGCCAAGGCGCTGAAAGCCCGTGGCATCACCTTTGTCGGCCCGACGACAGGCTATGCCCTGATGCAGGCGTGTGGCCTGGTTAACGATCATCTTGCTGCCTGCGTGAACAGGTAGCGGACAGGCTGCTCCGGCGCTGGTACCAGCTGGGCCCGCGGACGTGGACCCGGATCAGGCCGGTTTCCGCTCGATCGTGTACCGCTGGCGGCTCAGTCCGTTCCGCTACCATAGCCGATCATGTCGGACGTAGCGGTACTTGCGATTGTCAGCGTTGTCGTCACCGGCATAGGCGCTCCGGGAATCATGGCGTTGGCGGGCCGGCTGGAGTCGCGGCGGTCGCATCGGCTCGCCATCGGAAAGGAATGCCGTGACACACTCGATTTCGCGGCTGAGCAGTTGACGAGATCCCAGCGGACCACCACGTATTGTATCAGCCTGTGGTCCCGGGGAATTATGGATAACGACGATGAGGCAAGGGACTATCTTCGGTGCCGCAATGAGGCGAACGAGGCGGCCCGCACGGCCTATGGACGGCTGTGCGTCAGGTTCGGCCCGGCCTCGGCCGTCGCGCGGCACTTTGACGAGGCCATCGAGAGTATGCAGCGGCTGACAGACGTGCTGCGAGGCTATCGGGCCGGCGACACCTACGACGCCTGGGTGACCCAGGCCAGCACGGAGTCGGCGGAGCTGACCGCGGCGAACGAGAAGTTTCTCAGCGTGGCCAACAAGGCGATGTCAACCCGCAGACGCGGCCAGGGCACCTGAAAAACTCGGCCAGGACACCTGAAAGCCGGGCTGGACACCTGACGGGCTGGGTCACGCGGGCGGCGGCTATTCGGAGACGGCGGCTATTCGGAGACGGCGGCGAGAACGTCCCGGGTGGCGGACATGCCGAGCCTGGTGGCGCCGGCCTCGACGAGCGCGAGTCCCTGGTCAGCGGTGCGGATGCCGCCGCTTGCCTTGATGCGGCAGCAGGGAACCAGGCGTGGATCCGCCGGATCCGCGGGATCCGGCTGGCCGGCTCGCTCCGGAGGGGATGCTGGTCATGCGTTCCATCATTGCGGGCGGATGCGAGCGGGGGCCATAGCACTGTGCGGGAGGTGAACGGATCGTGCGGGTCGACGTTGTCGAACATCCACTGGTGACGGCGCGGTTGACGGTGTTGCGTGACAGGAGCACCGAACCGCCGGTGTTCCGGGCGGCGCTGCGGGAACTCGCAACGATGTTGATCTACGAGGCCGCCCGGGAGCTGATGACCGTCGGGTACACGGTTGCCACCCCGCTCGCCTCCACCGGCGGTGGCACGCTTGCCACGGCGCCGATCGTCATACCGGTGCTGCGGGCGGGTCTGGGCATGCTGGAGGCCGCGCTCGGCCTGCTGCCCGAGGCGCAGACGGGGTTCATCGGTCTCGCCCGGGACGAGAAGACCTTCCAGCCGCATGCCTACCTGGAGTCGCTGCCGGAGAACCTGGCCGGATACCCGGTGCTGTTGCTGGACCCCATGCTCGCCACTGGCGGGTCAGCGCTGCACTGCCTGCGGCTGTTGGCCGACCGCGGCGCCACCGGCATGATTCTCGTCTGCGCGCTGGTGGCTCCCGAGGGCCTTGCCGCGCTGGACGCGAGCGGTCTCGACGCGCGGGTGGTGACCGCGAGCATCGATGAGCGGCTAAACGACGACGCCTTCATCGTCCCCGGTCTCGGGGACGCTGGTGATCGTCAGTTCGGTGCGGTCTGATCGGTATTCCGGCGAGGTCTGACCGGCATGGTGCGCATTGGCCGATATCAGCGGTGGCGTACAGGCCGAACCGGCGGACGAGCTCGTCGAGCCGGCCGAGCACGGTCGCCGGGCCGTTCAGAGCCTCGTGATGACCGCCGCGAGCAGGGAACCCACCCGCTCGGCGGCGGCGGTGCCGGCGGCCAGCACATCAAGATGGCTGAGCGGCCCGCCGGTCATCCCCGCGGCGAGGTTGGTCACCAGGGACAGCGCCAGCACATCGGCGCCCTCAGCCCGTGCCGCGATCGTTTCGTGGACGGTCGACATGCCGACCAGGTCCGCGCCGAGCGTCCGTAGCATCCGGATCTCGGCCGGGGTCTCGAAATGCGGGCCGGGCAACCCGGCATACACCCCTTCGGTGAGCGTGGGGTCGACGGTACGGGCCAGGTCGCGCAAGTGCGGAGCGTAGGCGTCGGTGAGATCGACGAACCGGGGGCCAACCAGGGGGCTGCGTCCGGTGAGGTTGATGTGGTCGGCGATCAGTACGGGCTGGCCGACGCTGTAGTCCTCCCGGAGCCCGCCCGAGGCGTTTGTGAGCACGATCGTGCTCACGCCGGCCGCGCAGGCCGTCCGGACGCCATGGGTGGTTACGGACATGCCGTGGCCCTCGTAGGCGTGGATCCGCCCCAGGAAAAGCAGCAGGTGACGTCCGCCGAGGGTGACCGAACGGACCCGGCCACTGTGGCCGGGGGCCCGTGGCGGCGGGAAGCCACCGAGCTCGGTGACAGCTGTCTCGCCGGTCACGGTTCCGGCCGCGGCCAGCACGTCTGCCGCGGGCAGCCACCCGGAGCCGAGAACCACGGCGACGTCATGACGCTTGATTCCAGTGATCTCCGCCAGGCGCGCGGCCGCGGCCGCGGCATCGGGCGGCCGTGTGTTCGGCACGGGGATGGTGGGGCACATACGCCGACTGTAGTCGTTGCGTATCGTCATGAAGAACTTTGAAAAATGTTTTTTGTCCGCTTTCATATGTATGTGGTACTAATAGTCTGATTCATTGCTATGAACGCTGTTCGCTATGATTTGCCGTGCTGAGTGAGGTGCCGCTCGGTGGGCTGATCGGTGTGCCGTGGGAGCGGCGCGCGTGGCGGCCGTGGGGCGCGCGCCTGGGGGCCGGCTTTCCATACCATCTGGCCATGAGCGAGCGTCTGTCGGAGTCCGGTCAACCGATCAAGCCGGTATACGGCGCGTCTGATTTTTCTGGGGATCTACCGGCGCGTCTCGGCGCCCCCGGTGAGTACCCGTTCACGCGGGGTGTCTACCCGACCATGTATACCGGCAAGCCGTGGACGATGCGGCAGTATGCGGGCTTCGGCACCGCCAGGGAATCCAACGAGCGCTACCACTCGCTTGTCGCCGCCGGCACCGGCGGGCTTTCCGTCGCCTTCGATCTGCCCACCCAGATGGGCTTCGACTCCGACGAGCCGATCGCGCATGGCGAGGTCGGGAAGGTCGGTGTGGCGATCGACTCGATCGAGGACATGCGGGTGCTCTTCGCCGGTATCCCGCTGGACAAGGTCTCCACGTCCATGACGATCAACGCGCCCGCGTCGGTACTGCTGCTGCTGTACCAGCTCGTCGCCGAGGAGCAGGGCGTCCCCGGTTCGAAGATTACCGGGACAATCCAGAATGACGTCCTCAAGGAATACATAGCGCGCGGCACCTACATCTATCCGCCGGCACCGTCGTTGCGGCTGGTGTCGGATACCTTTGCCTACTGCCGCAACGAGATTCCCAAATGGAACACGATCTCGATTTCCGGTTACCACATGGCCGAGGCCGGGGCGACCCCCGCGCAGGAGATCGCGTTCACCCTCGCCGACGGCATCGCCTACGTCCGGGCGGCGATCGAGGCCGGGCTTGCGGTCGACGAGTTCGCCCCGCGGCTGTCGTTCTTCTTCGTCTCCCGCACGACCCTGCTGGAAGAGGTGGCGAAGTTCCGCGCCGCCCGGCGCATCTGGGCGGACGTGATGAAGAACACCTTCGGCGCGACCAGCCCCAAGTCGATGATGTTGCGGTTCCACACCCAGACCGCTGGCGTCCAGCTCACCGCGCAGCAGCCCGAGGTCAACCTCGTCCGGGTCGCGGTGCAGGGCCTCGCGGCCGTACTGGGCGGTACCCAGAGCCTGCACACGAACTCCTACGACGAGGCCATCGCCCTGCCCACGGTCAAGGCCGCGACGCTGGCGCTGCGCACCCAGCAGGTCCTCGCCTATGAGACGGACATCACCGCTACGGTCGACCCGTTCGCCGGCTCCTACGCGGTCGAGGCGCTGACCGACGAGGTCGAGAACGCCGCCCGTGAACTGATGGAGCAGGTCGAAAAGCGCGGGGGAGCGGTCGCCGCGATCGAGCAGGGCTACCAGAAGAGCGAGATCGAGAACTCCGCGTACGCGGTCATGAAGGGCATCGAGGACGGCTCCCGCACCGTGGTCGGCGTCAACCGGTTCCGTGCCGAGCAGGAAGAACACTACGAGCCGCTGCGGGTGGATCCGGCGATCGAGGCAGACCAGTCCGCCCGGCTGGCCAGACTGCGTGCCGACCGCGACAACGCTGAGGTGACGCGCTGTCTGGACGCGCTGAAAGCCGCCGCGCAGGGGACGGAAAACGTCCTTTACCCGCTCAAGGAGGCCCTGCGCGCTCGCGCCACCGTCGGAGAGGCCTGCCACGCCCTGCGGGCGGTCTGGGGGGTGTACCGCCCCGCCGACGCCTTCTAGCCCCGCCGGGCGCGGGGGAAACCCTGGCGGTGTTTCTCGTCGCCTTGCAGGCCCTCCGGGCATGCGGCGGCTCCTCGGCCTTGCCAGGTTTCCCCCCGCATCCCGGCGGTTGTGGGCGCGGGGGAAACCCCGACGGCCGGGGGTCCGGGGCTCATCCCGGCGTCCTTGTGATACCTACAGGGCTGTTTGGTATCACAAGGACGCGCCAGTGGTAGGTAAGTATCACTCGATCATCGTGGGCTGTGGGGACGAGGCCGGGCGACCATCGATCGCCTGGAGGATGCCGTTCGCGACGAACAGACGGTTGCGGGTACGGCCGGGCAGCTCCGTGAGGATTTCGGCTTCCACCAGTTTCGCGACGTTCAGGCTGGCGGAGCGGTGCGTCACGTCGAGGATGCGCCGAGCCCGGCTGACGGTCAGCGCCGGGATCTCGAACAGGGCGTCCACCAGTACCGCCAACAGCGCGGACGAGCGTGCGGTACCGACCCGGGCGCGGTAGTCGTCCCGCAGAGCCTGCAGTGTGGCGGAACGCCATACCGCGTCCCGGGCCTGTTCGGCGACGCCCCGAAGGAAGAAGCCCACCCAGCCGGGCCAGTCTCCATGGGTGGAGACCCGCAGCAGGCGAGCATAGTACTCATCGCGCCGCGGTTCGATCCAGGCCGAGATGTCCAGCAGCGGGGTGTTCAGCAGCCCCCATTCGGCCAGCAGCAGGACGACGAGGAGCCTGCCGACGCGGCCGTTGCCGTCGAGAAACGGGTGGATCGCCTCGAACTGGTAGTGCGCGCAGGCAATTGTGATGAGCGGTGGCAGGCCGTCGTCGGCATGCAGATGTTTCTCGAACGCGTCCAGGCATTCCCACAACCGCTCGGGGGGCGGCGGGACGTAGGTTGCGTCGTCGAGGGTGCAACCGGGCGGCCCGATCCAGGTCTGACTTCGCCGAACGTCACCAGGAGTGGCGTAGTTGCCGTGGACGTCGCTCAGCAGGACGGCATGTGCCTCCCGTAGTAGCGACACGCTCAGGGGGAGCCGGCGGTTCGGGTCGAGGACGTGTTCGGCTGCTGCCACATAGTTGAACACCTCCCGGACGTCGTTGTCCTCGTCGTGGGCTGGTCGGTCCGCCTCGAACAGGACCAGATCCGACACGGACGCCTGGGTGCCCTCGATCCGGCTGGACAGCACGGCTTCCCGGCGGATGAGGGCGCGGGCCAGCAGCCGTGGGTTCGGCAACGTCCGGCCGGCGCCGGCAAGTTCGCCCAGCGCGCGGTCGGCCTCGGAGAGCAGGCCGATCAGGGGCCGGTCGAAGGCGAGCGCGGGCGGCAACGGTGGTGGGAGGAAGGCGAGGTAGTCGCGTTCGGCCCGGACGATGTAGCCCGACTGCTCAGGAGCGAAGGAGCCGCGTCGCACTGGTACTCACCTACCGTCCCAGCGTCCTTGTGATACCTACAGGGCTGTTTGGTATCACAAGGACGCGCCAGTGGTAGGTAAGTATCACTGGCGCCGAGCTATGACCGGGCGGCCCCGCGCGGGACGCTCCGGTGCGCGGCATCGGGTCTCCGGGCGTGCGGAGAGCATGATTGCGCACCTTTCGACCGGTTCGGTGGGAGGCTGGCAGGCATGCGTCTGAGACCGGTGCGGACGGTCGGGCCGCCGGCGGTTCCGCTGGAGCCGGGGGAGTTCACCGAGGTCGTGCTGCGCGGCCGGCTCACCGCCCCGTCCGGGCCGGGGGCGCTGACCGCGCGGGCCGAGCGGTTCATCGGCCACCGCCTGGGGACGTCCCGCTGGATCCTGCTCACCACCCGGCGGTTGTTGGTTGTCGCGCCCTTCCCGGTCGAAGGCGACTACTTCGATGTCGCCTTCGACCGGCGGGTGCTCTCGGCGTCCCAGGGGCGTAAGCACGGAGAGCTGATCACGGTGGACCTGACGACCCCGGCCGGCCGGCAGGTGCTGCGGGTGCCGGCCAGCCTGCGCTCCGAGCTCTCCCGTTTCATCCGTGCCCTGCGCCGCCCTCGTTAGGCCGGATCCGGATCGGGTGACGCCGGGCGCGCGGCAATATCCGATCGGTCACCGCGATCCCGGCCGGTAAGGTCGGTCGGGTCAGGCACGTCCCGCGATGTGGGGCGCGGGCCGAGGGAACGGGCCGAGGGAAGCGGGACGGACGGGTCGATGAAGACGGCGATGCGGTCACACCTGTGCGGTGCGCTGCGCACGGAGCACATCGGTGAGACGGTCACGGTGTGCGGCTGGGTGGCTCACCGCCGCCAGCACGGCCAGTCGTTGATGTTCGTCGACCTGCGGGATCACGCTGGCCAGGTGCAGTGCGTGGTGGACGGGTCCGTCGATGCCCGGTCGGAGTACGTCCTGCGCATCACTGGCACGGTGGCCGCCCGGCCTGAGGGGACGGTCAACCCGAACCTCGGTACCGGCGAGGTCGAGCTGCGCGACTGCGCGGTCACGGTGCTTGCTCCGGCGGCACCGCCGCCGTTCCCGATCGACGACCGTGCCGGCTCGGTCGACGAGTCGACCCGGCTCGCCTATCGTTATCTTGACCTGCGCCGTGAACGCATGCAGCGCAACCTGCGGACCCGTTCGGCGGTACTGGCCGCGCTGCGTTCCGCGCTGGCACCACGCGACTTCGTCGAGGTCGAGACGCCGTTGTTGATGCCGTCCACGCCAGAAGGCGCCCGGGAGTTCGTGGTGCCGTCCCGGCAGACGCCGGGGAGCTTCTACGCGCTGCCGCAGTCCCCGCAGCTGTTCAAGCAGCTGCTGATGGTCGGCGGCACCGACCGGTACTTCCAGTTCGCCCGGTGCCTGCGCGACGAGGACCTGCGGGCCGACAGGCAGTACGAGTTCACCCAGCTTGACCTGGAGATGAGCTTCGTCGACCAGGATGACGTGCTGGAGGTGATCTCAGCCGCGGTGCTGGCCGCGACCGAGGCGGTCACCGGCGCCGCGCAGCCGCCGATCGAGCGGATCACCTGGCACGACGCCATGGACCGGTTCGGGGTGGACAAACCCGATCTGCGTTTCGGCATGGAACTTGTGGAGCTGACCGGGATCTTCACGGCGAGCGGGTTCCAGGCGTTCGCCGGGGCACCCGCGGTGAAGGGCATCCGCGTACCCGGCGGTTCGGCCACGCACAACCGCAAGGCGTTGGAGGCCCTGACCGACCGGGCCAAGAAGCTCGGGGCCAAGGGCCTGGTGTGGATGCGGGTCGGCGCGGACGGGACGCTGGAGTCCCCGGTGGCGAAGTTCCTGTCCGCCGCCGAGCTCGCCGGGATCGTGAAGGCGACCGGCGGTGAGACCGGTGATCTTCTCCTGCTCGTCGCGGACGAGTGGGCGATGGTGTGTGAGGTGCTCGGCCAGCTGCGCAACGATCTCGGGCGCCCGGCCGTCGGCGAAGGCGGGTTCCGCTATGTCTGGGTCGTCGACTTCCCGCTGTTCGTGGGGATCGATGCGCAGACCGGACGTCCCAAGCCCGGCCATCATCCGTTCACCCGCCCGCATCCCGATGATGTCGACAAGATCGAAACAGAGCCGCTGGCAGTGCGCAGCCGCGCCTACGACCTGGTCCTCAACGGCTGGGAGCTGGGCTCGGGCTCGATCCGGATCCATGAGCCCGAGCTGCAACAGCGGATTTTTGCCGCGCTCGGGATCTCCGCGGCCGAGGCTGACCGCCGCTTCGGCTTCTTCCTCACGCCGTTCTCCTTCGGCGCGCCGCCCCACGGCGGGTTCGCCGTGGGAATCGACCGGCTGGTGGCGATCCTGGCGGGTGAGGACAACATCCGCGAGGTCATCGCCTTCCCCAAGACCCAGTCCGGTCTTGATCCGATGACGGGTGCGCCCACCGAGATCGAGCCGCGCCAACTGCGTGAGCTGGGCATTCGGGTACTGCCCTCGGCGTAGGCGCGCCGCGCGCAAATTTTCGCGCAAATTATGCGCACGATTCATGGCGAAAGCCTCCGGGCCGTGGTGCTGGGACTTAGGGTTACTCGGTTAGCGCGTCCTGTTCCAGCGTCCCGCGGGTCTCCGGCAGCGCGAGAAGTGTGCACCGAGTTGATCTTTTTGCGTGCCTTGCCGGTAGTCTCGCGCGTTGGGCGTTGCGCGTTGCCCCGCGGGTATGACCGACGCATCCGTCTCAGTCACGGTGCCGGCTGGTGCAGGCCCGGCGGGCGGGGAGCGCGGTTCGGGGACGGGATGCGGCAGCCGGATGCAGCGGGAGGCCAGGGAATGCGGATACCGTTCTCGTCGTCGCCGACGTCCAGTCTCGGCATCGAGTGGGAGTTGCAGCTGGTCGACCGCGACACCCGTCACCTTCGCGGGGCGGCGACCAGCATTCTCGACGAGTACCAGAACAAAATTGGCCGGGATGCCGAGCCACGGGCCAAGTACGAGCTGTTCGAGTCGACCATCGAGGTCGTTACCGGTATCTGTGACACGGTGTCCGAGGCCACCAGCGACCTCCTGGCAACCGTCTGTTTCCTGGAAGATCTGGCCGAATCGCGGGGGCTCGCGCTGACGTGCAGCGGGACCCATCCGCTCACCCACTATGACACGCAGCGGCTCAGTCCCGACCCCCGCTACTTCTCGCTGGTGGACCGTATGCAGTGGGTCGTGCGGCGTTTGCTGGTCTTCGGCGTGCATGTGCACGTCGGGGTCCGTTCACCGGAAAAGGCGATCCCCATCGTGAACGCGCTCGCCGCCTATATCCCGCACTTTCTCGCACTGTCCGCATCCTCACCGTTCTGGCTGGGCACGGACACGGGACTGGCATCGACGCGTTCGAAATTGTTCGAGACCCTGCCCACAGCGGGTCTGCCGCAGCTGCTTTCCGACTGGGGGCAGTTCGAGCGGTTCATGGGCACGATGGCGTCGGCTGGCGCGGCCGAGAGCATCCGCGAGGTGTGGTGGGATGTCCGTCCCCACCCGAACTTCGGCACGGTGGAACTGCGTGTCTGTGACGGCTTGCCGACACTGCTGGAGGTCGGGGCGGTCGCCGCTCTGACGCAGTGTCTTGTCGACCGGATGAACGTTCAGCTCGACCGGGGCTACACGTTGCCGACACCACATCGATGGGTTGTCCAGGAGAACAAATGGCGGGCGGCCCGCTATGGCCTTGACGCCGAGATCATGGTGGATGAGCGAGGTACGACGCGCAGCGTCCGCGACGACCTCGTTGACCTGGTGGAGGATCTCCTGCCGGTGGCGCGCCGGCTGGCGTGTCCTGGCGAACTGGCTGACGTCCTGCACATTGTGGATGTCGGTTCGAGCAGCGAGCGACAGCGGACGGCGGCGAGGCGGGCTGATGGGGATCTGACCGCCGTGGTGGATACCCTGCTTCAGGAGATGGAGTTTCGCCGGCCCGTGCCGTGAATCCGGGCCGGCGCTGGTGGAGAGGTGGGGCCAGGCCCTTGCTGTACAGGAATATCCGCCCTGATCAGGTCTTTCGGGCGGGCGCACGATATGCGTGTGGGCAGTGGGCGCAGTCCGGGCGGCCGGCATGACAGCGAGCGCGGCTGACGCGGTCGCCGCCTGGCTGAATCAGCATGAAGGCGAGCTTGTCGCGTTCAGGCGTGACCTTCATGCCCATCCGGAACTGGGTAGACAGGAACATCGGACAACTCGCGCGATCGCGGCTCGGCTGTCAGCTGCCGGGTTGACTCCGCACCTGCTGCCGGCTGGGACAGGCCTGTGGTGTGACATCGGCCCGGTCTGTCGGGATGCGGCGGCCACGGCCACGGCCACGGCCGACGCCGCGGGGACGGCCGCCAGCCTGGACCGGCCTGACGTACCCATGGTCATGGTGCGTGCCGACATCGATGCGCTACCGCTGCTGGACGTGAAAGAGGTGCCCTACCGTTCGACCGTTCCCGGTGTCTGCCATGCCTGCGGCCACGACGTCCACACGGCTGTCGTGCTGGGGACGGGGCTGGCGCTCGCCGAGTTCGCCCGGGTCAGCCCGCTCACGGGAACGGTCCGGCTCGTGTTCCAGCCGGCCGAGGAGACCATGCCGGGCGGTGCGCTGGACGTGATCGACGCCGGTGTGCTCAAGCCGGTGTCCGCCGCCATGACGGTGCACTGCGACCCGTCCCTGGACGTCGGGAGCATCGGCCTGCGCGTTGGTCCTGTCACCTCGGCCGCCGACTCGGTCAGGATCACCCTCGGCGGCCCTGGCGGTCACACGTCACGTCCGCAGAACACGGTTGACCTGATCTACGCGTTGTCCAGGCTGGCGGTGGAACTGCCCGCGGCGTTGTCCCGCCTGGTGGATCCACGCTCTTCACTGTCGCTGGTGTGGGGGCACATCGAGGCTGGCACTGTGGCCAACGCGATCCCGCGGGCGGGCAGTATCGCCGGGACGGTTCGCACGCTGTCCCGGGACACCTGGGAGGACGTGCCCACGCTCGTGCGCCGGCTCGCCGAACAGATCGTCGCCCCTTACGGGGCGAGCCTCGCCCTCGATTACCGGCGCGGGGTACCTCCGGTGGTGAACAGCGCCGAAATCATCGAGGTGTTCCGGACAGCGCTACAGCGCGTGCTTGCGCCAGGCGCGGAGATACCGATCATGCAGTCCCTCGGTGGTGAGGACTTCGCCTGGTACCTCGACCATGTCCCCGGCGCGCTTGCTCGTCTTGGTACCCGTTCCCCCGGCGGGCACACCTACGACCTGCATCAGGGCACCTTCGACGTGGACGAGGCCGCGATCGGGACGGGCGTCCGGTTCCTTGCCGCGTCCGCTCTGCGTGGGCTGGAGCGGGCCAGCGCGTCGTGCTGACGAAACCAGCGTGCTGATCTACCAGAACAAGATCCCGGGCTGGGCCGCCCACCACGGTCAACCCAACCCGGGACACACGGTTTATCGGTTTATCGGGAACTCGGCCTGGCTGTGGGCTCGCGGCGGCGGAATGCTCGAGCTGCTGTGGGCGTGGGACTCCCGCACCCGCAGCAGCTTCGCTGTCCAGTCCGGCAGGTACCAGTTCCACGCGCCGAACAGCGACACCAGCGCCGGCACCAGCAGCATCCGGACAACGGTGGCGTCCAGCAGGATGCCGAAGCCGAGCGCGGTCGCGAACAGCTTGATGTCGGTCTGCGGTCCGCTTGACAGCGACAGGAACGACAGGAAGAGGATCAGCGCGGCCGACGTGACGAGCCGCCCGGTACGGCCGACCCCTTCGATGACGGCGGCGTCGGTGTTGCCGCGAGCGTCGTACTCCTCCCGGATGCGGGCGAGGATGAACACCTCGTAGTCCATGGACAGGCCGAACAGGAAGGCGAAGACCATCAGGGGCAGCCAGAAGGTGATGGAGCCGGTGGCCTTGATGCCGTAGACCGCCTCGGCGCCATAACCGTACTGCCAGAACAGCACCACCGCCCCGAACGTCGCCCCCAGGGAGATCAGGTTGAACAACACTGCCTTGAGCGGCAGCAGCAGCGAGCGGAAGGCACGTACCAGCAGGATGTAGGTGATTAGGACTATCAGGCCGAGCGCCAGCGGGAACGCCCCGTAGACAGCATGGATGTAGTCCAGCTGCAGGGCGCCTATCCCGGTCAGACCGATGAACCCGGGCACGTTGTCCAGGGCGGACCGCATCCGCCGGATCGGGTCGGTGCTGCTGCCGCCCGCGGTCTCGTTGTTCGGCACGGCGAGGACGATCGACGTGCCGGCCCGGTTCGACGCCGGGCCGGTCGGGGCCGTCGCGGTGGCCACGCCGTCCACCGCGCGCACGCGCCGCACCACGTCGGCAGCCGCCGACGTGTCGACCAGAATCTCGGCCGGGGTGAGGATGCCTGTCGGCGCACCGCCGTTCTCAAGGATCTTCAGTGCCTCGTAGGCGGGCCCGGTTTTCGTCAGCGACGAGGACTGCGCCGTGCCGATCTGGATCCCGAAGAACGGAATGATCAGGGCGGTAAGGATGGCGAGTCCGGCGCCGGCGGCGATCCAACGGTGGCGCACGACCAGCGATGCCCACCTGGTCCAGAACCGGCTCGCGGTGTTCTCGTGCCGGATCCGCGGCCAGTCGACGCGGGGGCCGATGCCACCGAGCAGGGCGGGCAGCAGCGTGGTGGTGACCGCCACGCTGACCAGCGGAATGAGCATTCCGCCGTAGCCGATGGAACGCAGGAAGGGCACCGGAATGACGACCAGGGCGACCAGGCCGATCGCGACGGTGAGGCCGCTGAACAGCACGGCATGGCCCGCCGACTCCATCGAGGCCACGATCGCGTCGTGGTTCTCCCGGCCGTGGGCACGCTCCTCGCGCCACCGGGTGACGATCAGCAACGAGTAGTCGATGGCTACCCCGAGACCGATCAGGGAGACGAGGAACTGCACCAGGAACGACACGTCCGCGAAGAAGGTCAGCCCCAGCAGGATCAGGAAGGTCGATGTGATCGCCACGGCCGCGACGAGCAGCGGTACCAGCGCGAGCATGGAGGCGAAGACGAACGCGAGAATCGCCAGGGCACCGACTCCGGCGAGCAGGGTCTCGACCAGTACCCCCGGCCCACCGCTGGAGCCGCCGTTGGTCTGGAGTTCCTCTATGCCGGTGACGGTCCCGGTCAGCGATGCCGGCGTGTGGGCGGCGATTGACGTCTTCAGCTTGTCCAGGGTCGCGGACGCGAAGCTGGTCTGCGGTGGGTAGAAGACGTAGGCGAACTGGGCTCGCCCGTCGGCCGTGGTAAAGATGTTGTCGCCGGTCGTGGCCTTCCCGACGACCCGCACGTTGGGCACGTCGTGTTCGACCGCGGCGAATGTGCTCGCCGCCTGTTGGTCGTCGACCTTGTCGCCGGGCTTCGCGGCCAGCACCAGGATGTCCGGCGCTCCCTGACCCTCGGTGTGGTAGGTCGCGAGTATCTTCTGGGAGGTCTCGAAGCCGGGCTGGCCGGGCAGGGAGAAGTCGAAGGTCAGCCGTTTGGTGGTGGTGCCGGCTGTCGCGCCGCCGACCAGGAAGGCGATGATCCAGAAAAGGATCACAAGACGACGGTGCCGGAGGCACCAACGTGCGAGCGCCGACATCGGGGTCTCCCCACTAGTTAAGGTGATCTGTGCTCACGCATGTTGACGCAGGTAACAGTACCACCAGTGATTGTGAAACCAGTAACGGTTTGTCTCATGGGTAACCAATATGTAGCTCACAGTAGTGAACCGGAGCGCCCTCTGCGCGAGCGTGTTTTTTATGCTTTTGTTCGTTTTGGGCCAGCCTGGGTGCGCTATCTTCAGGCCACTGTCGGTCTCGATGGTGTGAGTCCGGCTGGTGTGCGGCTGCTGTCGGCTTTGCGACACCATCCGCATCCGCCCATCATGCGTGATCTTGTTGATGATCTCGGAACGACAGCTCGGGCCATCACCGGGCTTGTCGACACCCTTGAGCACGAAGGCCTGGTCCGCCGCGCCCGCCATCCGCGGGATCGCCGGGCGACGCTCATCACCCTGACAAGCAAGGGTGAACGCGTCGTGGACAGGGTCGGTCGCGAACACGTCGAACGCGCTTCGACGCTGTTCGATGTGCTGTCCGCGCAAGATCAGGCCGACCTCGTGCGCATCCTCGGGCTGCTGAGCGACGAGCTGGCCGCGCGTGGGCAGACTGTCCAGCAGCAGGAACCGGCGTTGCGCTCCGCTCCGATCGACAACTCGTAGGCGACGGGGCGAGCCCGGGGCCCCTCACGCCATCGCTCCCCAGCCTCGCTCCTTGCTCCACGCACTTGCCGCTGGGCGCTCTTACGCGGTTGGGCGCATGCGTAGCTGGGCGACGTAGTCGGCCGGAGCACCGGCTCGCTCCGCCGCGTCGGCCATGATCGATACGTACCGTTTGGACGGCAGCCCGCCTTCGTAGGCGTCCAGGACGTACGCCCAGGCAAGCGCGTCGCCGTCCAGGGTGGAAACGCGCACGCGGATGCGGGTGTAGAGGCCGGCGTCGGCGCCCTCCCACACGTCGAGCTGCCGCAGATCACGCCGGTCGATGTCGTAGAGCATCACGTAGACATGGGAGCCGGGGGACTCGACGATAGTGGCGAGCGCGCCTTCCCAGCCGACGTCCTCGCCACCGAAGGTGAGTCTCCAGCCGTGTATCCAGCCGGTCCCGATGACCGGAGCGTGTGGTGCACGTTCCTTCATCTGGGCCGGATCGAGGTTGCTGCCGTAGGCGGCGTACATGGTCATGGCGTACGCCTCTCGCGGGCTCTTTCGTCGCGGCCATCGCGGCCGGGGTGACGGCGTATCTCAAGGATCTCCACTGGCGCCTACCGTACCCACGTTCTCCCCGACTGTGCTGACGCACCGGGCCGGCGGGTTACCTTTCCCTGATTGTACGAAAGTCGGTCCGATCCCAGTGGTACGGCGCGCGGCAGGAGGCAAGATAGCTGGTGGGAACGCCGCCCACGGAAGGGAGCGCGCACGTGCCGCGAATTGTCATCCTTGGAGGGGGGCCCGGTGGGTATGAGGCGGCCCTTGTCGGAGCTGAGCTGGGGGCATTTGTCACACTCATCGATGCGGATGGGATGGGCGGTGCCTGCGTCCTTACTGACTGTGTTCCATCGAAGGCCCTGATCGCCACATCGGCGGCGATGACGGCCCTGGCCGCGGCGCCCTCGCTCGGTGTCCGGCTGCGAGACGGCGGTTTCGTGCTGCCGGAAGCGGGCTGGGATGCCATGGCGGCACCCGGTTGTGAGCTGCCTGCCGGTGCTGGTGTGGACATCGAGCGGGTCTACGCCCGGGTACGGGGGCTTGCCCAGGCGCAGTCCCGTGACATCGAGACCCGACTGGAAAAAGAGGCCGTCCGGGTTGTGCGCGCCCGCGGGCGGCTGGTCGGTCCGCATGTCGTCGAGATCGATTCTGGTGAGGCGTTCTTCGGCGACATCATGTTGATCGCCACCGGTGCGTCGCCGCGGATCGTGCCGACCGCGATACCTGACGGTGAGAGAATTCTCACCTGGCGCCATCTCTACGACCTCGACAGGCTGCCCGAACATCTGATCGTGGTCGGTTCCGGCGTCACCGGCGCCGAGTTCGCCAGCGCCTACCGGGCGCTCGGTGCGCAGGTGACACTCATCTCCTCCCGCGACCGGGTGCTGCCTGGGGAGGATCCCGACGCGGCCCGGGTCCTGGAGGATGTGTTCGGGCGCAGGGGCGTCACGGTGCTGGGCTGCTCCCGGGCGTCGGCGACCCGCCGGGTCGCCGACGGTGTGGAGGTCGAGCTCGAGGACGGCAGGATCATCAGTGGCAGCCACGTCCTGATGGCCGTCGGTTCGGTGCCGCGCACATCGGAGATCGGTCTGACCGACGTCGGGATACGCCTGAACACGACCGGCCATATCGAGGTCGACCGGATGTCGAGGACATCGGTGCCGGGGGTCTACGCCGCTGGTGACTGTACCGGGGTGCTGCCGCTGGCGTCCGTCGCCGCCATGCAGGGCAGGATCGCCATGTGGCACGCGCTCGGTGAGGCGGTCACCCCACTGCGGCTGGGTACCGTGTCGTCGAACATCTTCACCGAGCCGGAGATCGCGACCGTCGGCATCTCCCAACGGATGATCGAGTCAGGCGCGGTCGCGGCGCATACGACGATCCTCCCGCTTGCCCGGAACCCGCGGGCGAAGATGGAGGCCGTCACGGACGGTTTCGTCAAGCTGTTCTGTCGGCCTGGCAGCGGCAGCGTTCTGGGTGGGGTTGTCGTAGCGCCCCGGGCGTCAGAACTGATCTTCCCGGTGTCGCTGGCGGTCGCCAACGGCCTGACCGTCGACCAGGTTGCCCACACGTTCGCGATCTACCCATCGGTCTCCGGGTCGTTGTCCGAAGCCGCGCGGATCGCCATGCCCCGGGACCTGTTCGCCAGTTTCTAGGGCTTGCTCGGTCGATCAACACGCATGACGGTCGACCGGGCGTGCCCTGGTGGCCCAAAGCCGCCGCGGTGACGCGGCCAGGAGCCGCCTGGACGCGGCTCACTGATCGAAAGCCCGATCTCAACACGCTCTAAGAGCGCCCGGCAATAGGGGCGTGGATCAAGGAGCGGGGCTGGGGTGCGTGCATCGCGAGGCGGCGGAGAGAGCCACCCTGGTGTTGGGTGGCGACTGACGACAACGCGGCGAGGTGCGTGCCCTGGCCCCGCGACGCCGCGTCCCCTATTGCCGGGCGCTCTAAAGGTCGATGCCGTCGTCTTCCTCGGGCGGGAGGACCGGTGCGAGACCGTGCTGGACGAGGCGCCGGTTGCGGAAGTGGCCAGCGGTGGCGAATCCGAGTCCCACCGTCGCGACGAGCAGGAAGATCGAGATGGTGAGCCGGACCTCCAGCCGCCCGGGTAGCAGCGCGAACATGATCGCGAATGGCAGCATAACCAACGGCGGGCGGGAAGCCTGCCGGACCCGCCACCGCGGACCTGTCAGATCGTGCGACACCCATGGCGTGTACCGCGGGGGCAGCGTTCCGCCCACCAGGTAATACACCAGCCCGGCAAAGGGCGGTCGCTCGGGTGACACCGGCCGCTTGCCGCCTGGGTCCACCGACCCGTCCCCGGGAACCCGGCCCTCTTCCATGCCCGCTTCCATGCCTGCTGCCACACTCGCCAGCCTACGGACAGGTTTCCCGGGAGTCTGTCAGCCGGCCGGGAAGCGGCCGGGATCAGTCCCTGGGGCGACCGGCAGCAGGGGGTGCGGCGTCGCGGGGCTGGGGCAGGTGCCCCAGCCCCTTTCCTTGATCCACACCCCTATTGTCGGTCGCTTGTGATCTCGCAGAGGACGGCGCCACTGGAGACGACGGCACCGACGGTCGCGGTGAGCCCGGCCACGGCACCCGCCCGATGCGCGGTGATCGGTTGTTCCATCTTCATCGCCTCCAGGACGACGATAAGATCACCGGCTTCGACGGTGTCGCCGTCACTGACAGCAATCTTGACAATGGTGCCCTGCATGGGGCTGGTCAGTGCGTTCCCAGCAACGGCCTTCGTTGCTTTCGCGCCGGAGCGTCTCCGGGGCGGAGCCGCGCGACCGGCCGCCGGAGCGGCCGCCGATCCGAGGCCAGCGGGCAGGACAACCTCAAGACGCCGGCCGCCGACCTCCACCACCACCGACTCTCGCTCCACCGGCGCGGTTTCGGCGTCCGCGCCGCCGGTGAAGACCGGGATCGTGTTGTCGAACTCGGTCTCGATCCAGCGGTTGTGCACTCGGAACGGTTCGGTCGCGTCCCTCGGCGCGAAAGCCGGATCCCGTACGACAGCCCGGTGGAACGGCAGCACCGTGGCCATACCGTCGACGGCCATCTCGGCCAGCGCGCGGCGGGCGCGTTCCAGCGCCTCGGTCCGGCTCGCGCCAGTGACGATCAGCTTGGCGAGCAGCGAGTCGAAGGCGCCGCCGATAACGGTGCCGGACTCGACACCGGTGTCGACCCGCACACCCGGCCCGGTGGGCGCGACAAACCGGGTGACCGTGCCCGGGGCCGGCAGGAAGTTACGCCCGGGATCCTCGCCGTTGATACGGAACTCGATCGAGTGCCCCCGGGGGGCCGGGTCGGTCGGGTCGAGTGCCTCACCCTCGGCGATGCGGAACTGCGCGCGAACGAGGTCGATGCCGCTGGTCTCCTCGGTGACGGGATGCTCGACCTGCAGGCGGGTGTTGACTTCGAGGAAGCTGATCATCCCGTCTCGGGCGACGAGGAACTCGACCGTGCCCGCGCCCACGTAGCCGGCCTCCCGGCAGATGGCCCGAGAGGCCTGATAAAGCGACGTGCGCTGCTCCTCGGTGAGGAACGGCGCCGGGGCCTCCTCGACGAGTTTCTGGTAGCGCCGCTGCAACGAGCAGTCCCGGGTGCCGACGACGACGACTGTGCCGTGGGTGTCCGCGAGGATCTGGGTCTCGACGTGGCGGGGCTGGTCCAGGTAGCGCTCGACGAAGCACTCACCCCGGCCGAACGCGGCGGTGGCCTCGCGGACCGCGCTTTCGAAGAGCTCAGGCAGCTCGTCGCTGTTCCACGCGACCTTGAGCCCACGCCCGCCACCGCCGAAGGCTGCCTTGATGGCGACCGGCAGCCCGTACTGATCCGCGAAGGCCAAGACCTCCTCGATGCCGCCAACGGGATCGGCGGTGCCGGGGGCGAGCGGGGCCCCCACGGCAAGGGCGATGTGCCGGGCCGCGGTCTTGTCACCCAAGCGCCGGATGGCCTCGGGCGGCGGCCCGATCCAGGTCATGCCCGCGGCGATGACCGCCTCGGCGAAGTCGGCGTTCTCCGACAGGAAGCCGTAGCCGGGGTGGACGGCGTCGGCGCCACTTGCCCGGCAGAGATCGAGAATCTTGTCTATTCGAAGATAGGAGTCGCCCGGTGTGTTGCCCGAGAGGGCGTACGCTTCGTCCGCGATGCGGACATGGAGGGCATCGATATCGGGCTCGGCGTACACCGCGACGCTTGCGTACCCGGCGTCCCGGCACGCGCGGATGACCCGGACAGCGATTTCTCCCCGGTTGGCGATGAGGATCTTACGCACGTTTCTCCCGTCCTCGTTCAGCGTGGCTGAGTCCTAATGTCCCGCGGAGGCCGGGGACCTCACATCTGTTGTCGGCAGTAGGCGTTCTTAATTCTTAGCGGCGCCGGCAACAGGACCTGGCCGGCTCGCGGCGTCCGGGCGGCGCCTCGCCTCATCGCTGCCCGTCCATTGCCGCGCGATGCATGGGTGCCCTGGCTCGTCGGTCGACGCGCGATACCTCCGGCGCATCTCTCCGCGGCTTCGCGATCCATCCACCCGGACGCCGCTGTCTGGCCGAACACCCTGCTGCCGGAACCTCCGCGGGTTACCAGTCGGCTCGGGTGCGGACGCCCTGGACGAAACCGGTCTGCCGCCACGCGTCCGGGCCGGAACGTACGGTCTGGCGGAGCGCCGCGGCCCGGTCGGTCCAGCCCGACGGCGCCGTCGGGCCGGGCGGTGAGGCCGCCGCCCGCAGGCGGAGCACCGCGACCACCGCGGCAATCTCCTCGGCGGACGCGTTCGCCGACACCACCCGCAGATACGGACGGGTGTGGCTGTCGCCGCTGGTATCCACCTGACGTTCCTTTCATGAAGGTGAGGCGCACCTACAGCGGAATGTTTCCGTGCTTCTTGGGCGGGAGCGACTCCCGCTTGGTCCGCAGCAGCCGAAGGGCTCGGATCACTTCGCGACGGGTGACTGACGGCGAGATCACAGCGTCCACGTACCCGCGTTCGGCGGCGATGTAGGGGGTGGCGAAGTGCTGGGTGTAGTCCGCGATCAGTTCCGCGCGGCGGTCTTCCGGGCTGTCGGTGGACGCGAGTTCCCGGCGGTAGATGATATTTACCGCGCCCTGGGCGCCCATCACCGCGATTTCCGCGGTCGGCCAGGCCAGGTTGATGTCGGCCCGCAGGTGCTTCGATCCCATGACGTCGTATGCACCCCCGTAGGCCTTCCGGGTGATGACGGTGACCTTGGGGACCGTGGCCTCGGCGTAGGCGTAGATGAGCTTCGCGCCGCGGCGGATGATCCCGTTCCACTCCTGCGAGGTACCGGGCAGGAAGCCGGGAACATCGACGAAGGTGAGTACCGGGATGTTGAACGCGTCGCACGTCCGGACGAAGCGTGCCGCCTTTTCGCTGGCGTCGATGTCGAGGGTGCCGGCGAAATGCATCGGCTGGTTGGCGACGACGCCCACCGAACGTCCGTCGATCCGCCCGAAGCCACAGATCATGTTCTGTGCGAACTGGGCGTGGATCTCCAGGAAGTCGCCCTCGTCGAGCACATGTTCGATCACTGTGTGCATGTCGTAGGGAGTGTTGGGCGAGTCCGGGATGAACACGTCCAGCTCGGTGGTGATCTCCGCTTGGATGTCGGCCACCGCGGCGAAGGCCGGCGGATCCGTCATGTTGTTCGACGGCAGGAACGACAGCAGCGCCCGAGCGCTCTCCAGGCAGTCGGTCTCGTCCACGGCCTGGAAGTGGGCGACGCCGCTGCGGGAGTTGTGCGTGTGCGCGCCGCCGAGCTCCTCCATGCCGACGTCCTCGCCGGTCACGGTCTTGATGACGTCTGGACCGGTGATGAACATGTGGCTGGTTTTGTCGACCATCAGGGTGAAGTCGGTGATGGCGGGGGAGTAAACGGCACCGCCGGCACACGGGCCCATGATCAGCGAAAGCTGTGGGACGACTCCCGACGCCATCACGTTGCGATAGAAGATCTCACCGTAGAGGCCCAGCGAAACAACGCCTTCCTGGATACGCGCGCCGCCCGAGTCGTTGATACCCACCACCGGGCAGCCGGTCTTCAGCGCCAGGTCCATGATTTTTATGATCTTCTCACCGAAGACCTCGCCCAGGCTGCCGCCGAAAACCGTGAAGTCCTGACTGAACACGCAGACTTGGCGGCCGTCCACCGTGCCGTATCCTGTCACCACGCCGTCACCGTAGGGGCGGTTGCGATCGAGTCCGAAATCATGCGAGCGGTGCCGAGCGAACGCGTCCGTTTCGACGAACGATCCGGGGTCGAGGAATGCCTCGATCCGTTCACGGGCTGTCATCTTGCCCTTGGCGTGCTGGGCGTCAACGGCCCGCTGGGAACCGGCGTGTACCGCTTCGTCGTTGACCCGCTTCAACTCGGCAATCTTGCCGGTGGCCGTCAGAAGGTCGGGTACCGAGCCCTGCGCGGGATTCTGAGCGGGAACAGGAAGTACCATGCCGGGCAGCGTACGGCGGGTACGGCTCCGCGTGCTCGATTCGCGGGTGGGGGGCACAAACCAGTACCCGTGGCGGAACGTAACGGTAGTCAGCCCGCCAGGACAACGCTCCGGTAACAGGCCGGTCGGTGGCACCCTGGCTGGCATGCGGACATCGAAGACACATCCGCGCCGGCTTCCATTGGACGCCGGCCTGGTAGCGGCGGCGCTCGCCGATGACGGCCTCGACGTGCGGGTCGTCGGGGAGACCGGCTCGACCAACGCCGATCTTGTGGCGGCGGCGAAGACGGGCGCCTGTGAAGGGCGGGTGCTGGTCGCCGAGTCGCAGTGGGCCGGCCGTGGGCGTCTTGACCGGTCCTGGGTCTCGCCACCGGGCGCGGGACTCACCTTCTCGGTGCTGCTGCGGCCCATGGTGCCGGCCGCGGCCCTCGGCTGGCTGCCGTTGCTCACCGGCGCGTCGCTGGTTGGCGCGCTGCGCGGTTCCGCCGGTATCCCGGCCGTTCTCAAGTGGCCGAACGACGTGCTGGTGGACGGCGCGAAGGTAGCGGGAATCCTTGCCGAGGCCGTTCCCTGCCAACCGGCAACGACCGCGGTGGTCGTGGGGGTGGGCCTGAACGTCGATACGGCCGCCGATGAGCTGCCCCTCGGGGCGACCAGCGTAGCGCTCTGCCAGCGGCGGGCGTCGCGGCCGGCGACTGGCCGGGGTGAGTTGTTGATCGAGGTGCTGCGGGAACTCGCCGCGGGATACCGGGCCTGGCTCGCGGAACCGGATCGTGCCAGGGAGGCTTACCGCTCGGTGTGCGCGACGCTCGGTCAGCAGGTGCGGGTTGAGCTGCCCGACGGTGCTGTCGTGGTGGGCGCCGCCACAGCTGTGGATGCCCATGGCCGGCTTGTCGTGGACGACCGGGCCTTCGCCGCGGGGGACGTCGTCCATCTGCGGTGACGCCGAGCCGATCGACCCTCAGGCGCCGCTGACGTGGTGACGGTGAGACGATCGGCCGCGTGGGATTTCCAGAGAGCATTCTGACCAGCGATGAAGAGGTTGTCCTGCACCTTCATCCGCACTGGATCAGGCTTGCTGGGCCGGCCACCGCGTTCGTCGTGGTTCTGGGCCTGACGCTGTTCGGTGTGCTGGCGATACCGGCGGGTTCGTTCCAGCATGCGGCACAGTGGCTCGTGATCACGGCCGCGGCGGCCCTGCTCACTGTCACAAGCCTGCGTCCGTGGTTACAGTGGATCACGACAAGTTATGTTGTGACAACGGAACGTGTTGTCATCCGGACGGGCGTCTTTTCCCGCAACGGCCGTGACATCCCGCTTCAGCGGCTCAACGATGTCTCGTTCCACCACTCGTTCGCCGAACGCCTGCTGGGCTCCGGCACGCTGACCATCGAAAGCGCCGGTGAACGCGGTCAGGTCGTGCTGGCGAATCTGCCACGGGTCGAAGAGGTGCACGCAACCATCTACCGGCTGGTCGACGAGATCGACCTTCGGCGCCGAGGCCCCGTCAACACCGACATCGATGGTTACGGCCACGAGCGTAACCGTTAGGGCGTGTCTGATGGATGTTGGTCGATGTGGGCGATGATCTAGAAAGTGGCCTGCAAGGCGGAGGAGGTCCGGATAGCGGTGTTCTATCCGGACCGACGACAACGCCGCAGGACGCCTTCTGGGCATTGATCCGCACGATCGAAGATCCATCAGACACGCCCTGGGCCACCCACCGGTTAGGCTGTTCGGCGGCCATCGGCTCGTCGCGGGTCACTACCGGCGGTGGTTCAGGCCAAGGGGTCGAACCGCTTCCACCACTGGTACAGGGATGCCGCGTCGGTGTCCGCGGCGGCGAAGCTGACGAGATCTGAGTCGTAGCTCCAGAACATCACAAACCGTCCACTGTGGTAGTAGCACAGGAGCGCACCGACGTCGACGGTGGAACTGCTGTTCACTTGCCAGGTCCCGACGCTGGAACGGCCGTTCTCGCAGCTGCCCTCGTCGGTGATCTGGCCGGACCGGTAGTCGACGTCGCCGCGCAGTGATTTGGCGGTGTAGTAGTGGAACGCGATCACGGCTGTGCCGTTGCTCGCCACACACGTCAGCGATGCGTCGATGTCGGAGTCCTCGGCATCCGGATTCGCTTCGCAGTCCGTTATCTCAGCGGGATCGAGCAGCGCCCGCAGCCTGCGCTGGGCCACGGTCAGACCGTTGGTGGACCCGGTTGCCGACGGGGACGGCGATGGCGATGGTGATGGTGATGGCGATGATGACGCCGACGAGGCGGGCCGCGGCGTGCCCGTCGGTCCGGCGGGGATCGCGGGCAGGGTCGTGCCCGCCGTCGGGCTGGGGTCGGGTTTGTCCGAACTGGCCACGGTCAGCGCGATCATCGGAATGCCGACGGCGAGGACCAGCAGCGTGACGATCGCTCCGATGATGGCGGTCTGCCGCCGGCCTGACGGCTGCTGCCGCGGCGGTCCGCCCATCGTTCCCGGTGGTGGGTATGCGCCCGGTGGCGGGTATGTGTCTGAGCGCGGGAGCTCACCGAACGGGTAGCGGGCGGTCGGGGCATAGTCATCCCGGGCCCCGAAGGGGCGGGCACCGGCCGCACCCGCCTCGGGTTCCGCCGCGACGCGGGCGGCGTAGGGGATCGATCCGGGCCCAGCGGGCATCGCGGTCGCGGTCGCGGTCGCGGTCGCGGTCGCGGTGAGCAGAGCGCCCAGCGCTGTCGCGGCCTGGGGGTCGGCGGCGGGCCGGGGGCGGATGCCGGTCAGCTCCGTCACCAGCGCCGAAATCCGTGGGATGCGGGTCGATCCGCCGACAAGGAAGATCGCGCTGAGCTCGCCGGGCCGGATCCCCGCACGCTCGATTGTGCGGATCAGTTCGGTCACGGTCGCGCGTAGGTCACCCTCGATCGACGCTTCCAGCTCCGCCCGGGTGAGCTGGATGTCGCCGATGGATCCGCCGACCGCAATGGCACGGACGGTGGCGGTTGACAGTCCTTCCTTGGCTGCTATGACCTGTTGGCGTAGCTGGTTGTGCCGCTGGCGCCCGGATGGGCTCAGATCGGCCCACAGCTCGTCCCAGGCGGCCGAGTCGACCGTGCGCGCACGGTCCGCCAGCTGGCGAAGTAAGGCATCGTCGATGTCGTCACCGCCGAAGGCGGGATTGCCGCCGGGCTCGCCGCGGATCTCGAATCCGTTGGGTGTCGCGGTGAGAATCGTCGTCGCGAGGGTTGTGGCTCCAAGATCATATATCGCAACGGCCGTGCCCGCGCGGATGCTGTCAGGGGCGGCGTGATAGCGGGCCGCCGCGATCGGTTCCGGAAGCAGCATGACGTCGGTGAGCCCCGCCCTGGTAGCGGCTGCCCGCAGGCTGTCGACCTCCGTGGCTGTCCATCGGGCCGGCGCGGTGAGAACCACCTGGCGGGGTGGCGGGCCCGGAGCGTGGCGGGCCGCTTCGTGCAGGACCTGGCGCAGGACGGCGGCGATCAGCTCGATCGTGGGGATGGTCACCTCACCGAGCTGGACCCGCTCGGTCGTTTCCAGCGCCTGTAACGGATGACGTTGCGCGCGGTCGGGATGGGTGGCCGCGACGTCCACCGCGGCGGTACCGGTCAGCAGCCGGCCGTCAAGACTGAGGCTGACCACGGCCGGCATCGGCCCGCCCGGCCCGAGCCGCAGGGATTCCCCCCGGCCGTCCAGGCCGACGCAGGCGGACGTGTAACCGGTACCGAGGTCGACCGCGAGTGTCTGGCCGGTTGTCATGTCTCCCCCCGTTTGTCAGGCGTTCTCGCGCTTCCGCCCGCACGAGAAAAGCATTGTCGCGCGGCGCTGGGAACCAATTCGCCGCGGTGCTCCCAGCGCCGCCCGGAGTCAGCGCGTCGGCTGGTCCGCCAAGCCGTGGACGGCGTAGGGAACGATGAGGTCGTCGACGATCCGTTCCATGAACGCGGCGTCGACGACCTCTCCGGAGAGCAGCACCCGCTGCAGAACGAGGGCGGGACCGAGCTCCATGAGCACCGTGTGGTCGACCTCCGCGCTGATTTCCCCGCGGACGATGCCGCGGTGCACGATGACATCGGACGCGGTTTTGCGCTGGGCGAGCAGCCCATTGCGAAGGGCTTCGCGCAGCTCGGAGTTACGGGGCATTTCAGACACCAGCTCGGCGATGATCCTGCCGCGGTCATCGCCGATGGCATCTCGGAACGAGGAGATGAAGGCCAGCATGTCCATGCGGAACGAACCGGTGTCGGGAATGGGCACGGACTGCTCGGTGATCGTCGTGATCGCGTCCATGACCAGGGCGACCTTGGAGGGCCAGCGGCGGTAGATGGTGGCTTTGCCGGCTTTCGCCCGGGTGGCCACCCTGTCCATGGTGACGCCGTCGTACCCAACTTCGGCGAGTAGCTGAAGGGTGGCGCGACGAATCGCGCCGTCCCGTGAATCGTCCCGAGGGCGGCCCCCGGAGCGGGACGAATCAAGCGTAGGCCGCACCACGGCGTCCCCCTGTGGCCTAGGTTTCCTGAGGTCTCGGGCGGCCCAAACTGAAACTATGCCGCCTTCGACCAGCCGGCTGCAAGCCGACACGTGCCATCCGGTGGCTTTCGACGCGCTCCGCCTGCCGTCACAAGCGGCGACGCCGACAAGAAGGAAACGCGCGGGCTTGTCCCAGAGCGTAGCGCATCCACGGCTGATGGGAACCAATCGGTATCGGAACGCCGGGGTTCTGTTCCGATACCGATGCGCCCCCGGCTATGCGTGGCCAGCGGGCTCGGGGACACCCTGCCGGCGCTGCGCCTCGGCCGCGGTATGCAGCGCCGCCTTCGGATCGTCGGGATGCAGGAAGACCCACCGTTTGTAGGCCCAGAACCGGAAGATGGTGCCGAGCCCGGTGCCGACCACGTTTCCGGCCAGGTTGAGCTCGAGCACACTGTGCAGGTTCAGTACGTAGTTGGCAAAGCCCAGACAGCCCAAGGCGATTGCCAGACCCATGGCGTTGAGGATGGCGAACAGTGTGTATTCGCGCTTGAGGCCCGTACGCGCCCGGTGCGTGAACGACCAGTTCCGGTTGCCGATGTAGGCGCAGGTCGCGGCCACGATGGTGGAGACGGTTTTCGCGCTGAGCGGACCCATGCCCACAAGCCCGTGGCACAGGTTGAACACGAGGACGTCGATGGCGTAGCAGACGACGCCGACGACTCCGAACTTCGCCAGCTCATGGCCGAGCACTTGCCAGCGTGATCGTTCCGCGCAGGCCTCCGCCGGTGCCGCGTTCACCTCAGATGCTTCGGGTGCTCTTGACCGGTTTGCGTCACCGGCTGAGTCTACCGACGGTCTCCCCTGGCTCATCCGCTACCCCCCTAGCTGTTTGGGCCGCCGGCCGCGCGAGCGAAATCATCATCGCGGGGCCGGCTGCCTTCCAGGTTCTCGACGCCGCCGGCGACCGGCAAGATTAAAATTCATCGTCATTGACTGGACCGGTTCTCGCTGATCTCCTCCTCGAGGACGCCGATCCCCTTCGATGCTTGCGTCACAGCGCAATACCGGCGCGTGAGTAGGTCCACGGCCGCGCACGAAAGGCTAGTCGGGACGGCGATCTCGCTGACATGGGGGTGCGGCTGGCGACGGGCGTGCCGACGGTCCTGGCCAGGCGGGAACGCCGGGCGCGCGGTCGCCGGGTAGCCTGTCGGGCCGATCCCTCGCGGCAAGTATGCCCCCTGCTCCGGTTGGTGACTCGACTGTCGGGCTGGTTGCCGTGATGTGCGTTTCGCTCCGTACGGTCAACGTGCGTTTGCGATTGCGATCTGTGTTGTTGGGCCGCGTACCGCTGGCGAAAGCGGCGTGGCCGCGTCATCCTTGTTGCGGCTGGCTGTGGTGACGACTTGCCACACAGCAGCTCGGCGGGTGCCTGGCCGGGCTGCTGTGTGGCGGCACACCGCGCTGGCGGGTTCCCGGCGACGCTGCCGTGCACGAACGAACCTGGTTCTGCTGTGTCCACCGCGCCGATGGAGGTTGCACCACGATGACCATGGTCGACGGCCGAGGTTCAGTACGGGCCGAAGGCTCACACACTGCCACCGTTCCCCGCACGGCCACCGACTCCATGGTGGCGCGTGCCGCGAGCTTCGCGGCGGCCCGGCAGGCCGGCGACGCGCCGACGCGGGCGCGCCCAGCCGCGCCCGCCACCGGTGTGGCGGTCCTGGCCTGCATGGACGCCCGGCTGGACGTCCATGCGCTGCTGGGCCTCGCGGAAGGCGACGCGCATGTCCTGCGCAACGCCGGCGGTGTGGTCACCGACGATGTGATCCGTTCGCTGGCGGTCAGCCAGCACGAGCTCGGCACGACGGAGATCATTCTTTTGCAGCACACCCAGTGTGGGATGATGACCATCACGGATGACGGTTTTCGGGAAAAACTGTTCGAACACGTGGGGGTGCGGCCGGCGTGGCCTGTCCACGCCTTCACCGATCTTGAGGCGAGCATCCGGGTATCTGTCTCGCGTCTTCGCTCCAGTCCCTTCCTAAGCGCGTCCACGTCAGTCCGGGGTTTTGTCTACGACGTGGCGAGCGGCACGTTGGGCGAAGTCACCACCTGGACATGAGCGCCCGGACACCACGGGCCGAGACCGGCCGCGAGGCAGCCGGCCGCGGCTCGTCGTCAGGCGGGCCGGCCCAGCGCGTGGTAAGCCCAGCCGGCCGCGCGCCATGCGGCTGGGTCCAAGGCGTTGCGGCCGTCGACGACAATCCTGCTGGCGACCACCGGAGCGAGCACCGTGGGGTCGAGCTCACGGAACTCGCTCCACTCGGTGAGGTGCAGGAGGATGTCGGCGCCGGCCGCGGCAAGGACGGCGTTGTCCGCGTAGGTCAGCTGCGGGTGGGCCGCGCGGCAGTTGGGGATTGCCGCCGGGTCGTAGACGGTCACCACGGCACCGGCGCGGTGCAGCGCACCCGCGACGTCAAGGGCCGGCGAGTCACGGATGTCGTCGGAGTTGGGCTTGAACGCCGCGCCGAGGACGGCGATCTTTTTGCCAGCAACCATCCCACCCAATAGCTGGATGGCCAGGCTCACGGTCCTGACGCGGCGGCGGGAGTTGACGGCGTCGACCTCCGCGAGGAAGCCGAGCGCTTGGCCGACGCCGAGCTCATCGGCGCGGGCCTGGAAGGCGCGGATGTCCTTGGGCAGGCAGCCGCCACCGAAACCGAGGCCGGCGTGCAGGAACTGCCCGCCGATGCGGCTGTCGTAGGACATCGCGGTGGACATCGCGGTGACGTCCCCGCCAGTGGCCTCGCAGATCTCTGCCATGGCGTTGATGAAGGAGATCTTGGTTGCGAGGAACGCGTTCGAAGCAAGCTTGACGAGTTCGGCCGTGGGGTAGTCGGTGACGACGACCGGCACCCCGGCGTTGATGAGCGTGGCGTAGACGCGCCGCAGGAGCGCTTCGGCGCGCTGGGCCTTGGCCGGCTCGGGACGCAGGCCGAAGACCAGACGGCTGGGCCGCAGCGTGTCGTCAATGGTGAAGCCCTCACGCAGGAACTCCGGGTTCCACGCGAGCTCCACGCCGGGAGCCTCGGAGTCGAGCCGTCGCGCCAGCCGCATGGCCGTGCCGACAGGCACGGTGGATTTTCCGACGATGAGCGCCCCCGGCCGGATTCCCGACCGCAGGAGCCCGGTGAACGCGGCGTCGACGTGGCGCATGTCGGCGGTGTTCGCCCCAGGCAGCTGGGGAGTCCCGACACAGATGAAGTGGACGTCCGCGGTAGCCGCGGCATCCGCCACGGACGTGGTGAAACGCAGGCGGTGGGACTCCAGGTTCTTGCGGACGAGCGCCTCCAGGCCCGGTTCGAAGAACGGTGTCTCGCCAGCGGCGAGAGAGCTGATCCGGACCGGGTCCACATCAACGCCGACCACGTCGAATCCCAGTTCCGCCATACAGGCGGCATGGGTCGTGCCCAGGTAACCGGTACCGATGACACTCAGGCGCGGATCAGTCGGCTCGATCATCGCGGTCAGGCCTCCAGGCGGTCATGGGCAGGGACAGCTGCCGACGTTGCCGGTGTCACAGTCGGTGTCAGAGCCGGTGCCACGGTGACTGTCAAGCCGGAGAAGCGGTCGGGAACGCGGTTGCTGGGGGAGTTCCAGCGCCCGGGGGAGAAGGAGGTCGCGGGCCGGGCACCTTTCCCGTCTGTACCCGGTGTCCGGACGCGGTGAACTGGGACGCACGCGGATTGCCGGAGCCGCTAGACAACTCGTCCGGTATCGGTTCGGCCTTCCGCCGGGCCAGGAACCACCTGGACACGGCTGGCCACCCGCAGCCAGGATCGCGGGACAGGCTCCTGCCGGGCATCCGCCGCCGGATGGGCTCAGCGCGACGGCACGCTGAGCCGCCGGATGCCCGTGGGGGTGCTGGGCATCGGCCCGCAGACAGCCGTGACACGCTCGGTGGTGATCCGGCGCTCAAGGAGGGCGTCGTCAAGGTTTCGACAGACGACCAGCGACGCTCCGGCGGCCAGGGGGCTCAGCAGCCCGGCGAGAAGCCCCTCGGGCGTCTCGTAACCCGCCGTCGTCAGAACACGGTCGCGTTCGGCCAGGCCCCAGGCCCGCGCGTAGTAGCTGGCCATCCGTACCAGGGCCCGCTGGTTCGCCGGTGGCCCCGGTGGCGTGAAACGGTCGCCGTGGGCGAGGATCTCCGCCGCGAAGTCGAGCGCCCCCGGCGCGGGCCGCAGGAGCCGGCCGCCCATCGGGCGCAGTGACAGCGCGACCACATCGGCCTCGTCGCCCGTTGCGAGTGGGGTATCGAGATCATTTTCGGCTGTGAAGATCGCCACCGGGGGGGTGTCGGTAGCTGGCTCCGGCCGGCCGATACTCACGCACGCGCCTGAGGACCACGCCGCGAGGAGTATCACCGCGGTCTGCCAGTGCGGTGGCAGCACGATGCGGATCGTGTCGCCCGGACCGATCCCGAGGGTGTCCACGAGCAGGTTCGCGGTTTTGGCAACCCAGTTGTCGACGGTGGTCGCGGACAGCTCGGTCCGCTCACCGGTGGCATCGTCGTAGAACGTCAGCAGCGGGCGTGCCGGGTCAGCGCGCAGCCTGCGGGCAAGCAGCGCGGCGAGGCCGTCGACGGCCCCGGTGCCGGTCGTGTTCGCCGGGCCGGTCGTGCCTGTGCCCATGTCGGTGTGGCTGAGCGCGTCCGGTGGCATGACGGCAAGCGGGGCATCCAGAACACGGCTCACAACGCCGTCGAGCAGGCGTCCCAGCGGGGAGGTCGATGGTGTCATTGGACGTCCACGTTAGAGCACCCGAGAATAGAACTGTCCGGCTCGCGGCTCCCCGCGTCCCGCCCGGCCGCGTTGTCGTCAGTCGGCGCCCAGCACCAGGGCGCCTCCCTCCTCCGCCTTGCCGGATCGGGCGCGGATGAGCCGCTCACTGATCGAACGACCTATCCTCGGGCACTCTTAGTTGAGCCAGGATCCGCGGCGTGTACCGCGCTCACGGAGTGCAGGACGTGTCCGCCGGGGCGATCACGGGCGCCGGAGCCGGCGTGGCCGCGGCGCCCGGGGCAGCCGAGCCGGGGGCAGCCGAGCCGCCAGCGGCGGAGGGCGTCCGCGGGGGGATCGCGGGGGATCCCGCCGGTGTCGTCGGCGGGCCGGTCACGCCCGTGAACGAGGTGCCGAGTATCACGACAAGGCCGTTGCTGATCCTCGGGTCCGCGATGGTCTGTGACCCGGCGATCAGGCCTGACAGTGTGCGTGCCGCGTCCTCCTGCCCGGCTGGGTAGCGGATCTCCGTGCTGACCTGCCCCGCCGCGCCGGTGGTGGGTTTGAGCGATCCGGCGAACCCCATCGCGCCGAGCGTCGTGGTCGTCTGCGCGGCCAGGCCCGACCGCCCGGTCCTGTTGCGGACCTCGGCGATGGTCACCTGGCTTGGCGGCAGGGCCGGAGCGCCGGTGGTGGTGAGGGTGTCGTCGCCGGTTGCGGGCCGCAGCGGCGCGAGGACCCGCGCGAGCCCGGCCGGCTCATAGAACAGCACGTTGCCGTGGGGGGGAATCGTGCCCTGGTCGTCGCTGGCGCCCTCGGATCGCAGCGGCACGTGCGTGGGGATGGTGATGAATGTGAGCTTTCCGGCGCCGAGGTCGCTCAGCCGCTGGGCGATTTTGATCATGGCGCCGTTCTCGGTGAGGTCGTTGTCGACCTTGAGCGACCCGCCGACGGCGCCGATCAGCTGTGTGATCCTGACGGGGTTGGTCAATACACCCGCGCTGGTCGCCTTGTCGAGGAGCTTGGACAGGAACTGCTGCTGGCGGGCGACGCGGTAGGTCTCGTCCGGCAGGGCATGGCGGGTACGGACGAAAGCCAGGGCCTGATCGCCATTGAGATGGTTGATCCCGAATTTTCCGCGCCACTGGGAAAAGTTGTCGTGGAGGTTGGTCGTGCCGCCTCCGGGCAGTTGAGCGACGCACACGTCCACCCCGCCAACCGCGTCGGTCATGGTCTTGAATCCGGCCAGATCGATCGAGATGAAATGATCAATTTTGAGGCTGGTCAGTTTTTCCAGGGTGCGGGTGAGCCCCTCGATGCCGCCGTAGGACAGGACGTTGGTGAGTTTGTCCTTGCCGTCACGGGGGGTCTGGGTGATGCCGGCGGCAACGGTGACGAGGGTGTCTCGGGGAAATGACACCAGGGTGACCGAACCGTCCGTGCCGAAATGGGCGATGATCGTGGTATCCGAGCGGACTCCGTCGACCTGGCCGTACTCACCGTGGGTGCCTGCTCGGCTGTCGTCGCCGAGAAGCAGGATATTCATTTCGCCCGGTCGCTCGGCTGGCCGCTCGCCACTGGGTGACCAGGTCACCCCGGTGACCGAATCGTTGAAGTAGCGGTATGCCGCCCACCCGACAGAGCTGACCGCGAGAACCACCAGGGACAACACGGCCGCCGCGCTGACGGACAGTGTCCGCAGCGGTGAGCGGCCTGGGCGGCGCCGCAGGTTCAGCGGACGCCGTGGGCTCAGCTCTGGCGGCAACGCCAGCCGGCGCATGGATCTGCCACTCACCGGCTTTCTCGAGCCTCCTTGACCGGAGCGATCGCGCGGTGCCGGGTCGACGAGCGAACCCGCACTGTTCTTGATAGTGCGGCGCTTGATAACGCGGCCGGCAACAGGGGGCGCGGTATCGCGGGGCCGGGGTGCGCACCTCGCGTCATCGCTGCCCATCCATCGCCGCGCGATGCGCGGGTGCCCCGGCTCGTTGGTCGACGCCCAGAACCAGGGCGCACCCCTCCTTCACTTTGCGATCCATCCACCCGGACGCCACTCCCTGATCGAACGCCCTGTTGCCGGGCGCTTTTAACCCAGTCTGACGTTGCCATGAGACGCACGCCACCACACCACTGGGTGCACGAAACGACCAATGGTAACAGTGCGATTACTGAATATCGTCGCTATCGGTCGTCGGCTGGTGGCGCGCTTGCGGCTGGCACGGGCTGGCGGTCCCGACGGCTTCCGGACCTGTGTGGAGAACTGTGATCCGGATATCTCCGGCGACCACTGAGAGCGTGTTTGAGATCGTCCGGCAATAGGGGTGTGGGTCAAAGGGCGGGGCTGGGGTGCGTGCGTCGCGAGGCGGCGGAGGGAGCCACCGGCGGTGTTGGGCGCCGACCGACGACAACGCGGCCGGGCGGGATGCGGGGAGCCGCGAGCCGGACAGTCCTATTCTCGGGCGCTCTAAAATGTGCAGCGGGTGGTCAGCTCGGTGGCGGTCAGCGCAGGCGCCGCGGGCGCCGCGGGCGCCGCGGGGGTCGGGCCCGCCGTTGGGACGCTGTTCCCGGTGCCTGTCCCGCCCGGTGCCGGGTTGTCTGCCGCCGTCTGGGCGGATGCCACCGCCCGTGCGTCGATGCCGTGGAAGTCGGCGCCGATCACCAGCGTGACGTGCCTGCCCGCGGACCGGTCCGCGCGCAGCTCCACTCCGGGGACGGCGATGCCCAGCGTACGTGCCGCCGCGAGCCCGGCCGGGCCGTAGCGCACCAGCGAGGTCGCCGTGTGCCTGCTCTCGGCACGTCCGACGGTCGCGACTCGGAACCCGGCCGCCGTGAGCTCTCTCGCTGTGCTGATCGCGAGCCCGCTGGTCGTGGTGCCGTTGAGGATGTCGACGGTGACCGATGCCGGTGGGAGGGCCACCGGCTCCGGCGGCGCGGGCGTACTCGGCGCTCCCGGGGTCTCAGCGGGGTTCGGTGCCGGGCCGCCGCGTCCACGCAGCGGGGCCAGGAACGCCGCGAGCTGCTCCGGGTCGTAGAGCTGGACAGAGCCGTAGCGCCGGAGCTCACCAGCGGCGTTCGCGCCATCGGCCTGGGCGGGCTCCCGGACAGGAATCGTCTCGAAAGTGATCGCGTCGGCGGACATGTCGCGCAGCCTGGTCGCGAGGTTGCGCAGGTCGCTCATGCTGGTGTGGTCATCGACGGTCAGCGCTCCCGTCGCGGACGCGAGCAGGCTCTCCAGCTTCGCCGGATTGGCAAGCACGCCGCTGCTGGTCGCCTTCTGGAAGACGGTGCTGATGAACTGCTGCTGACGCCTGATCCGGTCGAAATCCCCGTCGGGCAGACCATAGCGCTGCCGGACGAAGGACAGGGCCTGCTCGCCGTTGAGATGGTTCTCGCCCACGACACCATGCCACTGGGACCACTCGTCGTGCAGGTTCGAGGTACTGCCATCCGGCAACGGCTGTACGCAGACGGTGACGCCGCCGATGGCGTCCGTCATGGCCTTGAATCCGGCGAGGTCGATCGACACGAAATGGTCGATTTTGATGTTGGTGAGGTTTTCGAGTGTCCTGATCAGCAATGGCGGTCCGCCGATTGTGATCGCCGCGTTCAGCTTGTTACGCCCGTGTCCGGGAATAGTGACGAGTGTGTCCCGGGGAAATGACACCAATGTGGTTGTCCCGTTGGCGTCGAGGTGCGCAAGCATGGTCGTGTCGGAGCGCTGCCCGGAGATGATCTCTTCGCTCTGGTACTGGTTGCCGGTGCCCTCTCTGCTGTCGGATCCGACCAGCAGGAAGTTCTCAGTCCCCGGGGCGGCCCGCGGCGGCCGGGCCTCGTCGTCGTCAAGGCCGAGGGTCACCCTGGTGATCTGAGCGTTGAGATAGCGATAGGTGATGTAACCGGCGCTGCTCACCAGGAGAATTGACAGCGACACGACGCCCGCGAGGGCGAGGGCCAGTTTCTGGAGCAGGGAACGTTGCCGTGGGCTGTCGTCCGCCGCTGGCTGGTGGGTGGACGGCGGCGGACCGGCTGGTGGGCCCGCCTGGACGTCACGTGGAGCGGTCACCGTGTCCGCACCTCCGCCCCCGCCGTGACCTGGTGCCGGTTCACGGTCATGTACGTCGTTCAGCTGTCGGTCGGTGCCGCCCGGCGAGCGCGGACGCATTCGCTGCCGCCGACCTCATGACGGGCGTCAGCCGTGCCGTGGCCATGCGTGGTCCTGGTCGCTTGAAGGTACCCGCCAGGCGCGTGACGCATGCGCGCAGTGGTGCCCCGCCATATGGGCGAGCCATATGGCGGGGCGGCCAAAAGTAACCAAAGGCGGTGCGATCATGTCCCTTTTCATGCGTTCGGGGAGCTCGGCGGGAGCCGGCGGCCCGGCCATCCACGGTGGTTCGGCTGCCTTTCCGGCCGCCGCGGGGCGCACGGTAAGGTTCGGATCATGAAAGCTCTTGTTCTCGCGGGTGGTTCTGGAACGCGGTTGCGCCCGATCACCCACACGTCAGCCAAGCAGCTCGTGCCGGTGGCCAACAAACCAGTCCTTTTCTACGGGCTGGAGGCGATCGCCGAGGCGGGTATCACCGAAGTCGGGATCATCGTGGGAGATACCGCGGCGGAGATCGAGGCCGCTGTCGGTGATGGTTCCGCGCTGGGTATCAAAGTCACCTACATTCGTCAGGAGGCACCGCTGGGTCTTGCGCACGCCGTCCTCGTCGCGCGCGACTTTCTTGCGGACGAGCCGTTCGTGATGTATCTCGGTGACAACCTGATCATTGGTGGTATCGCCGGGTTTGTGGCGGAGTTCAGGCGCAGCGGGCCGGATGCGCTGATTTTGCTGACCAAGGTCTCCAACCCGTCCGCGTTCGGTGTGGCGGAGCTCGGTCCCCAGGGCCGCGTGATCCGCCTCGTCGAGAAGCCGGTGGAGCCGCCGAGCGACCTAGCGCTCGTCGGGGTTTACCTCTTCGGGACGGCCGTCCACGACGCGGTGCGGGCGATCAAGCCGTCCGGTCGAGGCGAGCTGGAGATCACCGAGGCGATTCAATGGTTGGTGGACCGGGGCCACGAGGTCGCGCCGCACCTGGTCGAGGGGTACTGGAAGGACACCGGGCGGCTTGACGACATGTTGGAAACCAACCGCCACCTGCTGGAGTCCCTTGAGCCGGATGTGCGCGGCATGGTCGACGAGGACAGCACGATAGTGGGCCGGGTCGTGATCGAGGAGGGCGCGTCGCTGGTGCGGTCCACCGTGCGCGGACCGGCGATCATTGGCCGCGGCACCACGCTTGTCGACTCCTACGTCGGTCCCTTTACCTCGATCTACTATTCGTGCGCGATCGAAAACACCGAGATCGAGTACTCGATCGTGCTGGAACGGGCGACGATTCGTGGCATCGGGCGCATTGAGGACTCGCTGATCGGCCGGGATGTCGAAGTCGTTCCGTCGGATGCCCGTCCGCGGGCACACCGGCTCATGCTCGGCGACCACTCCCGGGTCTCAGTCGCCCCGACATCATGATCGTAATATTTTGGCCAGCCATGATGTCCCGGCCGCACTGAGAGCGCGTGTGAGATCGTCATTCCGGCTCGCTGATCGAAAGCCCGATCTCACACCCGCTCTGAGAGGATCGCGTCCATGCCGGTTCATGCATAGCGGTTCGTTCATGCCGGGTGGGCGCGCGGGATCGGGCGAGCATGCGGGCCGGCGGTGACCGGCCGGCGAGGTCTGCCACACTTGCCTGGTGCGTGTGATGGTGACGGGAGCCGGCGGTCAGCTCGGAGCGGATCTCTGCCGGTTACTGGAGGCCGATGAGCGGGTCCAGGCCTGGGCGGGTCTCACCCGTGGTGAGCTCGACATCACCGATGCGGCCCGGGTCCGGGCGGTCGTCGCGGACCAGGCTCGGCCCGCGAAGGTCCAGGGCGGTCTCGTGGTGATCAACGCGGCGGCCTGGACGGACGTCGACGGTGCCGAGGCCGACGAGGCGGGTGCTTATGCCGCCAACGCCGCCGCTCCGGCGCGGCTGGCGGTCGCCTGTGCCGAGGCCGGCGCGACCATGATGCATATCTCCACCGACTACGTCTTCGACGGCATGGCGGACAAGCCCTACGAGACCCATGACCCGGTCGCGCCGCGCTCGGCATACGGGCGGACCAAACTCGCCGGCGAGCAGGCCGTGCTGGAACTGTGCCCAGCCGCCTACGTCGTGCGGACGGCATGGGTCTACGGCGCGTCCGGGCGTAACTTCGTCCGGACGATCGCGAAGCTCGCCCGTGAGCGCGACACCCTGGCTGTGGTCGATGACCAGCGCGGGTCACCGACCTGGACGGTGGATCTCGCCGCGGGGCTGATCGAGCTTGCGGCATCCGGGGCCAGGCCGGGGATCTATCATTGCACCGGCGGCGGCGACACGACCTGGTACGGATTGGCTCGGGCGGTCGTCTCCGAACTCGGGCTGGACCCCGCGAAGGTCAGGCCGACGACGACGGGCGCGTTCCCCCGGCCGGCTCCGCGCCCGTCCTACTCGGTGTTGTCGTCCTGCTCATGGACGGACGCGGGCTTGACGCCGCCGCGTCCGTGGCGGGTTGCGCTGGCCGCCGCGTTCGCCGAGTCCGGTGACGCCCTGCGCGGGTAGCCGGGCGTTTCACGGGCGTCGGCGGGCTCGGACAGGCGCGGGATCCGGTTCTTTGGTCCGGGACGCTACCGTTGGGGCGTGACCACCAAGACCAGCAGCTTGATCGCCCCCGCGGGGCAGGGCCGACCTGTCCTGGTCGCGGTGGCGTGGCCATATGCCAACGGCATGCCCCATCTGGGGCACATCGCCGGTGCCTACCTGCCGGCTGACATTTTCGCGCGCTATCACCGGATGGCGGGAAACCGGGTCCTCATGGTGTCCGGGAGCGACACCCACGGTACGCCGATCACTGTCCGTGCCGATGCTGACGGCGTGTCGCCGGCCGAGATCGTCAATCGTTACCATCCGGAGTTCCTGCGTATCTGGGATGATCTCGGGATCAGCTTCGACCTGTTCACGTCGACGATGACCGACAACCATCGTGAGGTTGTCCAGGAGGTGTTCACCCGGCTCCGCGAGGCGGGCTACATCACGCCGCGGGAGACCGTCCAGTTCTTCGATCCGCAGGCTGGTCGGTTCCTGCCGGATCGGTATGTGGTCGGCAGCTGCCCTTTCTGCGCCTACGGCGAGGCTCGTGGTGACCAGTGCGAGAACTGCGGCCGCACGCTTGACCCCGACATCCTGCTGGATCCGCGCAGCAAGATCACTGGTGCGCTCCCGGAGAAGCGGGCCACCACACACTTCTTCCTGCGGCTGTCGTCCCTTGCCGATGACCTGCTGGCGTGGCTGGAAACGCGCCAGGGCTGGCGCCGGCATGTCATGAACTGGTCGTTGCAGTTCGTCAAGGACGGTCTGCACGACCGGGCGATCACCCGGGATCTTGACTGGGGTGTGCCGCTGCCCACCGACGAGCTCGGTCCGGGCAAGCGCATCTATGTCTGGTTCGAGGCGGTCATCGGCTATCTGTCGGCGAGCCGGGAGTGGGCGGCCCGGACGGGCGACCCGCAGGCCTGGCGTGACTGGTGGCAGAATCCGGACGCGGTCAGTTACTACTTTGTCGGCAAGGACAACATTCCGTTCCACACGGTGATCTGGCCCGCGATGCTGATCGGCTACGGTGGGCTGGACCTGCCGACCGACGTCCCGGCAAACCAGTACGTGACGTTCGGTGGCGCGAAGGCGTCGAAGTCCGCCGGGATCGGGCGCGGGGTCCGCGAGTACCTCGATCGGCTCCAGCCGGACGCGCTGCGTTACTCGTTGGCGACGGTGCTGCCCGAACAGAACGACACCGAGATCACGGACGCGGACATCATTCGGCGGATCAACGACGAGCTGATCGCGAACTGGGGCAATCTCGTCAACCGGGTGATGGCCCAGATCGGCAAGCGTTTCGACGGCCGGCTGCCGGCAGCCGGCGAGCTCGACGGCGTGCACGCCGAGCTGATCGCCTCGGTGGACGCGGGCCTGGCCCGCGTCGGCGAGCTGATCGAACGCGTGGAACTGAGGGCGGCGCTGCGGGCCGCCATGGACATCTCCGGCGAGGTGAACGCCTACCTCTACCGCGAGGAGCCGTGGAAGACGGTCAAGGTTGATCCAGACCGGGCCGGGCACAGCCTGGCCGTGTCGATTCAGGCGATCTCCGGAATCACGACCGCGCTCGCGCCTTTCCTGCCGTTCACCTGCCTTCGGCTTGCGGAGGTGCTCGGCATCAGCCTGGACCGCTGGGAACGGCAACCGGTACCGGCTGGCACCACCCTGAGCTGGTCCGGTGCGCTGTTCACCAAGCTTGAGCCGGACGCCCTGAGCTGATCCGACCGCTGGCCGCTGCTGGCGGCAGCAGCGCATGCCACGCCGTCTCCCACCGGACCGGCGTGGCGCGCAGGCATGCGGTCCACGGGGGCCGGTCCGGTTCGCCGACGTTCGCGCTGCCCGTCGTCGGCGGCCTGGTGGCCGCATGATTGGGCGTATACGCGGAGGCTGTTCCGCGCCTGTTGTCCGCCTGCGCCGTGTGTGCCAGGTGGCTGGATCCGTTGACTGGCGGAAGGCGGTTCTTTCGGCCGTCCGCGGAGAGCGGAGGCGGTATTTCCCGGCCCGAGAACTGGCGCCTGGGCCTACCGGAACCGGCCGTACGTTCCTGTCTCCAGGCCAGTCGGTTCAGAATGTGTCGGATGACCGACACGTTCGACGACGAGCGACCGGTAATAGGGGTGCGGCGCATCCCAATCCCGTTTTTTGATCTACGCCCCTATATTGCCAGGCGCTCTACGCCGTCGGGGTTGTGTGACATGATGCTGATGCCCGTGATGCTGGGGGTGAGTGGTGGCGCAGGTATTCATCAGCCATGCCAGCGAAGACCGCGTTGTTGTGTCCCTGGTCGCCGGCTGGCTGCGGCAGGAGGGGCACGGGATATTCCTCAGTGGGGATCCCGAATGCGGGATGGCCACTGGTGATGCCTGGCAGTCGCGGCTGTTCGACGAACTGTTCCACGCCGATGCGCTCCTCGCGGTCGTGACCCAGGAGTTTCGCGAGTCGGAGTGGTGCGCGGCGGAGATCGGGGCCGCGTTGGTGACCGGTTTGCGGATTCTGCCGCTGCTGGCCGAGCCGGCCGTGTCGAGCCCCCTGCTATCGAGCGCCATCACCCAACAGGCCGTGCTGGAGGACGGCGGGACGGCTGCCCGCGCGCGGCTGCTGGAAGCGTTACGCCGGATGGATGGGGCCGGTGTCGCCACGTCGGCCGAGCAGGTGGTGTATCCGGGGCTGGCGGCATTCACCGCGGGGCAGGTGCGGATGTTCTTTGGCCGCACGGCGGAGAGCCGCCGGCTCGCCGGACGATTACGCGCGCCGGCTGATTCCGCGGGTGGGGGTTTGCTGCCCGTTGTCGGCCCCTCGGGGTGCGGGAAGTCGTCACTGGTCCGGGCCGGGCTGGCGCCGTTGCTGGATGCCGATCCGGACTGGCTGGTGCTGGCGCCGCTGGTGCCGGCGGCCAGCCCGAACACTGATCCGGGCGTGGAACTGGTTCGGCTGTTGACGTCCGCCGGTCGCGCGCGTGGCCTGCTCTGGACGGCCAGCCAGGTCGCTGACACCGTCGACCGGCCAGGAGGCATCACCCGCCTGGTTGCCGATCTCCTCGCCGCGGGGTCGGCCCGTTATCTCCTGATTATTGTGGATCAGGCGGAAGAGCTCCTGACCCGTACCGCCGACACCGAATGCCGACGGTTCGTGACGGTGTTGCTGGAGGCCACCGGAGGGCCAGTACGCGCCGTGGCGACCGTCCGGTCGGACTATCTCGACCGGCTGATGAGTCTCGCGGACGACATCGGCCTGCCCATCGGGGATCCGTTCCTGGTCACACCGCTGGAACCGGAGATGTTACAACAGGTCATCACCGGCCCGGCGCGCCGTGCCGGCATCACCGTTGACGAGGACCTGTGCAGACGCTTGGTCGCCGACACCGGCAGCGGGGAGGCGCTTCCCCTGCTTGCCTTCGTCCTGGCTGAACTGGCTGAGGGGGTCAAGCGGGGCGGAGCCCTGTCCGGCGACCTGTACGACCGTCTCGGCGGTGTGCAAGGAGCTCTCGCTCGGCAGGCCGACGCGGCCCTGGCCGCGGCTACCATCGCCACCGGACGTAGCGAGGCCGAGGTGCTGGCTGGCCTGGCGCGGCTGGTCACCGTCGATGCGAACGGTCAGGCCAGCCGCTGCCGCGCCTACCTTGACGAGCTGCCTGAGCAGGTCCGGACCGAGCTGAACGCGTTCGTCGAACGCCGGCTGCTCACCATCCACGCGGACGATACCCGCGGCGAGGCCAGCCGGCAGGCCATCGACCTTGCCCATGAGAAGATTCTCACCGCCTGGGCGCCCCTCGCCGATACCGTCGCCACCGCGACCGACCGACTGCGGCAGGCCGCGCAGGCACGCGCCGCCGCCGAGGAATGGCGGCGGGAAGGAGAGCCCGCGAGCCACCTGTGGAGTCTCCCCCGGGCATCCGACGCCGAGGCCATGCTGGATACGCACGAGATCACCGCGACCGTCCGCGCGTTTCTCGCCTCCAGCCGCCGCCAGGGCCGAAACCGCCGTCGGCGTGCTGGCGCGGTACTGGTCACGCTCATGCTTCTCGTCACCGTCGGCGGTCTCATCGCCACCTATCAGTGGATCGACGCCAGCAGGCAGCGGCACGAGGCGCTTCGCCAGCAGAAGCTCGCCGTTGCCCGTGCGCTCATCACCCAGGCCGACCAACTGCGCACCCGTGACCCGGTTACCGCGCTCCAGCTCAGCATCGAGGCGTACACCATCGATCCGGGGCTGCCGGAGGCCCGCGGCAGCCTGCTGTCAGCGCAGGCCGGCTACAGCGGTACAACGCTGGCACCGCCCGGAGGAACGGTGCACGGGCTCGCCTTCCGCGCTGGTGGTGCCATGCTGGCCACGGCCGAGCACGACGGTGAGATCTGCCTGTGGGCCATGCCCGACCGGAAGATGATCAGATGCATCAGCGTGGCGGGAGGCGCTGTCTACGCGGTGGCTTTCAGCCCGGACGGGAACGTACTCGCGGGAGCCGGCCCCGACGGCATCTGGCTGTGGAACACCCAGACGTGGCAGCGCACCGCGACGCTTCAGGACGCGGTCGGCCCGAACGGCATCGCGTTCACCGCCGACAGCCACGCTCTTGTCGTCGCCGACTCCGCCGGTGTGAGTGTGTGGACCGTCTCCTCGGGAAAGCGGGAAAGGACGCTGTCCGGCTCGGCGCTGCTCAACGGTGTCGTTGCGGTCGCGCCGGACAACCGGAGCGTCGCGGCCGCGGGCTCGGACGGCACCGTGACCTTCTGGGATCTGCTGTCCGGCACGAGCGAGCGGGCTGCGGGCGACGCCGGATCGGTGCGGTCGATAGCTTATAGCCCTAATGGTGATCGTTTAGTGACCGGGAGCGACACCGGGGTGGTAACGGTGTGGGACAGCGTGTCTCACACCCCGGTGGCCAAGGTCACCGAGTCTGACGGCGCTGTCCAGACGCTCGCGTTCAGCACGGACGGAAACAGGCTCGCCACCGGTGGGGGCGGTGCGTCGGTCCGGCTGTGGAATCTGGCTCCACTGACCCTGCTGACCGCGCTGACCGGACCTGTCGGCGACGTCCTGGCCGTGGCCTTCGGCCCTGACGGCCACACGCTCGCTGGAGCCGGAGCTGACAGCCTGGTAAGGCTGTGGACCGTCTCCGGGCCTGCGGACAGCGGCCTTCCGGAGGTCTTCGGCGCGGCCACGTTCGGGCCGGGCGGTGTCCTGGCCACGGCCGGCAGGGATCACATCCCGCTGCTGTGGGACACGGCGGAGGGCGGCTCGGAGCCGGTGTTCCGTGCGGAGCTGCGGGGGACGCACAGCCCACCGGGGCACGGCCCCGGTACGGCCTTCGGGATGGCGTTCAATGCGGCTGGCACGGTGCTGGCCGCGCCGACCTCCGGCGACACTGTGGGGAAGTGGGACCTGGGCCCGCCCGCCGGCGGTACCACCGGCCCGACCGATCCGATGCCCGGCGTACCCATCCGCCCGGTGCGGGCCGTGGCCTTCAGCGGCACCGGAATCCTCGTGGTGCCCGCTGGGGCGAACGACGTCGGGGTGAACCGCGTCGTCATGGTGGACGCCGCGAGAAAGACGGTCGTCAAAGAGCTGAGATCCATGCACGCGGGGGCTGTCAACGCGGCCGCCGTCCATACCGGAGCGGATGGGCGGATGTCGGTGGCGACCGGCGGCGATGACGGTGTGATCGCCGTGTTGACAACGAAAGACGGAGCGTCGGCAGCGGGAGACAGCGCGTTGACAACGGAAGACAGCCAGCCACGTGTCTTCTACCCCAGGGGCGTCCAGGCGCCGGTCGAGGCGTTGGCGTTCACACCGGACGGGCGCACGCTCGCCAGCGGGAGTGATGACGGCACCGTGGAGCTGTGGGACGTGCGTGCCCGCGTCCCTGTCGCGACCCTTCCCGGCACCAACAACCAGCCGATCGCCGCGTTATCGATCAACCGTGACGGAACGCTGCTGGCTGCCGTGGGCGTCGATGGGCTCATCCATCTGTGGGACCTGCCCAGCCGGACCGCCGTCGCCACGCTGACCGGCCCCGTAGGAACCATGGCGGTGGCTTTCCGGCCTGACGGTGACGGCCGCACGTTTGCCACCGCGGACCAGGACGGCACCCCCGTCCTGTGGGATACCGACCCGGCCCGGGTCCGGGCACGGCTGTGCGCCGGGCCGCTGCCCGCCATCGCCCCCGCGGACTGGTCGGTGATCGTTCCTGGTATGCCCTACCGGCAGGTATGCCGTTGATCATAGGAAGGGTGGCGTATGTCGATCAGCATGAAGCGGTGCCGGCCGGCGCGTGCCCGGATATTGCTTGTGGCCGCGGCCGTCCTGCTCGCCGGATCGGCGTGCTCATCACGTAGCCCCCGGCCGGGTATGGATGGCGGTGGGCCCACGACGATCACCTGGTATGCGGGCTCGGTCGACCAGCACCAGAACGACTATCGCCGGATTCTTGTCGACGCATTCGAGAACGCCTACCCGTCGATCAAAGTGAACATCGAATTCGGCACGGTGGACACCGACGTCAACCGAGCCGACCTGCTCCAGCGGCTGCGCGGGCTGGACGGTCCGGACGTCTACATGGGAGACGTCATCTGGCCGGCGGAGTTCGCTCACCAGAACATTGCCCGTAGCCTCGACGACATGTTCGACCGGGCGTTTTGGGAACGTATCGATCCCGGCCTGCTTGCGGCGGCCCGTTACCAGAACAAAATTTTCGCTGTGCCGCTCTTCCAGGACCAGGGACTGCTGTTCTACCGGAAGGATCTGGTGGCACCACCGACAACCTGGGAGGAGCTTGAAAAGGACGCCGACGCCCGGAACAAAAACATCACCCCCTATGGCTACCTCTGGCAGGGTGCCGCCTACGAGGGCCTCACCTGTGTCTGGACGGAGATGCTGGCCGATGCCGGGGGCAGCACACTGGACCCGGCCGGACCGCGCGCGGCCCTGAACTCCCCGCAGGCGCTACAGGCGCTGAGGTTCCTGCAGGACCTCATCCTGCGGGGGATCACGCCGTCGCAGGTGACGAGTTACCAGGAACCCGACACCACCCAGCTCTTCGCGTCCGGCCAGGCAGTGTTTCTCCGCGGGTGGAGCTATGTGCTGGCCAGGCTGGGCTCCCTGAAGGACAAGGTGGGCGTGGCACCGCTGCCGACGTTCACCGGGCAGACCGGTCAGGGATTCTCCACCACCGGTGGCTGGAGCCTCTACGTCAACCCGCGCACCCGCAACCTCGACGCTGTCAAGATTTTCATTCGCTGGCTGACCGACGTCCATGCGCAGCGCATTCTCCTCAATCTCTCCCAGATCCCCGTCAACCGGCAGGTACGCGACGAAGCACGCAACGCACCCCCGGAAACTCGTGATGACGCGGTAGTAGCCGGGCTGCAGGCCAGGGTTGTGTCCCGTCCCGCCGGCTGGCCCGCCTACCCCGCCATCAGCCAGGCGGTCTACTCCTCCGTCCAGAGCGTTCTCAGCCAGGGATCGGACCCGCGGGCGGCCCTGCTGGATGCCAGTACAAAGATCGATAATGCGCTCCGGTAGTGCCGGGAACACCTGGCGGGCTCCGCGCGGCGGGCCCGGCCGCGGCCGGTGGGCAGCGGACGAAGCGGGTGATCTGGCCGGTCAGCGGCCAGGACCGCCGACCGGAGCCGTCCGGGCACCAACCGAGCCCGGCGAGTGTGCTGTCAAGGGCGCGGAGGCTGTCCGGGAAGACCAGGTTGTAGGTGACCAGGTACAGCGCACCGGCGTCCGGACGCGCGGCGAGGAAGGGAGGTATCGAGGCGGCCCAGCCCAGCGGGGGCAGGACCAGGGTGTTCATCTCGGTGACCGGCGTCGTCGGCGCGGTGGGCGCCGGATAACCGTCGTAGTACGACACGTAGTACTGCTGAGCCTTGTACCACTGCCGTTCATCCCATCGCCCGGGGATCACGATCTGGACGTCTCCCGGCCTGGCGGTCCGTTCGCCGGTGGCGACCAGCTCCCGCATGTCTCCCAGCAGCAGGGGGCTGTCCGCGCTGGCTCGGATCTGGCGGATCCGCTGGGCGCTCACCGCCGTGACGGCCAGGGTGGCGGTCATCGCCGTCGCCAGCAGGACGGCCGCGGCGGGGATCACCACCACCGACCGCCACCACCGCCGCGACCGGCATGCCTGGCGGATGCGCGACCAGGCGAGGCTGATCAGGGCGGACGCGCCGATACCTGCGATCACGTACAGCAACGGCAGGATGAACAGGTTGGCCCGGACGAATCCGATCGGCCACTGTCCCCGTGCCGCGGCCACCGCGATCAGCAGTAGCGCTCCGCCGAGGGTGACCAGCAGCGCCCGGCCGGCCCGGTCCCGCGCCGCGGCGTACACCCCGATCGTCCAGCACAGGAGCGCCCCCGCGACTACGCAGACATGCAGCCGGTGGTCGGGATCGGTAAGCAGCGGTGACCCTGTGAACGGCGAGCCGAACTGCCCGTCCGGACGGGTCATCGCCGCCGTGAACGCGTCGCGTGGTAACTCCCATCCGGCGCTCCGCAGCTGGGCGACTGCGTTGTCCCGGGTGATGAAGAAATTCCGCCAGTACGGATTCGTGGTCAGATAACTCTGCGGCAGGACGAACAGCGCGAGATGGAGGGATCCGACAACGCCGACCAGGGCTGATCCGACCACGCGAGCCGGGCGAAGGCGGTGGGCGCGCAGTGCCCGGCCGGCGTCCACCACGTCCACAAGAAGCAGGGGAACAAGGACGAACAGGGACGTGACGGTCATGACGACGCACCCCGCCATGCCCAGCTGCGCCCGCCACGGCGAACCGCCGGAGTCCGCGGCACGGCGCGCGTGCAGCCACAGGTACACCGCGGCCACCGCGCAGGTGGCCTCCGGCAGGTAGGACTTCAGCTGCATCCCGTAGACGAGCAGCCCGCCGTTGATCGTCAGAAGGCCGGCGACGATCGTGGCCGCGGGCCGTGACAACCACCAGCGGCCCAGGGCATAGGTGACCAGCGACAATGCGATCAGTGAGATGATCTGTGGTACCCGCAGGATCTTTTCGGTGTTTCCGCCGACGGCGACCGCCAGCTTCTCGACCGCGAGCCAGCCGAGTGACAGCGGCGCGTTGGCCGTCCTCAAGGTGTCGAACGAACCGGTACCGACACCGATGTGATAGGCGCTGATGTGGTAGGCCCGCCATGCCTCGTCGTACCACAGCGGCCGGGCAAGCGTCGGCCACACCGCCACGACCACCGCCGCGTCCAGCCCGGCGAGCACGGCGAATGCCACAAGTGCCCCGGGGATCCCGGCCGTCGGCGGCGCACGGAAACCGTGATCGCGTCGCCTTCGGTCCGCCGGGTCGGTGGCAGGTTGCCGTAAGATCACCGTCACGTCCACAGACGGTCGACCGGCAACACGGAAATCTGGTCGTCAGCGTGATAGCTGCGCTCGCCGAGGTAGAGGACGACGCCCCCGGCGAACCGTGACCCGAGTTTGTCCCGGAGCACCCGCAGGCCACGCAGGTCCTCGCCGGGCACCCGGGACCCGGCCTTGACTTCCACCGCCGCGACACGTCCGTCGTCGGCCTCGATGACGAGGTCGACTTCCTGCCCGCTGCTCGTGCGGAAGTGCGCGGGTTCGACATATGTCTGTGACCAGCCCACCTGCTTGATGACTTCGTTCACGACGAACGTTTCCAGCAGGTGCCCGAACTCGGTGAGGGCCGCCGGGTCGCGGGCGACCAGCCGGCGTTCGGTGAGACCGAGCAGGTAGGCACCCAGCCCGGAGTCGACGAGGTGCACCTTGGGACTGGCCGTGACCCGGCTGTTGAGGGTTCGACCGAATGCCGGCAGCCGATGGACGAGGAACACCGTTTCCAGAAGCTGGATGAAGTCCCCGACAAGATTTTGATCTTGTTTGACCGCCCGAGCGATGTCCGATGCCTTGAGTATCCCGCCGGTACGTGCCGCGAGCTGCCGCAGAATAAGCGGTAGCAGGCCACGCTGCCTGATTCTGCGGATTTCCAGGACGTCCCGTTCGATAACTGTCCGCACGTAGTCCCGGAACCAGCGGCTGCGGGCCGGGCCTTCTGGACGCCCCAGCACCAGCGGGAATCCCCCGGCCAGCACGCGCCGGGTCACGTCGTCCCGGGACAGCGCCGGCGAGCGGATGGCGACCAGCGATTCCGGATCGTCCATCAGCTGGTCGACGAAGGTCGCGGGCTGCTGCTGGCGGCTGGGCAGGCCGTCGTCGAGCGAATAGCTGTCCGGCCGCTCCAGCTCTGCCTGCGCCAGCGGCCACAGGGTGGTGACATGGACGCGGCCCGCCAAGGACTGGGACAGCGTCGGCATCGTGAGATAACGGGTTGACCCGGTGAGGACGAATCGTCCGGGCCGCAGATCGCGGTTCAGTTCCGCCTTGATTGCGTCCAGCAGCGCGGGGACGTGCTGGAACTCGTCGACGAGAACGGGGGACGGCGCCGCGGCGAAGAAGGTCGGGTCGGCGGTGACGGCCTGCCGCGTCGCGAGGTCATCAAGGTCGACGACCTCGCTCTGGTGATGTAGGGCGAGCCGCCGCAGCAGCGTGCTCTTGCCGACTGTGCGGGCACCGTTGATGACCAGGACGGGTTCGGAATCGATCAGCTCGAGCAGCACCGACAGGAGGTTGCGCCGGAAGGAGGACGAAGCCGGCGACGGGGGTCGTATCTCGCTGCCCCGGCCCGGCCCAGGGTCTTCGGTACTGGAGATCGACATCTTCCCATGCTAGACCTCGGCGGCACTGAAGGCTAGGAATCGGCACCCTGCCAGGCTAGGAATCGGCACCCTGCCAGGCTAGGAATCGGCACCCTGCCAGGCTAGGAACCAGCATGTGTAGGCGCTGGTTAGCGGGCGTCAGGCGATCGAGCGGTAGACGGCGGCGGTACGTTCGGCCGTGCGTCGCCAGGTGAAGGTTCGGGCGTGCGCCCGTCCGGGCTCTGGGTCCATGTCGTCCTTGAGAACGCCGATCAGGGCGTCGGTGAACGCGTCGGCATCCATCGGTGGAGCCAGCCGCACGGTGTTGCCAGACATCGGTCCGACGACCTCCCGGACCGCCGGGATGTCAGCCGCGACCACCGGGGTCCCGGCCGCCAGCGCCTCCAACGGCGGCAGGCCGAACCCCTCGTAGAACGAGGGGAAGCACAGCGCGCTGGCCCCGGCGACCAGCCGGCGAAGCTCGTCGGTCCGGAGATAGCCGGCGTTGACGACCGTCCCGGCCGGCACTCGAGAAAGATCAAGATCTGGTCCCCAGCCGGCGGGCCCGACCAGGACCAGCGGTGGGGCGTCACTGATTTCGGCGTGCAGGCCGCGGAGCGCCTCCAGCAGGGTGGGGAGGTTCTTGCGCGGTTCGCGTGTACCGACGAAAAGCAGGTACGTGGTGGGCAGGCCATGGGCCGCAAGCCAGCGGTCAGCCGGCGGCGACGCGCTGAACCAGGAGGCGTCCACGCCGAGCGGTGTCACGGTCACCAGCTCCGGATCCAGCCGGTAGGTGTCGATGGCCTCGGTCGCGATCGCCTGGCTGGGGGTGATGACGGCGGCGGCGCGGCGCAGGCTACGCGGAACCAGCTCGCGATAACGCGCGGAGGCCGTGGAGACCGTGCCGGTCAGCTTCAGATACGCCAGATCGTGGATGGTCAGCACGCCGCGGGCCCGCCGCGGTGGCGGCAGCACGAAGTTCGTAGCGTGTACCACGTCGGCCGCGCCGGTCATCCACTCCAGTTTCGGCAGTTCCCCGTGTGCCCACGCCTCGCGCACGATCCGGGCCGGAACCCGGCGCGCGGCCGGGCGTACACCTGGTGGCAGGGCGGAAGCGAAATTCTCCAGCCCGCGCCAGGTGAACGCTGTCGCTGCCACGTCCAGACCGGGCAGGCCGGGCAGTTCGGCGAGCAGGTGGGCCGTGTAGCGGCCGATCCCGGTGGGGGTGCCGAGTAACGGCGTGCCGTCCAGGATGACCCGCATCAGCCGCGATCCTTTCGGTCTCGGCTTTCCGGGTCGGGGGACAGGCTGGCTGGGCTGGCGCGGCGGGCGTAGAGCTGGTGCCGAGCGGCGATCTCGCGCCAGCGGTCGGTGAACGCCGCGTCCGAGAACTCCTGGGCGCGGGCCACGGCGCTCGCGGCCAGGCGAGCCCGCATGCCGTCCTCGGTGGCGAGGCGCCGGGTGAACGAGGCGAGCTGTTCGGGGGAGGTCCAGCGTAGGCCGTCGAGCCCATGCCGGACGATCTCGCGCTGGCCGGCCCGGTCGATCACCACTGGTACACAGCCTCCCGCCATCGCCTCGACCGTGGTCATCCCGAAATGCTCCGCCGTCCATGGCCTGCGGTCGGGGTCCTCGCCGTACCCGGTCGCGGACCAGAAGATCGAACAGGTGGACAGCAGGCGCTCGACCTCATGGCGCGGCGCATTCGGATGGATCTCGACCGGCAGGCCACGGGCGCTTTCACGAATTTTGTCCAGGTAGGGCAGCTGGGATTCCTCGCAGCCGCCGACGACGTGCATCCGCCAGCCCGGCAGCGCACCCGAACGGTACAGCCCGCCGAACCACTCGACCATTTCCAGCTGGCGTTTGGCGTGCCCGAGACCGGGCGCGAACAGGCGCCCCACCGTCAGTACCGCGCGTTCCCGGATCTCAGCCGGGACGAGACGCTCCACCTGGATCGGCGGGTAGAGGATGGCCGCGTCACGATGCCACAGCCGGCGGATCCAGCTCCGGGTGTAGACCGAATTCGCCATCACGACGTCGTATGAGTCGAGGTAGCCCAGATCGCGCGGATTGGCCAGCAGCCAGGGGAAACGCGACGCGAGCAGGGCCCGGGCACCGTCGCGTTGGTCGGTCACGCGCGGCCGGCTGACCGCCACGCCGAGCTGGCGCAGGTCCCGGGAAGCGGGGATGCCCGGCGCGATGGTGCCCGGCGCGGGGATGCCCGCGGTGGTGGAACCCGGCGTGAACGTGTCGCTGACCAGCGTCAGCTCGCTGCCGGCGGATGACGCGGGCAACGGCACCGCGACCGGCTTGAACGACTCGTCGATCTCCACGGAGGCGAGGAGCTCACCGTGGGCGTCCTGAACGCGCAGCCGTACCATGCCGGTCGCCCCGGGCCGGCCGATGTCAGCGCGCAGCTCCCGTTCGCCGCCGGCCGAAACCGCGAGGACCCCCGCGCCGTTCGTCCAGATCCACTGTCTGCGCCGCCCTCCTTCCGGAGGGTACCAGCCGGTACCGTATCCAACGGCTGGACGGACGCCGCGCAGCAGCGGGCCACATACCCGGATGGCGGCCTTGCGCCATCCGGGCGCATCGTGATCGGCCGGTGTCGGGAAGAAGCACAGGTGTGCCGCATGCCGCGAGCGCGGGATCAGCCGGCTCATGTACGAGCCGTTGACGAACAGGTCGTAGTCGGCGCTGAGCTCGGCTATGGCCTCGTCGCCCCGGTCGGGCAGCAGGCGGTAGCGGCAGCCGGACAGGTCGAGCCCAAGATGCTCGGCGATAGCTGTCAGGTCGACCTCAGCATGGCCGAGGATGTCCACCTGGGCACCCTCGGCGGCGAGCACCTGAGCGATCATCCCGTTGTGGCGTTCCCCGCCGCCCATCGAGTGCCAGAACCTGTTGTAGACGGCGGCCCGCAGCCCGCTGGCTGGTCCGGGCCGGCCGCTGTGGCCGGTGGTCGGGCTCCGTTCTTCCTGGGCACGCTGGTTGCGCTGCGTGGGCACTGGTGTGGTCATCGCGATGCCAGCCAGGTCTCCAGCTCGCGGTGGCCTACCGCCGCGGTGCGCGTGATCGCGCGCCGCCGGCCCAGCATCACCGGTAGCAGCCGCAGGTAGGACGCCATCACTGTCAGCCGCAGGATGGTCGGCCGCAGCGCGGGCCGGCTACGGGCGGCCCATGCCTGGCGGACCGCTCGGATGGCCATCGAGGCGGTTGTGAGCGGGTAGCGGCCGACCGCGCCCACGGCGATCCGGGCGTTTGCGTTCTTGGTGAGCATCAGCAACCGGTTACGGTCGGTGTGGAAGACGAACAGCGGCGACCACTCCACGCTTGACGCGGAGTGCACGTGCCGTACGACCGCGGCCGGGACATAGCGAATGGTGTGCCCGTGGGCGCGGATGCGCCAGGACAGATCGGTGTCCTCGTAGTAGAGGAAGAAGTCGTCATCGAACCAGCCGAGTTCCCGCCCGAGCTCCGTGCGGATGGCCATGCCGTTACCGCAGGCGGTGAACACCTCCTCGGCCTCGGCGAACTGTCCGCTGTCGATCTGCTGGTAGCCGCGGTCGGCACCGTAGCCGTCCCGCAGCACGATCCCGCCGACGTTGTTGATCACATCGACGCGGGTCACGTCACTGGGGACGGCCAGTTCCACGGTGGACGGTTCGGTGTCGGTGGCCAGGGTGGCGCTGCCGCCGTCCCAGCTCAGTGTGACCGGCTTGGGGGCCTCGCTGGACCAGGTGAAACCGAGGGTGACCGGGCCGCCCTCGGGCACCGGGACACAAAGCTCACCGTCGCCGCGGGTCCAGAAGAACGGCGCGGCCGCGCCGCCTTCCGCGCCGAAGGTCAGCTTCTCCCACAGGACCTCGCGCAGGACCTCCCGGCCGTTGACCGTCACCGACGAGATCCGGACACCGAGCGCGCGGGAGTCGTGCGGACCCGGCGTGAAGGTCGCGGTCGACAGCCGCAGCCGGAGGAAGCGGGGGAGGAACACCACCTTGCCGGTGACCGCGCCGAGCTGTTCACCGCCGGCGGCCGTGAACGGGGCCAGCAGGTTGGCCAACCAGTCGGGTTCGGGGACGGCGTCGTTGTTGAGCAGGACGGCGTAGGGGGTTGTGATCATCCGGAGCGCGAGGTTGTTGCCACCGGCGAAGCCGAGGTTCACCTCGGACGGGACGAGCCGGACCGATGGGTAGCGCTCGGCCAGCAGGGTCCTGGAGGAGTCCCGCGAGGCGTTGTCGACCACCCAGGTCTCGAAGGCGAAGTCGGTCACCTGCTTGGCTGTCCCGTCCAGGCACGCGGGCAGCAGATGCGCGCCGTTCCAGTTGACGATCACAACGGTCGCCAGCGGCCCGGCGCCGCCGTCCTGGGTGCCGCCGTTCTGGGTGCCGCTGTCCTGGGCGCTGACGGGCTGGAGGCGACGCGATCGTGCCCGGGGCGCGTCGCCAGCGCCAGCGGCCGCGGTCCCCGGGGCGCTCATGGGCGGGCTCCCGTCTCGTAGTCGATTTTGAGCAGGCCACCGGCCTGCGATCCGTTGATCCCGAACAGGTCCTCGAACCTCCGTCTGGTGAGCTCGGCCCCGGTCGCGGCGTCGGAGACGTGCACGCTGATCGCGAACGCGCCGAGCAGCTCAGGTAGCGCTGGCACGGTGAAGTCCACGGTCAGGGTGCCGGCGGCGCAGGGCACACCACCTGGCGGCGTCTCCATCAGCCAGACCGGCAGTTCATGCGGGCCGAGAGCATAGGTGTGCAGGTAGAGGCGCTCCGGCGCGTGCTCGGTGACGTCGAGGGCGATGCTGACGGTAAGCCTGTCGCCGGGGTTGAACTGGACCTGGGGCGGCCCGCCCGGGTCGCGGCTGAAGGTCACCGAGACGGGCCGCGCAACGGCGAACTCGTGCGGCACCGGGCCGTCCGAGGACAGGCTGCCGAGCCGCTGCCGCAGTAGCCGGGTGCCCACGGCCGGTGCGCCGTCAAAGATCATTGATCCGGATTCCAGGACCAGGATGCGGTCGCACATGCTCTCGATCAGATCCAGCGAGTGGGTGACGAACAAGATTGTGCGGCCCTCGGCCCGGAAAGCGTCGATCTTCGCCAGGCACTTCTTCTGGAACGCCTCGTCCCCGACCGCGAGCACCTCGTCGACGAGCAGGACGTCCGGGTCCACGTGGACGGCCACCGCGAACCCAAGCCGGACGTACTGGCCGGACGAGTAGTGCTTGACCTCATCATCGATCTTGTGGGGGAGCTCGGCGAAGTCGACGATCGAGTCGAACATCCGGTCGATCTCGCGGCGGGACAGGCCCAGCAGGGACGCGTTCAGGTAGACGTTGTCCCGGCCGGTGAGCTCGCCGTTGAAGCCAGCCCCGAGCTCCAGCAGGGAGGCGATCCTTCCAGTGACAGAGACATCGCCCTGGGTTGGGCGCAGGATTCCGGCCAGCACCTTCAACAACGTGGACTTGCCGGAGCCGTTCGCCCCGGCCAGCCCCACGGTCTGGCCGCGCCCGATCTCCACGTCGATGTCGCGCAGCGCCCAGAAGTCGTCCCCATGGGTGCGCCCGCGGCGCACGAACAGCTCTTTCAGGCTGGTCGCCCGCCGGTGGTAGGAGACGAATTTCTTCCCCACGCCGGTCGCCTGGATCACGACTGGGGTACTCACCCCCGCGTCGCCGACCGATGGCGTATCCGGCGGTGCGGGGGTCACGGCGATGTTCCCCGACGCCTCGATGACGGCCGGTTCAGCCGGTGACTGCTGCGCTGACACGTCTGTCGCCCGTCTCTAGAGGTCTTCCGCGAAGTCGGCCTGCATCCTGCGGAACACGTGTATGCCCAACCAGAGCAGGCCCAGCGATATCACGCCCGCGATGGCAAGGTGCTCAAGGTAGAAGAGGTACCCGGGGTCGGCGAGGATGCCCTGCCCGGTGGCGGGGTTCACGGACGGCCCTTTGTAGATCGCTCGCTGGAAGGTCGCGACCACCGTCGCCATCGGATTGAGGAAGTAGATCCACGTCCACTCGCGCAGCAGCTTGTGGATCAGCCCGACCGGATACACGATCGGGTTGAGCCAGAACCACGCGAGCAGCGCCACCTCCAGGAGATGCTCGGTATCGCGGTAGCGGACGTTGAGGCCCGACACGAGCATGGACAGGCCGACAGTGAAGATCATTGCTATGGCGAACGCGGGCAGGAGCAGGAACAGCTGGAGGCCGACAAAGCTGTAGCCCAGCGCCGCGACCACCACGAAAAGCACGATCAGCTGGAGAACAAAGTGGACGAGGGCGAACCCGACGGCGGAAAGCGGCAGCACCGGCAGCGGAAACCGGACCTTCTTCACGAGGTTCGCGTTGAAGACCACGCTGCCGGATGCCGATGACACGCTCGCCGAGAAGGCGTTCCAGATCAGCAGGCCGGACATCAGGTACACCCCGAACCGGGGTACTCCGGCGCTCATGATGACCTGGAAGACAAGGGTGTAGACGGCCAGCAGCAGCAGCGGGTTCGCCAGTGACCAGGCAAAACCGAGTGTCGACCCCTTGTATTTGACCTTGAGGTCCTTGCGGATCAGGTTGCGCAGCAGTTCCCAGCGGACCCGGGTCTGGGCCCGGCTGCGGCGCGCGAGCATCCGCGACTCTTGCCCGTCGCGCCCCCGGGTGCCGGGGCGCCGGCCGTCCCGCTGGGTCGCGGGTGCGGACCACTCGTCAACCAGGTTCGACACCGACAACCTTCCGTGAGCCGCGCCAAGATGTGGCAAAATCGGTACTGATTCGCTGAAAACGACCTGCCGTACCGGCTGCGCGGGGTATAACCCGGCAGGGCATACGCAAGATATCTCGAAGCGAGGTACTCGCGGGTAGGGCACTCCGGTGGCCACAGCCCCAGAGCCGATCCATAGTATCGGCCCGTTCATTCAGCTCTGGCCGGCCGCCGTCCGAGAAGCACCCGGGCACCAGCCGGCCCGTCGGAGGCGGCCGTGGTGGCTGCCGGTGGAGGACGCCCGTGTTCACCGACGTCCGGATTCGTGAGGTCTGGTCCCAGCTGGAGTCCGGTGGGGCCGAGGTCCTCACCCTGGACGTGTTCGACACGTTGCTGTTCCGGCTGGTTCCCGAGCCCACCCATGCCTTCCTGCTGCTCGGGCGCTGTCTTGTCACGGCCGGCCTGCTGCCGCCGGCCGTGAGCGCGGGACAGTTCGCTCAGCTCCGGGTGCACGCGGAGACCCGTGCCCGCCAACACGCGCAGGCGGCGCGGGGCACGCTGGAGGCACGTCTCGACGAAATCTGGTCGGTGCTCATGCCCGCCATCCCCGGCAGCGGCGACGTTGACGACATGATCACCATGGAGGTCGACCTCGAGCGTGACGTCTGCCGGGCCGACCTCGCCGTCGCCGAGCTCGCCGAGCTCGTCATCACCAAGCTCGGCCGGCCCGTGTACCTGGTCTCGGACACCTATTTCTCCCCGGAGCAGCTCCGCCGGCTGCTCCGCCGGCCAGAACTCGCCGGGATCAGATTCACCCGGATCCTCACCTCCAGCGACGCTGGTGTGGGCAAGAGCGACGGCTTGTTCACCCATGTGCTGGCCGCCGCGGGCGTGGCGCCCTCCCGGGTCATCCACCTCGGTGACAACCCGGTGGCGGACGTCGAGGGCGCGCGGGAGCACGGCATCATCGCGGTGCACTACCCCAAGTACTCGGGCGAGCTGGCGGCGACGCTCACCCTGGAAGGGCTGCGCGGCGGACCAACCTCCGACACCGCGATCGACCCGGTGGCCGGCGACTACGGTATGACCGCGCTTCGCGCCCGCACGCTGCACCGTGCCGACGCCGCCGCGGTTCCCCCGGGCCTGCGCCGGCACTGGGAGACCGGTGCGACCGTCTTCGGCCCGGTGTTCACCGGTTTCGGTGAGTGGGCCGCCCAGCGGGCGCGGGAGTACGGGGTCGACCGCGTCCACTGCCTGATGCGCGAAGGGGCGTTCCTCGCCCGGGTGCTCGAAGAGCCGGCCGGTGACGTCGGCATCGAGGCGTCCACGCTGTGGGCCTCGCGCCACGTGTGCGCGCTGGCCAACGTCTACGAGGGCACCCCCGAGGAGCTGCGGGGGTTCCTGGCGCGCCGGCACCCGCCGAGCGTCGGCCAGCTGCTGCGCCAGCTCGGCGTGGGCCTGGAGGAAGTGGCGGGACTGTCCGCGCTGGCCAGCCGGCGCCTTGACGTCCCGGGCCTGCTCTCCGAAACGCTGGAGATCCTGTGCGGTGACGAGCGGGTGCGTGGCGAGATCGTGCTCACCGCCAGCCGGCTGCGGGAGCGCTTCCTGCGCTACCTGGACTCCCATCTCGGCACGGCGGGCACGGTGGTCGTCGTCGATCTCGGCTGGGGCGGCACCATCCAGGCGCTGCTGCAACGACTGCTGCATGCCTGCGGCCGCGAGGTGGAGGTCGTGGGCCTCTACCTGGCGACGAGTTCGGGCTCGCAGGCGCACCGTCTTGCCGGGCTGCGCCTGGAGGGCTATGTCGCCTCCGGCGGCGAACCCGACGCCCTGTTCAGCCAGGTGATGCGCAGTCCTGAGGTGCTCGAGCAGCTCTGCATGCCCGATACCGGCTCATTGATCGGTTTTGACGAGGACCACAACCCGCTGCTCGGCCCCGACCACACCACCCGCACGCAGGTCGCGCAGCGGGTTGCCGTCCAGGACGGGGTACTCGCCTACCAGCGGGAGTGGTTGCGCTACCGCCGGTCGGAGACGCTGATGCCGTCCCTTCTCCAGGACGGGGCGCGGTCGGCGGCGCTGCGCACGCTCGCGCGGTTCGTGACCCGGCCTACCTCTCAGGAGGCGCTCGCGTTCGGCGTCTGGGCGCACGATGACAACTTCGGTTCGGATGTGTCCGAGGGGCTGTTGCCCGCTGACCTGCTGCGCCGGATGCCGTATCTCACAGCCGCTGATCTTGAAAAGATCCCGATGCAGGAGCTCTACTGGCCGGCCGGGGTCGCGGCCGTGGCGAACCGGCCCCTTGCCGTTGTCAGTGGGCTGGCGGCGAATGCCGGGATCGACGCGGCGGAGGTCTCCCCGGAGGCTGCCGCGGGGCCCGTCGAGGTCTATGTCGACACCGGCAGCGACTTCGTCAACGGCCCGAAGGAGTCCGCGCTCACCCGGTCCGCTCGGGACGGGCTGTCGTGGGTGCGCCTGCGGGTCGACGGGGTCGGTGTCCGCCGGGTGCGCATCGACCCGGCCGGCCGGCGTGGTCTGATGCGGCTGGACTGGCTGCGGCTGTCCTTCCACCTCAACAACCTGGCCGAGCCCCACCTGGTGACGATGACCTCGGTGGTCGGGGAAGAGCGGCTGCATCTGGTGGGGGCGCGGGTACTGCAGCCGAATCTGATCGAGGTCAACAGCGACGACCCGCAGCTCATCTACGTCATCGATCCGGTGTCACAGGCGCATCTCGCGGCAACATACGCCATCGATGTCGAGATGGCCTTCGGCTGGCTGGCAATCGGTTCCGGCCCGTTGACGCTCGCCCCCCGTTCGGCCGAGGCGACGCCGTTGCCGCGCCGGGCCGCGCGCCGGCTGCTGCGTGAACTCGACGGCCGTTTCTGACCGCTCCCATCCTGATTCCGTATCAGGCTGAAGATACTGATGTGGGGTAAGACCGGTCGCCGTGGACGAACGGACGAGCGGACGAGTGGGCGAGGTCATTGTGGACGAGGTCACTGTGGACAAAGGCGCTGACGAAGGCACCGCGGACGACGGCGGCGCGGGTGCAGGCATTGCTGACGAAGGCAGCGCGGGCGAAGACACCGCGGGCGCGGCCGGATCGGGTGCTGGCCCGGTCGCCGACGCGTCGCCGTGGTTCGGTGGGCCGCGCGGGGATCAGCCCGTTCCCCGCGCTGGCGAACCCGGTGCCGCCGATGCCTCGGACGGCACCGTTGAAGCTGTCACCGAGCGGACGCTCCAACCGTTGCTGCTGCATTCCCTCGCCGAGCTCCGTGAGGTGTGGTTGCCGCTGGTGGAGGCTGTGCGGGCACGCAGCGTCGTTGAGATCGGTTCGGAAAGCGGTGTCACCAGCTCCCTGCTTGTGGACATGCTGCGACGTCACGGTGGTGGCCGGCTCCTGATCGTCGATCCCGATCCTCGTGGCCTCCCCGACTCGGGTGAGACCGTCGAGGTCGTGACGGTACGCGGCTACAGCCCGCAGGCCCTTGACGGACTTCCGTTGGCCGATGCCTATCTGATCGACGGTGACCACAACTTCCCCACGGTGTCCGCTGAGCTGCGCACTGTCGACGAGGCGGTCCGCGCCCACGGCGGCAGCCATTTTCCGCTGGTCATCCTGCATGATGTGGGCTGGCCCGCGGGCCGTCGTGACCAGTACTACGTGCCCAGCCGGATCCCGCGGCGTGACCGGCAGCCCTACTCGTGGGATCACGGCGTACGGCTGGACAGCGCGGAGGCCGTACGTGGCGGTTTCCGCGGCGAAGGCGCGTTCGCCTGGGCGTTGACCGAAGGCGGTCCCCGCAACGGCGTCCGCACCGCGGTGGAGGATTTCATCGCGGATCGGCCTGAACTGCGTTTTCACCTGGTTTCACCGATCTTCGGCCTGGGCGTCGTGGTGGACCGGCGGGCGTCCTGGGCAGCCCGGGTGGAGGAGCTGCTGATTCCCTGGGTCCGCAACAGCCTGTTGACCCGGATGGAACGTAACCGTCTGGATCTTTATCTTTACGTGATCCGCATGCAGGACGAGATGACTGAGGCGGCCCGGCGCCGGCAGCGGGAGTGGGCGCGTTTCGACGCGACCCTGGCCGAGCACGCGGCGCGCGAGCTCAGCCTGCTCGATGCGCTGGCTCAGGCCGAACGCGCGCTGGAAGCCGAGCGCGGCGCGGCACAACAGCTGCGGGCGGCGCTGGGTGCCAGGAGCTCGCGGTCGTGGCCTCTCGCGCGCGTCGCAAGGCCCCACAGGCCGCCTGTTGACGAGCCGGCGCTGATACACGCGGCCCGTACGGCGGGCGCCGCGCTCAGGAGCAGGGTCGCTGATCCGCGACTGCGGGCTGCCAGGTTGCTGCTGCGTGGTTATCGGTAACCGGTACCGGTTACCGATAACCATTGGTGATTGATATCGAGAAACCTGGTTACCAGAGGTAGTTCCCTAGCACATTCCGGAGTAGGGCAGGTCAGGGATGTGCTCACGCCACTCGGCGGCGCTCAGGCGGTTGCCGCTGTCGGCGCAGGCTTGGGCGACGAGCGTGGCCGGGTCGATGTTCGCGATACGCGCGGTCCGGTCGTCGCTGAATGTGATCAACGTGTGGCCGTCGGGGCTGAGGACGACTCCCTGGACCCAGTCGGTCTGACCGCTGATCGTCCCTAGCGGCAGCGGATGATCAAAATCGGAGACGTCCCACAGGCGCGCGGTGGTGTCCCAGCCGGAGGTGACCAGTGTGTGGCCGTCGCGGCTGAACGCGGTGTCGTAGACCCAGGTGGGATCCGCTTTGATCGTTGTTCGGTTCGTCGGGGCCCGCGGATTGCGCACGTCCCATAGCCGGGCCGTGCCGTCGTAGCTCCCGGTCGCCAGGGTGTTCCCGTCCGGGCTGAAGGCGACCGACCACACGAAGTTGGTGTGGCCGTTGAGAGAGGCCAGCGGGACCGCCTGGGCGGGGTTGCTGACGTCCCACAGGCGGGCGGTGTTGTCGGCGCTCGCGGTCGCCAGCAGCCGCCCGTCGGGGCTGAACGTGACGTCCTGTACCCAGCTCTGATGGCGGGCGAGCACCTGGAGCTGCCGTGGCCGGGCCCGGTTGGTCACGTCCCACAGACGGGCGGTGTTGTCGTCCCCGGCGGTCGCGAGCAGCCGCCCGTCCGGGCTGAACGTGACGTCCCGGACATGCGCGTTGTGCCCGGTCAAGGTCGCCTGGGCCGCCGGATGGCTTGGATCGGTGACGTTCCACAGCCTGGCGGTGCCGTCGAAACCGCCGGTGGCCAGGGTGCGGCCGTCCGGGCTGAACGCGACCGCCAGGACCCAGTCGGTGTGGCCGGTTATGACCGTGAGCAGGGCCGGTCGGGTCGGCCTGGTGATGTCCCAGAGCCGGACGGTCCGGTCCGCGCTCGCGGTCGCGAAGATGTTGCCGTCGGGGCTGAGCGCTCCGCCGAGGACGGATCCGGTGTGACCGGTCAGCGGCGTGGCATACCGTCCCGCGAACGATGTGATCAGGCTGGCCCGCGCCGCGGGAACTGGCGAGATGCGATATGCCGCAAGACTGAGCCGGGCGGCCAGCGCGGGGTCGACAGCGCGGGTCGCGTCGGCGTTCGCCGCGACTTTCCGTGCGACATCGGCCCGCCCCCGGACATCGGTCCTGGCTCCGCCGGAGGACATCACCGCCGTGATCGTGATGGCGGCGGCGACCACCAGGATGATGGCGCTGGCGACCAGCGCCATCACCCTGGTGCGCGGAGCGTGCCAGCGGAGCTGGAGCCGGCGCCGATCGTCATCCGGGCCGGGCGGCCGGCGCATCGTGAGCCGGCCACCGGCGGTTCTGGTCGCCGCTGGTTTGGCTGGTACGGGTGCGGGTGGTTTGGCTGGTGCGGGTGCTGGTGCTGGTGGTGCGGGTGCTGGTGGTACGGGTGGTTTGGCTGGTGCCGGTGGTGCCGGTGGTGCCGGTGGTGCCGGTGGTGCTGGTACGGCTGGTGCCGGCACGGTTGCCTTGACCGTCGCTGGTGGTTTGGCTGGTACGGGTGCTGGTGTCGGTGGTTTGGCCGGTGCCGGTGGTTCCTTGGCCGCGCTGTCGTCCGGCAGCGTTGTCTGGAGCGGTGCTGGGGATGCTGGCGCGTTCCGTACGAACTGGGTGATCTGCGGGTCGGACTTGGCGACCGTACCCAGGTTGACCAGGCGAATCAGCAGCTCCTGGGCGTTCGGTCGCGCGTCGGGAGCCTTGTGCATCGCCGCTTTGACAACGTCGCGCAGCATGTCGGGCAGGCCGTCCAGGTTCGGCTCATGGTGGACGACCCGATAGAGCTGGGCGTCCGTCGAGCCTGCCCCGAAAGGGTACGACCCGGTTCCCGCGAAGGCGACGAGCCCGCCCCAGGAGAAGATATCGGCGGCCGCGGTGACCGGCCCCCCGCTGGCCTGTTCCGGGGCCATGAAGGCCGGCGTGCCGACGACGCGCAGTTCCTTGCTGATGACTGTTTCCGCCTCCACGGCGCGGGCGATCCCGAAGTCGATGACCCGTGGCCCCAGCGGTGAGAGCAGGACGTTGGACGGTTTCAGATCCCGGTGGATCAGGCCGGCCGCGTGGATGGCGGTGAGGGCGGCGGCGACACTGACCGCGACCCGTTCGAGATCGGCCGACTGCAACGGACCGCCAGCGGCCACGGCCTGCGTCAGGGTGGGACCGTCGATGTACTCGGTGACCAGGTAGGGCGCGGCGTCGCTGGGGTCCACCATGTCGAGAACCTCGGCCGTGCAGAACCGGGCGACCCATTGGGCGAGGGCGGCCTCCCGGCGGAACCGCGCCCGGAACTCGGGGATACGGGCGAATTCCGCTCGGATCACCTTGACCGCGACCAGCCGGTCATCCGGTCCGCGCCCCAGGTAGACCGTACCCATACCACCTTCGCCGAGGCGGCCCAGCAACACGTAGCGACCCAGGCTGGGCGGGTCGGCGGGAGTAAGCGGCGCGGACAGGTCCGCGGACCCGCGGGGTGGCGAGGATGACAGGGACACCCGTGCCCTCCTGGTAATAATCTTGCTATGCCCTGGCCTCGGACACTGCCTCTATCCGCAGCGTACGCGCACGTGTTTACCTTTTGGGTGGGCCCGCACCACCTTCGGCCTGTTTCAGGTCGTCATTCTGGCTTGCTGCCGCCGGGCTGGCGGGGCGGTCGTTGGCGGGGCGGGCACCGCGCGCTGGCAGGGGCCACCGGCTACCTGACCGCCCGAGCATCGTGACATTTCCTGACAACGACACGACCGGTGGCAGCTCAGGGCCCTGGCACTGCCGAACGGACGCGTTGAGCCGGCGGGTATCGATCAGCTCGATCCCGGCGGTGGAGAGCGTGTCCGGTCCGGCCGGCGGCAGTCCTGGCCCGGCCGGTGCTGCCACGGGGGCGAGGCTGCCCGTCCGTTCACGGCAGGCGCGTGCCAGCGCCGCCGCGGTCACGACCGTGAGGACGGCGGTCATCGCGAAGCAGACCGCCACCGCTACCGCCGGCCACGGTGACCAGGCGGCCATCGCCTGCCAGGCGTCAATGGCACCGCCCGCGCGCGGCCGCCAGAAGTAGTCGACGACCGCTTTGATCGACTCTGTCTGCATGCCGGCGGCGGCGGTCAGGAGCGCGAGCGGCATCCAGCGGGCAGAGCGGGGCCCGAAGGCGGCGCTTCCGGCGCCGACCAGCACGGCTACTCCGCTGATGCCCATGAACAGGTACCGGCCGGAGATCCCCGTGATATGTCCGGTGCGTGCCACATGAACGGCGGCCCCGGCTCCGACGACGACCAGCAGGGCAAAGGTCGGCCACAGCATGAACAGCAGGCTGCTCCGGTTCGTCCAGCCAGAAGCGCGGATCACGGCGCAGGCGGCGAGCCCGATCACGACACCCGAGGCGGCGAGTACCAGCGGCAACGGCAGCTCGACCTCGTACCATCCGATCGAGCCCCACCAGCGGCCCAGCAGGCCCGTTGACATCCAGCTCCAGTAGACGGTCCAGTCCGATCCGACGTACTGCCCGGGTGGGAAGCCCGGCACGCTCGGCTGGAACGTACCCCATCTGATCATATTGACCAGCCACCACCAGCCACCGGCAGTAATGATCATCGTGCCGCAGAGCGCGATGGACCGCCAGGGCAGGCGGGTGCCACGTAGCCGGACAGCCACGTACGCGGCGCCGACCATGACAACCAGCACCACCGCGAAGGATTTCGTGAGCAGCGCCAGGCCGGTGAGGAGCCCGGTCCACGTCGCGGTCCGCGCCGAGGTGTCTCCGCCCAGTATGTGGGCGACCGCCGCCGTGACCAGCGCGCCCAACAGGATCAGCAGATTGTCGTTGTTGACGCTGGAACCGATGTGGAGCAGCTGCGGCACGGCGAAGGGCGTCAGCGCCGCGACCGTCGCGGCGGCCGGGGGCAGGCGCAGGCGGCGGGCGGTCGCGTGGATGATCAGTGGAAGTGGCGTCAGCATCAACACGCTGATCATTCGTAGCAGGCCGATCGTCACATCCCAGCGCAGGGTGTCTCCGCCGCTGGGGAGCGTGGTGAGGATCGCCGCGTTCACCCAGTAGTACAGGGGCGGATGCTGGACGATCTGCTGGATGGAACCCGGCGGCTGCCCGGCGGTGGCAAGCTTGTCCCAGGCGGGCCGCAGGTGACGCGGTACCGCGTCCCGCGCGGGGATCGGATCGACTGTCAGCTGGTAAGGGTATGCGTGGCTACCGAATGGTGACGCCGCTATGGCGCCGACTCCGTCGGCCGTCACGAAAGCGTTGCCCGGCCGCGGCCAGCCATCGCCCTGGACGAGTCGCATGACCGCGTCGACCTGGTTCGGTTCGTCCGGTGCGTGGTACTGCGGCACCAGCACGGACCAGGATGCGAGCAGCAGGCCGAAAAGGCTGGTGACCAGCCAGATGTGGCCTGGGGTCCGGCGCAGTGCCGGCAGCGGGCCGAAGCGTTCGATACCAGCGTCACCACCGGCTGATTCATCCGTTGTGGTTGCCGAGGCCCCGGGCCGGGCCTGGATCAGAGCGGACACGAGGCTGGGGCCTTCCGGCTGTTCGCGGCCTCCCGCACACCCATGACGCTCATACCGGCCCCGATTCGTTCTCATCTGATCGACGCCAGACAGTCTAACAACTCTAAGTATCGGAAAAGATACTTTCGGTGATAGCCTGGGGATGTGTCGTTCTCTCTCATGATTCGGCTGGCGGCCCGCGGCGGACTACCGCCAGGAATCGACCGGGCCGACGGCCTTGGCTGGCGAGCCCGCGACGATCGTCTTCGGTGGGACGTCACGGGCCACCACGGCGCCCGCGGCGACGACCGCGCCCTCGCCGATCGTCACGCCCTTCAGGATGATCGCTCCGGTGCCGATCCAGGCGCGGTCCTCCAGGATCACCGGGGCGCTCATCGGCTGCTCCACCCCGTCCACGGTCATGGGGTGGAAATCGTTGTCGAGGATCTGGGTGTTCCAGGAGATATTGCAGCCGGCGCCGATACTCACCCGTTCCCGAACCAGGATCTTCGCGAAGCCGTTGATATTGGTGTTGTGGCCGAGCTGCAACAGGCCGGAATCCACCACGATGCGCGCCCCGCGCTGCACCGACACGACGCCCTCGCAGCGCAGCCGTCCCTCGGGATGGATCCGCAGCACGGACACGTCCCGCCGGGTCGAGATCCCGAACGGCCCAAGGCCGATCCGAAGGGCCGCCCCCTCGGCGAACTCGATACGTTCGTGCCCCTCGATGACGGTCGGCGATCCGGTCCAGATCGGCTGCCCATGCGCGACTGGGTAGCGCAGCCCCGCCGTGAAGGAGCGCGCGGACGTCTCCCGCCCGGCGCGCAGCGCCCTGACGTTTCGGGCGTATTCGCGAAAGTCGTTGACGAACTGCCGGTCAAGTGTCCTGAGATGACTGCCGAGACGATCACTGAGCCCACTCATGGTCGGTAAGCCTAGTAGGACGCTAGTAGGACGAAGGAGGCGCGACCGTGGCGTCTTTCATGCGCCCGGTGGCCTCAAGGGGGCGCCGGCCGGCTGACGACGGTGTGATCAGGGTGCCGCGGCGACACTGAAGAGGCCTCCTTCGCCGGTGTTCAGGCAGGCCGTGCAACCCTGGGCGCCAAGCGCATACAAGGGAGGCGAGGGGTATTCAGCCCGACGATCCGTGAGCGGTCCGGTGATACCGGTGATACCGGTGAACGCATGGTTTCCGGCTGAATTTCAGGAGCGGCGTCGACGTGAGTGTCAGTGTTCTCCATGCACCTGTCGTTGTTTGCGCGGCTGTCGGTCCGCACGTGTCAACGCAGGGTGTCCCGGCTACGGGTGTCCCGATTACGGGTGCCGCGGCCGCGAGTACTCCGGAGCGGAGCACCGTGGCCGCGGATACACATACCGTGAACCGGCAGCGATCCAGCGGCGGACCGGTGGCGGAGGCGGCTGCCGCGCCATACGTGACCATCGTTCTTCCGTGTTACAACGAACAAGATCATATTCTCCATGAGCTGGAGCGGATCACCGCCGCCATGGATGCGAGCGACTACAGCTATGAAGTGCTGGTCATCGACGACAAGTCGACCGATGACTCCGTCGTCCTATTACGTAGTGCGATGTGCCGCTTCCCGCGGATGCGGCTGATTTCGTTTCGCCGCAACGGTGGATCGGGTACCGCACGCCGCATCGGCACGCAGGATGCCCGGGGGACGATCGTGGTCTGGACCGATGCGGACATGACCTATCCGAACGAGCGGATTCCGGAGTTCGTCCACCACCTTGTCGCCAACCCCGAGGTCGACCAGGTCGTGGGCGCGCGCACCACCGAGCAGGGGACGCACAAATGGGCACGGGTGCCGGCCAAGTGGTTCATCCGGATGCTCGCGCAGCGTCTGACCGGGATGAAGATTCCCGATCTGAACTCGGGTCTGCGGGCGTTCCGGCGGGATGTGTCCCTTCCGTACCTGCGGCTGCTGCCGCCCGGATTCTCCTGTGTCACGACGATCACGATGGCTTTCCTGGCGAATCAGCACCCCGTCGACTACATACCGATCGGTTACGCGAAGCGGTCGGGCACGAGCAAGTTCCACCCGTTCCGGGACGCGCGCCGGTACATCCTGCAGGTGCTGCGGATGGTCATGTACTTCGACCCGATCAGGGTGCTGATGCCGATCGCCTTATGGATCATGGGGCTGGGTTTCGTGAAGCTCGTCGTTGACCTCGTTCGCTACGACCTGCGGGTCACCACCTCCACGCTGCTGGCGATCCTGGTCGGTTTCCAGATCGTCGTCCTGGCGTTGATCGGCGACCTGATAGTCCGTTCGCGCAGTGACAACTGAGGACGCCCCCGCCGGGATGCCGATCACCATTCCGCCACCTGAGCCACCTGAGCTATTGGGGGTGCCGCTGACCGGGCCGGCGGTGCCCGGGAGCGCTCCAGCGCGGATCGTGATCGTCGGTCCGGCCCACCCTTATAAGGGAGGTGTGGCCCAGCACACGACGGAGCTGGCACGCCGGCTTGCCATGCGCGGCCACCGGGTGCGGATCGAGTCATGGTCGCGGCAGTACCCGGTCCGGCTCTACCCAGGCCACCAGCGGGTGAGCCACCCTGAGACAGAGCCTTTCGCGGCCACGAGCTATCCACTGTCGTGGCGACGCCCGGACTCGTGGGTACGGCTGGGGCGGCGGCTGCGCCATGATGTCGATGTTGTGATCTTTGTGCTGGTCACCCCGATACAGGTACCGGCCTACCTGGGCATCCTTGCCGCTCTCCGGCCGGGGAGCGGGCCGGTCGTTCTCGCGCTGTGCCACAACGTGCTGCCGCATGAGCGGCGTACCGGGGACGAGGCGCTGGCCCGCGCCCTGTTACGGCGGGTGTCGGGGGTCGTGGTGCATACGCCGACCGAGGCGGACCAGGCCCGCACGCTGACGGATCGGCCGGTCTCGGTCGCCATGCTGGCTCCACATCTGTGGCCGGGGCGACAGGCCACCGCTGCCGGCGGTGCTGCCGGCGGGGCGGACGATGGGGGACACCGGCATCACCGGCTGCTGTTCTTCGGCTTGGTCCGGCCATACAAGGGCCTGGATGTTCTGCTGCGGGCACTGGCGATGGGGCCGCCGGAGGTGCGCCTGACCGTCGCCGGGGAGTTCTGGGAGGGGCTCGACCGCCTCCGCGCGATCGTCGTCGATCGTGGTCTACGGGCGCGAGTGGAGCTGCGTCCCGGGTATGTGCCCGCGGCCGAGGTGCCCGCGCTGTTCGCCGCCGCCGACGCGCTCGTGCTGCCGTACCGCTCGGGGACGGCGACTCAGAACGTTGGCCTCGCCCATCTGTACGGTCTGCCGGTGGTGGCGACCAGGGTCGGTGGGCTGGCCGAGGCGGTGCGCGACGGTGTGGACGGACTGCTCGCGGCGCCTGGCGACCCGGTGTCGCTGGCGGGCGCGCTGCGTCGTCTCTACGAGCCGGGCGTGCTGGAAGCCCTGCGAGCCGGAATCGTCCCTCCAGATGTGGATACGGAGTGGGTTCGTTACTTAGAGGTTGTCATAGGTGCGACTGGGTCTTGTTAGGATACTTTCCGTTTGCATATCATGTTGCTCTAGTAGTGCGGTTAGCGCCGAGAACAGGGAGGTTGGCCTGGGATGCCGAGCCCGTCCGCCCGCCCGCGCGGGGCGGGCCGCGCTTCACTCCGGCGGAGCCCGCGCAGTGATGCTTTGTCAAGGCAGCTTTCGTCGAGGTGGCCGGTGAGCGTACTGCGTAGTCATGTCCTGGCCTACGCCGGTCATCAGATGCACGTCATTCGTCGCCGTGAGGTGAGCACGTTGTTGGCGTGGGTGGGCGACCTAGCCGGGCGAACCGTTCTGGACGTCGCTGGCGGTGACGGGTACTGGGCCGGTCAGGCTGTCCGCCGTGGGGGCCGGGCCGTCTGTATTGATCTTGACCGGGGTAAGCTGGACTTCGGCCGCGGGCTGCGCCGGCATCCTGCCCTTGTCGAGGGGAACGCCCTTCACCTGCCGTTCGCGGACGCCTCCTTCGATGTGGTGATGTCGGTCTGCGCGATCGAGCATTTCGACGACGGCCCAGCCGCGCTCACCGAGATGGCTCGGGTGCTCACGGTGGACGGGGATCTTGTCATGTCCGCCGACGCGCTCACCCAGGCGCACCGGTGGCCGCGGCTGGTGGCCCAGCATCGGGAGAAATATCAGGTGAAACGCACCTACTCGGGCGATCAGCTGGCGGAGCTGCTGAGTGGTTGTGGCATGGCTGTGGTCCGCCAGACCTACATGTTCCGGTCACCGTGGGCCGAACGGCTGTACCTCACGCTGTCGGCCAGGGGTGGCCGGGCCGGCTGGAACGCGGCCGTGCCGCTCGCGCCTCTCATCGCGATGTCCGACCGGCGCAGCCCGGACGGTGCCGGCAGCGTTGTGCTCACCCATGCCCGCAAACGGCAGCTCTGACGGGCGCCGAGCGCGACCCGCGCGGACGTTTCGGAGCTTCCTCCCCTCGCCAACGATTATGGCCGTTGCCGGGCTATTCGAGCCGGTAGCGGTCCGGGCGCGATGCTGTCACCGTGTGCTCAGCTGTATGGGCCGAGTATGTCGATTCCGTTTCCGGCTGCCCGATTCACTTTTGATCTTAATCAAAAGTGAATCAATGCGTCGAGGCCAAGGCATTGTGTTGTTTGCGAGCGTCAACCGTACCGCCTCGTCCGCATAGCCATGAGCGCCCTTTCGGGTGGTCACCCCGCTGGCTGTCACTCCAGTCGAATAGTGGGTGGCGGGTCCACTGAGCGAACAGCAAAAAGATCATTATAGCTTGTCAAGCTATGTTGACGGTATTGGCGCACCGGCCTGGACGGCAATCATGTCAACAGTCGCGCATAGCATCGCGCCAGCTCACAGGCCTAGATCCACGGCTGCTATCCACCGGTTTCCGGGCCAGGCCCGAAGTCCCGTGGAAGCGGCGCGCCCGGCGGCGGCTGGGGATTTACCGGATAGGAGAAGACGATTCGGAACACTGCTCCAGGTCAAGGGGCACCGGCATCCCGCTTCTCAAACACGAGCTATGATGAACATGTATAAGTACAGTTATGATGCGAGAAACAGCCGCCGGTAGATGGAGCTGGCCGGGCGGCGGCTGGGGGCGCGGAGCCAGGATTATCGGCCGGCCATGAACTGTCGCACGGACCTTCCGGCCCAAGCCGGCCACTCGCGAAGCAAGCAGCGGTGGATCCGCTTTCCAGTGGTTTCACCCGGTAGAAGCAGCGACGCCAGCGAGTTGAGATCGGTGATCGATTTTCCCGCCGGTCCGGATCGTCCAGTCGAAAGGGTTATGCATGAAGCGGTATAAACGAGATGACCGTAATGTCGTTGGTGCGAGAATCCCGGCCTTCGGCACGCCAGGGTGACTCCCGCCGCCGCCGCGCGACGCACGCACCCCAATCCCATTCCTTGGTCCACTCTCTTATTGCCGGTCGCTCTTAGGAGCGCGTTTGAGATCGTCATTCCGGCTCGCCGCGTCCAGGCGCCCCCTGGCCGCGTTGTCGGCCACACCGATACAACTCATCCGGTATCGCTTCGGCCTGCCGCCTTGCCAGGGGGCGCCTGGACGCGGCTCACTGATCGAAAGCCCGGTCTCAAACACGCTCTAAGGGGCGGAACTTGACAGAGCTCGCGCAACTGTCCTCTCGGGAAAAGGATGTGCTCGCGCACTTCGCCCACGGACTCACCTACTCGCAAATCGGTAGAAAACTCGGCATCGCTGTTTCGACGGTGGATACATACATGCGACGGGTGCGGGCGAAGACCGGCGCTGTCAACACCGCGGAACTGGTTCGGCTGGGCCTGCAGATCGACTGGCCCAGAGACCAGCCAGCAGCTGGTTGACGGTGGGATCGGGTACCGGGCACCAGTTCGATTCCGCCGTCGATGGGTCCTGGCGGGACATTCACCAGCATGGGTGGGATACGGGTGCTGCCCGCGGCGATGGGCCGCGGCCCGCGGGCGATCTCGCGGTAGCTGGTCAGGCGTATGAGGGCGTGTTACGAAAGCTGGCTGTCCGGCTCGCCACGCCCAGGCGGCCCCTGGCCGCGTTCTCGGCCACACCGATACGACTCATCCGTATTCCGTGTGGCCCGCGGCCTTGCCAGGAACCACCTGGACGCGGCTGCATGGTCGAACGCCGGCTCCCGAAACACGCCGTAGCCGGGAAATGCGGCAGGCGTCCGTGGGCCTGAAGCAGGAGGGTGCCAGCTGGTGCCAGAGCTGCCGGTCAGCCGAATTGGCCGGAGAATGCCGCGGCCGTCAACAGCCGCGGCACTGGGGATGCCGATGGTTGGGTGGCACGGGAAATCCCCGCCGCTGCGTCCACCGGGCCGGCAGGGCCGCCGGACGCTTCCTACGGGCTGATTACCTTCGCGGCCGCGCTGTCACGGGCGGCGATTGCGGCACGAATATTGGCGAAACCACGGGTATCCGCGGCGATAGCACGCCGTTGATACGCCGATTCTACGGTGAACCACACACCGATCACATTCGTCCGGGCCTTACAGGCGATGTCCGCGAGCGCGACGGAAATCTGAGTGGGGCTCGGCGGCCCCTTGAAGGCAGGATCCCCGGCGGCGGCGAGCGGATCGGCGTAATGGTACCCCGACTCGCTCATGCAGGCTGACCAGGCGGTGAAAACTTTTCTGACCCGGCTGTCCGTCTTGGACTCCTCGAAGGACCGAAGCTGCGTCGTCTGGCCCTCGCGCAGGTCGGTGGCTGCCGGCACGGACGTGTTGAGGGTCCGGTCAGCCTCGCCGACGCACCCACCCGCCGGTACGGCCAGCCCGTTGACTATCGAGCGTCCTTGACCGGACAACACGGTCTGGCCGTCGGCTCCGATGCTCGGCCTGTCCGGTGCTGGCTGCAGCGCCGGGTCTCGCGGACCGAACCCGTACCCGGCGGTCCGGGCCAGCGGGGCGTCCGTGATGCCGTACCGCCGATCGGTCAGGCTGATCGGGCCGTAGTCGCCCCTGGGTACCGGCTTGACGTCGTACGTGATACCGAACCGGCTCATGCACCGCTGGATCAGCGCCAGATTGGCTTTGGTGAGGCGCTCGTTCTGTTCCCGGCTGGGCAGGTAGTCTTCCACCGGCAGCCGTAGCGCCACGCTTTCCAGCAGCTGCGGCACCGCGCCGATGGCTGGTTCGGCTGGCTCGGTGCTGGCTGCTGGGGCTGCGCAGCCGGCCAGCGCCAGCAGCGCGGCGAGCGCGGTACCGGCTCCGGTGCACCGGCGCTTCAAGGCCATAGATTCGTCTCCAGAACGACGGTGTGGATCGGGCAGGCTGTGCGCTGCCGGTCGCGGCGCTACCATTACGCTGACCGCCGTTCCGCCCAGCATCAATGGGCGGAACGGCGGTCACTCCGAAACAGGTGGTCAGGGCGTGTAGTAGTACGCTGACGAAATCGTGTTGAAGAACGTCGTCGGGAAGTTGTAGGCGGAGAACGGAGCTAGGTCAAGGCCTGAACCGGTGTAGTTCGCGCCGGTGAACACACGCCACCAGTAGGTGTCCAGGTTCCGCCAGGACTCGGTGTTGTTGTTGGCGCTGATGCTGGTTCCGGGGAACACGTCGTTGCTGAAGTCCGGGTCGGACAGGTACAGGTCAAACAGGTACCCTGACTGGCCCGTGAAATAGTAGAGGCCGAGTTCGCCAGCCTCCAGCGCCCCGTTCTTGCCAGTCGCGCTGGCCGGGCTAGCCACCCCCAGCCCGACGCCGAGGCAGGCGGCGATCGCCGCCAGCGCGATGATGAGCCCTCGCTTGATGCTCGTTGCCATGTTCGTTGCTCTCCCTTACGAAGGGGCCGGTTGACACGGTTAATCCTTCATTAAGGTAGAGAGCGGGAGTAGTCACGAGGTTTCGTGTCTTGACTCGCTATAGTTGATCTGTTATCAAATCCATTTGATCATTGCTGTCTGATTGTTGCCGGCTGCGGGGGATCGTCACCACCACTTCCAGGCCGCCTTCGTTGCGGGCGACGGCGTTCACCGTGCCGCCGTGGGCCTGCGCGACCGATCGCACAATTGACAGCCCCAGGCCGGTGCCCCGAGCCGAGTGCACGCGGTTCGCCGCACGCTGGAACGGCTCGAACAGCTCGGGCACGTTCGCCGGAGCGATGACCGGGCCGCTGTTGACCACGGTGAGCCGGGCGTCGCCGTCGACAGGGCCGGCGGCGAGCCGTAACCAGCCGCTGGCGACGTTGTGCCGGATGGCGTTCTGCAGCAGGTTCTGCACAAGCCGGTCAAGCAGGACGCGGTCGCCGTCGACGACGACTGGGCTGGCCTCGGCGGTGACCCGCAGCCGCAGCCGATCGGCATCCGGCCGCAGCAGGGTGAGCACGCCCCCGACGACCTCGGCGAGGTCAACCGGCCGCGGGTCCGTGATGCCGTGCTCGGCCCGAGCCAGGGCCAGCAGCCCGTCCACCAGCCGTTCGTGCCGGGCGTTCACCTCCAGCATGATCTCGCCGAGACGGATCAGCTCGGGCGGGGCGTCGGAGCGGCCCATCGCCACCTCGAGCAGGGTCTGATTGATCGCCAACGGCGTCTTGAGTTCGTGCGAGGCGTTGCCGACGAACTGCCGTTGGGCCGCGAAGGCCGCGTCGAGCCGGGACAGCATGGCGTTGATCGCGGAACCCAGCTCCCACCACTCGTCCCGGGCACCGGTTAACGCGACCCGTTCGTGCAGGCTACGATCCGCGATCCGGCGTGCGGTGGCGGTGATCTGACGTAACGGACGCAGCGTCACCCCCCCGACGAACCAGCCGGCGGCCAGGCTGGCGGCGGCCAGCCCGGCCGCCAGGACCAGCCCGTGATCCACCAATGGGCCCAGGGTCTGCGCGCGCAGCCGTTCCCGGATGTCCTGCCCCGTGGCCAGCAGCTGGGCCTTGAACTGCGGGGCCTCCTCGGGGCTCGGCATCGTCTCCACCGCGGCGGGGATATCGATCGGCTGCCGCGCGATGGCGTGGTCGACCGCCAGGTAGGCGACGAGCAGCGTCACCCCGCCCACGACCAGTCCCAGGCAGCCGATGAGCAGGGCCAGCCGGGTGCGGACAGACAGTCTGGTCATGGCAGCCGGTACCCCACTCCGGCGACGGTCTCCACCAGCGGCGGCTCGCCGAGCTTGCGCCGTAGCGTCATCACCGTCACCCGGACGACGTTGGTCAGCGGATCGATGTTCTCGTCCCAGGCCTTCGCCAGGAGCCGCTCGACGCTCACCACTGCCCCGTCGGCGAGGAGAAGCTCCTGGAGCACCCCGAACTCCTTGCGGGACAGGGCGACGAAGCGACCGTCCCGGGTCACCTGCCAGCGTGCCGGGTCAAGTTCGACCCCTGCCCGGCGCAGCACCGGGGGCGCGGCGGGCCGCGCCCGCCGCGCCAGGGCGCGCACCCGGGCGACGAACTCCGGGAAGGCGAACGGTTTCGGCAGGTAGTCGTCGGCGCCGAGGGACAGGCCGGCGACCCGGTCACTCACCTCGCCGGACGCGGTGAGCATCAGCACCCGGGTGGCCGCGGCCGACCCGACGAGGCTGCGGCACACGTCGTCGCCGTGCACGATCGGTAGGTCCCGGTCGAGCACCAGGACGTCGTAGTCGTTGATCTCCAGCCATGCCAGCGCCTCGGCGCCGTCGTAGACGACGTCGACCGCGATCGCCTCCCGGCGGAGGCCCTCGGCGATGGCGCCGGCCAGCAGCTCCTCGTCCTCGGCGACCAGCACCCGCATAAGAGCTCTCCCCTCGACCGGTCCGCGGCCCTGCGGAGATGGTGAACGAATCCGTATAAGAACTGGGTAAGCATCATCGCTGACGGTAATTTTATAGCCGTCCGTGTTCAATCCCTGCCATGACGAACACGAAAAGTCCGGCCGGGGGCCGGTGTCGCAGTCCGCTGATCGCCCCGGTGGCCGCGGTCGTACTGGCGGCCGTGGCCTTTCTGGCCGGCTGCGCTGACGGGGATGGCACACCGCGCGTGGTGTCCGTCTCGACCGGTTCGCCGCCGGCCACCCAGGCCAGTGCCGACCGCGGCGCTCAGCTCAGGCGGTACCGCGACTGCCTGCTGGGCAACGGTGTCACCCTGCTCGACCAGCTGAACGTCGAGGGCATGCCGCAGATCGACAAGGAACGTACGAACATCGACGTACTCGCCACCGGCCAGGAGAGGTGCCGCCCGTACCTGCCGGCGGCTGTCGACGCGCCAAGGCCCGATCAGGCGATGGTCCAGGCCCGGCGCAGGCTTGCGGAGTGTCTGCGCGGACACGGCGTGCCGGAATATCCGGACCCCGATCCGGTGACCGGCGACCTGCGCATCGGTGATCAGCTGGCTGCCCGGCTCAAGGACGACCCGAGCCTGGCGTCGGCCCTGCGGACCTGCCAGCAGCAGGTGGGGCCAGCCGCCCGCGGGGATGGTGCGGCCCGATGAAGAGAAGCACCGGCCTTGGTACCGGCGCGGTGGTGGCCGCGCTCGTCCTCACCGCCGGCGCGGTGGCCGTGCACGTCGCGCGGCGTCCCTCGGCAGCATCCCCGGCCAGCTCACCGCCACCGGCGGTCACCGCCGAGATCACCCGGACGACGCTGGCGCGGACCGCCTTCATGGACGGGACACTCAGCTACGGCCCGGCCCAGCCGATTGAGTCCAAGGCGGCCGGCACGCTCACCTGGCTGCCCAACGTCGGTGACACGGTGGACCGGGGCCATGCCCTGCTGCGCGCCGATGAGCAGCCGGTCGTGCTGCTCATCGGCGACCTGCCCATGTACCGCCCGCTCGCGCTCGACACGGTCGGCAACGATGTCAGGCAGTTCGAGACCAACCTACAGGCACTCGGGTACACCGGCTTCACCGTCGACCAGCGGTACACCGCCGAGACCGCGGCCGCGGTCAAGCGCTGGCAGCGGGACCTGGGCCGGCCGCAGACCGGCACGGTGGACGTCGCCGCGGTCATCTACCTGCCCGGACCGGTCCGGGTCGCCAGCCGGGTGGCCCGGCTCGGCGCGGCCTCGACCGGCCAGCTGCTCACCTACACCGGCACGACCAAGGTGGTGACCGCCCAGGTCCCGGCGCAGAACACGGCGTGGGCGGTCAAGGGCGCCACCGTGGACATCGTGCCGCCGGCCGGGGCTGCCGTACCCGGCGTGGTGGCGGACATCAGCACGCAGGTGAGCACCCAGCCCAGCGGCGACGATGTGAACGCCCCGGCCGGCGGCGGTGCCCAGCAGGCCACCGTGGCGGTCACTGTCACCATCGCGAACCAGGACGCGCTCAACGGGCTGGACCGGGCGCCGGTGAAGGTGCGGCGTGTGCTGGAGCGGCGGGAGAACGTGCTGACGGTACCGGTCATCGCGGTGCTTGCGCCGATCGAGGGAGGGTATGCCCTGGAGATCGTCGACGGCGGCCACAGCCGGGTGCTGCCGGTGCGGACCGGGCTGTTCGCGGACGGCCAGGTGGAGGTCAGCGGCGCTGGCATCGACGCCGGTATGACGGTGAAGGTAGCGGCGTGAACCCGGCCGCGGTGGTCCGGATGCGCGATGTGTCCAAGATGTACCCGGGCGGGGTCGCCGCGCTCCGCAACGTCGATCTGACTATTCACAGCGGGGAGATGGTGGCCGTCGTCGGCCGGTCCGGTTCCGGGAAGTCGACGATGCTCCACATCATGGGTACCCTCGACCGGCCGTCCAGCGGCAGCGTGTACCTGGACGGACACGATGTGGCGGCCCTGCCCGACCGCCGGCTGTCCGCACTGCGGGCGCGCCGCATCGGCTTCGTCTTCCAGAACTTCCACCTCGCCGACGGTGTGCCGTGCCTGGACAACGTGGCGGACGGGCTGCTCTACGCCGGCGTCCCGATCCGCGAGCGTCGCCGGCGTGCCGAGACGGCGCTGGACCGCGTCGGGCTCGGCCACCGGCTCCGGCACCGGCCGCACGAGCTCTCCGGCGGTGAGCGGCAGCGGGTCGCTATCGCCCGCGCCGTGGTCGGTGCCCCCGCGCTGCTGCTGACGGACGAGCCGACCGGCAACCTGGACACCGGCTCAGGCGCCGCTGTGCTGGACATCCTGTATGAACTGCACACGGCCGGCACCACCGTCGTGGTCATCACCCACGACCGGGAGATCGCTGACCGGCTGCCACGCCAGGTGCGCCTTCGTGACGGGCAGGTGGTCTGATGGCCGGCGCCCTGCCCGCCGCCACCCGCCTCGGCCTGGCCGACACGCTCCGGGCCGGTTCCGCCGGCCTGCGTTCCCGCCCGCTGCGGGTGGGGCTCGCGACCCTGGGCATCTCGCTCGGGATCGCGGCGCTGGTCGCGGTCCTCGGCGTCTCGTCGTCCAGCCGCGCTGATCTGGACCGTCGGCTGGACCAGCTCGGCACCAACCTGCTCACCGTCGTGCCCGGCCAGACCGTGCTGGGGGAAGGAGCCGAGCTGCCGGCCGAGTCGGTGCGGATGACGGCCCGGATAGCCCCGGTGTATTCGGTGTCGGCGACCGGGCGGATCAACGCCTCGGTCTACCGCAACGACCACATCGACGTGGGCGACACCGGCGCCATCGCGGTGCTGGCCGCCCAGCCGGGACTGCTGGGCACAGTCGGCGGCGGTGTCGCCGAGGGGCGCTGGTTCAGCCGCGCGACCTCGATCCTCCCCGCTGTCGTCCTCGGCGCCCGAGCCGCGCGGGAACTCCAGGTCCACCTGCCCGGCACCCGGGTCTGGCTGGGCGGTCAGTGGTTCGGTGTGGCCGGCGTGCTCGCGCCCGTCCCGCTCGCCCCCGAACTGGACAACGCGGCCCTGGTTGGATGGACCGCCGCGCAGACGGCTCTCGGCTTCAACGGCCACCCCACGACGCTCTACACCCGATCGGCGGCGCCCGAGGTGGAGGCTGTCCGTTCGGTGCTGCCAGCCACCGTGAACCCGCAAAGCCCGTACGAGGTCCGGGTCTCCCGTCCCTCCGAGGCGCTTGCCGCCCAGCGCGTCACCCACCGCACGCTCGACGGTCTCCTCCTCGGGCTCGGCGCGGTAGCCCTCGTGGTCGGCGGGGTCGGCGTGGCCAACACCATGGTCATTTCCGTCCTGGAGCGGCGTGGTGAGATCGGCCTGCGTCGGGCCCTCGGTGCCACCCGGGGACAGATCCGCCTGCAGTTCCTCATGGAATCGCTGCTGTTGGCCGGCCTCGGCGGCGTCGGTGGTGTGATCATTGGTGTGCTCGCCACGGGCGGGTACGCGCTGACGCAGCACTGGCCGGTGGTCATTCCGCTGGCCGCCTGGCTGGGTGGCGTGCTTGTCACGCTGCCGGTCGGCGCGGTCGCGGGTCTCTATCCCGCCATCCGCGCCGCCCGCCTCACTCCGGTCGCCGCGCTGACCACGCCATGACAGGAGCTTTTTCGGTTGATCCTCCGGTTGGTCCGGGCGGGTGCCCGGCCGGGAGCGCCGCCGGGCTGCCCACGGCCCGTCGCATCGCCGCGACGGCGCCCGGACACCGGCTCCGCGCCCTGGCGGGACCCATACCGGTTGACGCCGGCGATCACTGCGCAAGGATGCTGTTCCGTGCGGATCGGATTCCTTGTTGAACAGATGCTGGCACCGGTGCCGGGTGGGACCGGGCGGTACTCGGCGGAACTCGCCGCCGCGCTCGCCCGGACAGCACGGCCGGGTGACGTGGTCATCAGCTGGTGCGCCTGGCGGGGCAGCCTCGAAGCGGACGGCGCGGCCGTGCCGGGTGTGGTCGGTCCCATCCGGTTACCGCTGCCCCGGCGGGGGCTTGCCGCCGCCTGGCCGCGCGGCCACGGGCCGGCACCGAGCGGCGTGGGCGTGGTGCACGCCCCGACGCTGCTCGTCCCGCCCCGGCGGGACGGGGTGGGGCTCGTGGTCACGATCCACGACGCGGTGCCGTGGACCCATCCGCACACCCTGACCCCGCACGGGGCGCGGTGGCACCGGCAGATGGGTGAGCGCGCGGCTCGCCGGGCCGACGCCGTGATCGTGCCGACCAGGGCCGTCGCCGCCGACCTCCAGCTACATCTGGCGATCCCGGACGACCGGCTGCACGTCATCGGCGAGGGGGTGGCCGACGCGGTCAGGACCGTCCCGGCGGACGCGGACGCTCGCGCGGCCCGGCTCGGCCTGCCCACCGGCGGGTATCTGCTCACCC
>NZ_CAKJTL010000050.1:79517-81501 GCF_917627385.1 Protofrankia sp. CiT1
CCGGCGGGTATCTGCTCACCCTGGCCACCCTCGAGCCGCGCAAGGGCCTGGACACCGCGCTGGCCGCGCTGGCCGAGCCCACCGCGCCCGGCCTGCCCCTGGTACACGTCGGTTCACCGGGCTGGGGCGGGCTGGACCTGCGGGCCGAAGCTGAGCGGGCGGGCCTCGACAGCGGCCGGGTGCACCCGCTTGGGCGCCTTGACGACCCCGACCTCGCCGTCGTCCTGTCGCGGGCCACGGCGCTGCTCGCGCCCAGCCGGTCGGAGGGGTTCGGGCTGCCGGTCCTCGAGGCGATGGCCCATGGTGTCCCCGCGGTCGTCTCCGACATACCCGCCTTCGCGGAGATCGGTGGGGACGCCGTGGTCACCGTGCCGGTGGCGGACCCGGCGGCGCTCGCCCAAGCGGCCGCCGCCGTGGTCGCGGACGACGGCCTGCGGCGTGGGCTGGCTGTGGCCGGACGGGCGAGAGCAGCCGCTTTTAGTTGGAATGGGGCGGCAGAGACCGTCTGGTCCCTCTACCGTCAACTTACCGACTCCCGGGCCTTGACCACCAAGGATCGGGGGCCGGCGTAGTCTTGCCAGCGGGCCGAAGATGGCGCAATCGTGGATCTTCCAGCGTTGTCGGTGGCCCTAAGGAACCTAGTAGGCCAAAGACCGTGCGGGCGTGATCTTTCGTGCGGCTGGAGGCCCTGAGGGAGCTAGCGGTGAGAAACATGCCGCCAGTCGGAAGGAGCGCCGTGTCTCCCCGGGTGCTCGTCGACGCAACCGCGGTTCCAGCCGATCGCGGCGGCGTCGGTCGCTATGTCGACGGGCTGGTGGCTGCCCTGGACGCGGCAGGCGCCGACCTGGCTCTCGTCTGCCAACGGTCCGACTATGAACGGTACGGCCGGTTGGCCCCGCACACGGACGTGGTGCCGGGGCCGGCCGCGATCGCCCACCGGCCGGCCCGTCTCGCCTGGGAGCAGACCGGCCTGCCGCTGGTCGCCCACCAGGTGGGGGCGCAGGTCATCCATTCGCCGCATTACACTATGCCACTGCGTACTTCCCAGCCCGTGTGCGTGACCATCCATGACGTCACCTTCTTCACGGAGGCGGAGATGCACACCGCCGTGAAGGGGACATTCTTCCGCTCGGCGATGCGCACGGCCGTCCGCAAGGCCAAGAGAATCATCGTTCCGTCCAAGGCCACCCGGGACGAGCTCATCCGGGTCCTGGACAGTGACTCGACGGCGACGGACGTCGCCTACCACGGTGTGGACACATCGACCTTCCATCCGCCCACGGAGGAGGACAAGCGCCGCGTCCGCCTCCGGCTCGGCCTGGCTGACAGCCGGTATGTCGCTTTCCTCGGCATGCTCGAGCCCCGCAAGAACGTGCCGAACCTGATCCGCGGCTGGGCCGAGGCTGTCCACGGGCGTGCGGACGCGCCCGCGCTGGTGCTTGCCGGCGGCTCGGGCTGGGACGACGACGTGGATGCCGCGGTCGCTTCGGTGCCGTCCCACCTGAAGGTCATCCGGCCGGGCTACCTGCGTTTCTCCGACCTCCCCGGCTACCTGGGCGGGGCGTTGCTGGTCGCCTACCCGTCCCATGGGGAGGGTTTCGGGCTGCCCGTGCTGGAGGCCATGGCCTGCGGCGCGCCGGTACTGACGACTCCGCGGCTCTCCCTGCCCGAGGTGGGCGGCGACGCGGTCGCCTACACGCAGCCGGACATCGACTCGATCGCCCACGAGATGGGCGCGTTGCTCGACGACGCCCAGCGGCGCGGGGCGCTGGCGCGGGCCGGGCTCGCCCGCGCCAGGGAGTTCACCTGGGCGGCGAGTGCCGAGACGCATCTGGCGAGCTACGCGCGGGCAGCCGCTGACACCTGACCAGGCGGCCCTGGCCGGCCGGCCGGCCAGGGCCCGCACAGCCTGCCCCGATGCCCGACCCCGATGCCTGGCCCGGGAACGCCGATGGCATCCTGGCCCGAGCGGAACGTTCTCACA
>NZ_CAKJTL010000051.1:0-7950 GCF_917627385.1 Protofrankia sp. CiT1
AACGTGCGGGACGCGGCAGCTTCGGCACGTTCACACGATCAGCGGGGCGAGCGGCCGGAGCCTGCCGCCACCGAACCGGAGATTCGTGTCGTGGTCGTGGGCTACCACTCCGGTGAGGTGCTCGGTCCGTTCATGGACTCCCTGACCAAGGCCACGGCAAGGTCCTACGAGGTGGTTGTCGTGGACAACTCGCCGGTGCTGGATGAGGGCACGGCCAGGGTGGCCGAGCGCGGCGAGGTCCGGCTGGTGCGCGCTGGGAGCAACCTCGGGTACGGCAGCGCGGCCAACCGGGGTGCGGCCGGTGCCGGTGCGCCGTGGCTGGTGGTGGCCAACGCCGACATCGCGTTCACGCCTGGATCGCTCGATGAGCTTCTGGACGCGTCGGGCCGCTGGCCGGGAGCGGGGGCCTTCGGTCCGGCGATCACGAACCCGGGAGGTGTGCTCTACCCGTCCGCCCGCGAGCTTCCCTCGCTGGGGCGCGGGATCGGCCACGCCCTGCTCGGCTGGTGCTGGCCGGCGAACCCGTGGACGACGGCCTACCGCCGGGACCGGGCCACCCCGGTCGAGACGACCGCCGGCTGGCTGTCGGGGTCGTGCCAGCTGCTGCGGCGGCAGGCGTTCGAGGCGGTCGACGGCTTCGACGAGGCGTACTTCATGTTCATGGAGGATGTGGATCTGGGCCGGCGGCTCGGCCTGCTCGGCTGGCAGCTGGTCTACGTCCCCACCGCCGTCGTCGAGCATCTGGGCGGTCATTCCACGAAGCGCACCTCGCGACGGATGGTGATCGCGCATCATCGCAGCATGCTCCGCTACCTGTCCCGGCAGTACCCGTCGCGGCGTTACCTGCCGTTGCGGCTCGCTATCGGGGTGGGCCTGGGGCTGCGGCTGCTCCTCGCGCTCGCGCTCGCGGACGACAGCGCTGGAGCCCGGGTGACCCGGTCCGCTGCCGAGCTGCCGGCCAACCGCCGTCCCAGCGCGGACCACTGAGAACGCGGCTGAGAACGAGCGCGAGGATCGGGCGGCCCGCCGTCCGGTGGGGACTGGCAGGGGGACGCTGACAGGCCGCTGTGCTGTGGATCACTGTCGCGGGATCAGCTCGCTCAGCCGGCCGGCCACGACGGAGATCATGGCGCTGGACAGACGCGGCGCCGCGGCCACATCGTCGACGACGGCGCGGACCCGGTCGGCCCGTGCCCCGGTCGCGATTCTGTCGATGGCCGCGTCCAGGTCGAACTCGGGCGTGGCCATAGCCGCCTCGGTCAGCGCCGACCGGGCACGGGCGACGTCCGCCCGCAGGGTCGCCGCGGCGATGTGCTCCCAGTACGACTGGCCCGGCAGCTGCGCGCCCCGGCCGATGAGGTGCGCGAGGCCCAGGCGTCCCAGGCCGAGCCGTGTCCCGATGGCCGTGTAGGCGTGCAGCACGTCACTTGGTTCCAGGTCGTTGCGCAGGGCGATGTCGACGATGTCGAGCGCCGGGCTCATCGCGTCGAGCCACGCGACGCGCTCGGCGAGGCGCGCGGGCAGGCCACGCTCGTAGAGCTGTTCGGCCAGCCGCAGGATGCCGGCCAGCTCCTGATCGGACCCGGCCGTGGCGAGCACCGATGGCAGGGCCGCCGTCACCTCCCGCATCCCGTCGGCGTATCGGGTGATCTCCGCCGCGATGTCCAGCGGCGACCGGCGGGCCCGCAGCAGCCACAGCGCGGATTCCTCCTGGACGAAGTGGCAGTGCAGCAGCGCCTCGGCGGTGGGATCGGTGGAGCCCACGGCCGGGCGTGCCCGGCTGCCGCCGTCTCCGAGGCAGTGGGTGTCCATGGCCGCCCAGATGTCGGTCAGGCCGAGCAGCTCCCGGGTGATGACGAAGGCCCGGGTGCCCTGGACGGTGTCCGCGCCGGTCAGTTCACGCAGCCGGTGGAGGAAGCCTGCGCCGACCCGGTCGATGACCGAGTTGGCGAGCTGGGAGGCTATGATCTCCCGCCGCAGAGGGTGCCGGCCGAAGTGCTCCCGCAGCAGCTCCCGCAGTGACGCCGGCAGGTAGGTGTCCAGGGTGGGCCCGCCGACCGGCTCGTCGGGCAGGCTCGACGCCAGCAGCGACCGGGCGACCATCCGCTTGGCGTAGGCGTGCAGGACGGCGATCTCCGGTCGGGTGTAGGTGCGTCCCGCCGCAAGCCGGGCGTCGAGCTCCTCGGCGTCTGGCAGGCTCTCCACATCCGGGTCGATCTCGCCGGTCTCCACCAGATGGCTGATGAACCGCGACAGCCCGTCCGCCATGGACATGGCATGCCGTTCGGCCGCGCTCAGCGCCAGGGCCTGGCGGGCGGAGTCGGTCAGGACCGCTCGCGTGACGTCACCGGTGGCCGACACCAGCAGCCGCTCGCGATCGGCCCGGTCGATCGCTCCCTTGTTGATGGCCAGGTCAAGGCCAATCTTGATGTTGACCTCCCGATCGGAGCAGTTCACTCCGGCGGAGTTGTCCACGAAGTCGGTGTTGCAGCGTCCGCCGTGCATGGTGAACTCGACCCGGGCGGCGTCGGTGAGGCCGAGGTTCCCGCCCTCGGCCACGACCCGGGCGCGCAGCTCGGTCGCGTTGACTCGCATCCCGTCCCGGGCCTTGTCCCCGACCGCGCCGTGTTCCTGCGTGCTTGCCTTGACCCAGGTGCCGACACCGCCGTTCCACAGCAGGTCGACCGGTGCCCGCAACACCGCCCGGACCAGGGCGTCGGCGGGCAGCGCGTCGTCGCCGACCCCCAGCAGCTCCCGTACCTGTTCGGTCAGCGCGATCTGTTTGGCCGACAGCGCGAACACGCCACCGCCGGCCGACAGCACCGACCGGTCGTAGTCGTCCCAGCTGCTCCCGGGCAGCGCCGCGAGGCGTTCGCGCTCGGTGAATGAGCGGGCCGGGTCGGGGGCGGGGTCCAGAAATATGTGTCGATGATCGAACGCGGCGACCAGCCGGATGTAGCGGGAGAGGAGCATGCCGTTACCGAAGACGTCCCCGGACATGTCACCGATGCCGACGACGGTGAGCGGTTCGCGGTCGGCGTCCACGCCTAGCTCGGCGAAGTGACGGCGGACGGATTCCCAGGCACCCCGGGCGGTGATGCCCAGCGCCTTGTGGTCGTACCCGCTGCGGCCACCCGAGGCGAAGGCGTCGCCGAGCCAGTAGCCGCTCGACGCCGCCACCTCGTTGGCGAGGTCGGAGAAGCGTGCGGTGCCCTTGTCCGCCGCGACCACCAGGTAGCTGTCCGGCTCGTCCCGGCTGACCAGGCCAGGCCTGCGGACGGTGACACCGCCGACCCGGTCGTCCACGAGCGCCAACAGCGCCCGCATGAACTCCGCGTAACAGGACCTGGCCAGCGCGGCCAGCTCGTGGGGGTCCGCCGGTGGACGCCGCAGGACGAAGCCGCCCTTGGCGCCGTCCGGCACGATGATGGCGTTCTTGACCCGCTGGGACTTCATCAGGCCGAGAATCTCGGTGCGCAGGTCCTCCTGGCGGTCGGACCACCGGATGCCGCCCCGGGCCAGCCGCGCCCCGCGAAGATGCAGCGCGTCGAACCGCCCGGAACTGACGAAGATCTCCGCCTCGGGGACCGGCGGCGGCAGCCAGGGCAGCCCCGCTGACATGATCTTGATGGCGAGCGTGTCCGGCGCGTCCACCGTGAGTGCCTCGGGCTCGGGACGGCGGCCGGAGCCGGGAGACGCCGCCGGTGGGTAGAACGTCGTCCGCACAACCGCGAGGACGAGGTCGCGCAGCCGGCGCAGGACTGTGTCGTCGTTGATGCTGGTCACCCACGCCAGCGCGGCCTCCAGCCGGGCGTGCAGCCGGCTGCCGTGCGCGGGGCTTGCCCGCAGCGGGTCCAGCCGGGCATGGAACAGCGCGACGAGATCGTGCGCGTAGGACGGGTGGGCGGTCAGGATCCGGTGGGCGTAGCGGGTGCCCAACGACGTCCCGGCGAGGCGCAGGTAACGGAACATGGCCCGCAGCAACGCCACCTCCCGGGCGGTGAGGCCAGCGGTGAGGACGAGCGCGTCGAGGCTGTCGCTGTCGATGTCCCCGCGCGCGAGGCCCGCCAGGATGCCGCGCAGGCCGTCCATCTGCTTGATGGCGGCATCGGCGAGCTCCGGTGTGGTGCGCACGTGGTATTCGTCGAGGCTGGCTGTGCCGCCAAGCGGGTCCGGTTGCTTCGGCAGGCTGCGATGGGTTGTCGCGCGCAGGCCGAGGTTGGTCAGCACCGGTATGACGTCGGCTATGGGCGGCCCGTCGCCGTGCCAGGCGAGCCACACCGTGAGCGTGGCGGGACCGCTGCCGTCGGTGCGGGCGGCGGCGAAGCCCGGTTCTCTGCCGTCGGCAAGCGCGGCCATGGCCGTCTCGGCGCCCGGCCGGACGTTGCTGGAGGAGACCCGATAGTCGGCGGGCCACTGGCGCACCACGTCTTCAGCATCGCCAGTGCGGCCCGTCCGCGCATTCCGGCGGGCCGTCCGGGCTGGTGAGCGGGTGTCCGCGACCCGACGTCACCGCAGTGCCCCAACATCGTGCGTCGGGGCGCGGGGCCTCTGGGACACTCACGCTCTATGGACGCTGTGATGCTGGTCGGGGGACAGGGTAGTCGCCTGCGCCCACTGACGATGTCAGCACCGAAACCGATGCTTCCGGTCGCCGGCGTTCCGGTGACCGCCCACATGCTCGCCCGCGCGCGCGATGCTGGGATCACCCGCGTTGTCCTCGCCACCGCGTACCGGGCCGAAGTATTCGAAGAGTACTTCGGCGACGGCTCCGCGCATGGTCTGGAACTGGAGTACGTCACCGAGGCCGAGCCGCTGGGAACGGGCGGCGCGATCCGTAACGTCGTGTCGCGGCTGCGCGCCGCGCCGGGCGAGCCGGTGGTCGTCTTCAACGGCGACATCCTGTCCGGCCTGGACATCGTCGCGCTGGTGCGCCGTCACCGGGACACCGACGCGGCCGTCACCCTGCACCTGACCGAGGTTGGTGACCCGCGCGCGTTCGGCGTGGTCCCCACCGACGCCGACGGCCGGGTCACCCAGTTCCTGGAGAAGACACCCGACCCGCCGACCAACCGGATCAATGCCGGCTGCTACGTCTTCCGGCGGTCCGTGATCGACGGCATTCCGGCCGGCCGGCCGGTCTCGGTCGAGCGGGAGACCTTTCCAGGACTGCTGGCGTCCGGCGTTCTCGTGGCCGGTTATGTCGACAGCACCTACTGGCTCGATCTGGGCACTCCGGACGCGTTCATCCAGGGGTCGCGGGACCTGGTGACGGGGCGGATCGCCTCCTCCGCGCTGCCGGGACCGGTCGGTGATCAGCTGCTGTTGCCGGGTGCCTCCGTCGCCGGGGACGCCAAGATCAGTGGTGGCGCGGTGGTGGGCGCTGGCACGACGGTCGGTGCCGGCGCCACGGTGGACGGTGCGGTGCTCTTCGACGGAGCGGTCATCGGTGAGGGTGCTGTGGTGCGCGGGTCGGTGGTGGGCGCTGGCGCGGTCATCGGCGCGCGGGTGTCACTTGACGGGGTCATCGTGGGTGACGGCGCGCGGATCGAGCCCGGCAACGAGCTGCGGGCTGGCGTCCGGGTGTTCCCCGGTGCCGTTCTGGGGGCGGGCAGCATCCGCTTCAGTTCGGACCGCGCGTGAGCGCGGTGCGGCGGCGCCCGCCCGCTCCAGCCCGGCACCCCGGTCGCGTTCCGCTCAGCGCTGGTGACCCGACAACAGCGCCCGCGTCAGCGCCGCGTCACCGCGTCGCGGCGGCCGTGTCCGCTGGCGTGGGCGTGCCTGCTGAGGCAGGCGTGCCTGCTGAGCTGGGCGCGGTGGTCCCGGGACCCGGTCCGGTGGGCTGCCGCGCGCTGCCGGCGATGGTTGGGCTCAGGTCGAGCGGGCCACCGGCCGCACCGGACTCGGGTGCGGTGGGGGAGTCCCACACCGCACCGGCCGGGCTGGGGTTGGCATAGGTCCCCACGAACTCCTTGATGGCCGCCTCGGACACGACCGCGCACCGCTGGGTCCGGTCCCAGGCGGTCAGTACGAAGTGCTTGTTCTCGGTGAACTCGCCGCGTTCCCAGGGGACGGCGATGAACCGGTCACCGGCGGACTCCGCGGCGGCGCGCAGCGCGGTCACCTGGTCGTCGGGGAGTTTCGCGTCGTACCAGCCGATGACGAAGCCGTGTTCCAGGTTGTGGACGGCACGCTCGATCCGCAGGTTGGGAATGCGCTCGTAAAAACGGTAGGCGTCCGGCAGCGGGCTGGAATCGTGGTTACCCGATGACGGCGGCGCGACGGTGTAGTCGACGGTCTGGTTGGCCGCGACGTGGGTGCTGCCGTGGGAGGCGTCGTTGACGACGCCGGTGCATCCGGCCGCGGTCGCGGCCGTGCTCGCCCTGGTGACGTAACCGACCGAGCGGCTCTGGTCCTTCGCCCGGTTGTCCAGCAGCGCGTACACGATGATGCCGGCCAGTAGCGTCAATGCGGCCAGGCCACCGATTCCGTAGATCAGAAAGGAACGTCGGCGCTCCTGGCGCCGCTGTTCGCGCCGGAGCGTGTCGAGCCTCGCGTTGCGTTCCGCACTCTTTTTTCCCACAGCGCACGATCCTACGGAGGGCCGGCCGGCATCCACCCGGCTCGTCCGTCCTGGTAGGCCCCACCGGGGGGCGTACGGACCTCAGTTTCTGATCACTCGACTGGCGAACACCCAGCCGCGCCCGAAGATCCTCTAAAGCAACGCGGAGAGCATCGATTCCTTCGACTACCCCTACCTGCCGTTCTACGCCGGCACGGCCTACACAGCGCTCTCCAAGTCCGAGAAGGCGCGAACCTTCGCCCAGCAGGCGGTGACGTTGTACGACGCGGCGGCGGCGAACTGGCCGGTCGCGCGGGCCCTGGCCCGGGTCGACCTCGCGCTCGCCGCGGTGCGACAGAAGGAACCGGACGGGGCGTGCGCCGTGACCGTCGAGGCGCTGGAGATCTGCGCGACCGAACGCCCGGTGGATCTGATCGTTCGCCGCACTGGTGAGGTCGTTCGGGAGCTGCGCCCCTACCAGGAGCTGTCGGCCGTCCGCGACCTGTACGAGCGCCAGACGAACCTGTCCCGCACGGTCCGCGGCACGCAGCGGGCCCCTTCCAACCCCGGCGCCGGTTCAGCGGCACATGATCGACAGGCGGACATCCTCTAGTAGATCTTCATCTGAGCGGTAAGGTCGCGTTCGTCGCCGGTGGTTCCCGCGGCATCGGCCGGGCGATCGCGTCCCGCCTTGCGGCCGAGGGCTGCCGGGTCGGGATCCGCGGACGCGATCGCCGACGCCGCCCTGAGCGACCCGGCCCTCGACCCCGACCGCGGCAGCTTCACCACCGCCCTGCAGACCGCCCGTGACCAGGTCATCAAGGCCGCCGGCGTGATCGACGGCGAGACCGTCGACCTCGTTGGCGTTATCGGCCGCGCGGTCCTGGCTGATCTGCTCCCCGACCGGCGCCTGCGTATCAGCCCCCGTGTCGTCAAACGCGCGATCTCCAACTATGCCGCCAGCACTGCCAAGGGCCGGCTTCACGGACCCAGCTACAAAGCCACCGTCAGCGTTGACATCCTCGCCCCAGCACCTTGACAGAGACCACCCCCGCCAAACTTCACGGCATTGGGGCTAGCCGAAGAGCTGGTCGAGGGTGTCGGCGGTCAGAACGCGGACGGTCCAGGTCTGCAGCTGGTCAGCGGGGGCGTTACGTACGGTGGTGAGCAGCGTCTCGGGAAGCGGGCCGAACTTGAGCATCAGCTGCTGGACGAGGGTCTCGACACGGCCCTCGGCGCGGCCTTCGACCCGGCCTTCGACACGGCCCTCGGCGCGGCCTTCGACCCGGCCTTCGACACGGCCCTCGGCGCGGCCTTCGACCCGGCCTTCGACACGCCCCTCGACACGGCCTTCGGCACGGAGCTGCTCGGCGATGGTCATGTAGGCC
>NZ_CAKJTL010000051.1:8620-22112 GCF_917627385.1 Protofrankia sp. CiT1
GCCCACGGCCCCAGCTCCTTCACCAGCCACGGATTCCCCGGAGCGATCTTCAAAAGGAGCAGCGTCAACCGCACCGACGCCGTCAACGGCCGCTCCCGCAGCGCCCGCGCATCAACCCCGACCAGATCATCGAGAAGAAACCGGAACCGGGGCAGATACTCCCGCCACGCCTCGATCAGCTCCACGTCCAGGTCGACCAGGTCGGCTACCTCCACCGGTGCGGTCCAGGCACGGTCGTTGTGGTGCACGACCAGCGGGATCACCGCGGGCAGCCGGCTCGCCCGGGGATGATCGGCCAGGTAGCGGTCCCAGATCCGCACGACATAGCGCAGCATCCGGAACGCCATCACCGGGTCGTTGCCGCTCTGGTGCTCGATCAGTACGTAGACGAACGCCTCCCGGCCGTCCAGCGGCGCGGTGAACAACAGATCGGTATGCCGCCACCGCAGCGTGGCATCCACCAGGCTCCCGGGCACGAGCGCCAGCTTGTCCAGGTCAAGCCGGGCCACCAGCCCTGGTGGCAGTACCGCCCGCACCTGTGACGCCGCGTTCGACGGCGTCCCTAAAATCCGGCGGAACACCGCGTCATGAGGTGTGGACGGATTCGACATGACCGCACCGTACCGACACCCACCGACGCACCAGCCTGCCGCCACGCAACATGGCAGTGGCCGCTTTTGTCGTCTCCGCGTGTATTGCCGATGGGTGGCCCTGATGATGGTGACCGCCACGTCACTTCCTGCCGCCGGCCGCACCCCAGCCGGAGCGTCCATCACGGCGGCGCCATCCGCGGCCATCAGGCACCGCCCCCGGTCAGCGCCCGCGCCGCTACCGGCCGGGATCCGTCACCGGGCGTGATAAGGGCAGGTACGAGGGCCGACACAACCAGGCTCGCTTTGGCCTGGTTCTGCGTGGATGCTGTCCGAGCCTCCCCGAGGGACGCCTCTACCGCGGACGGCTCTACCGGGCGACGACGAAGGCCGCGACATCCCGCGCCGGGCGGTCGGCAGGCGCCTGCGCCGGATGCCCGATGCCCACGGCTCCCATGGGCTGCCACTCGTCTGGCAGCCGCAGGACGGCGCGGACCACCTCCGGGCAGAACAAGGTGCTCGACACCCAGCATGATCCCAGGCCGTCCGCGGCCAGGCAGATCAGCATGTTCTGCACGCCGGCCCCCATCGCGACCAGGAACATCCGCTCCTCGGCGGCGGCCCGCCGGCCATCCGGGTAGGCGTGGGCGCCGTCGGCGGCCAGGCAGGGGACGACGAGCACGGGTGCCCGGCGCAGCACGTTCCCACGGGCGAGCCGGCGCGCGACCGCCGCCTCGCCGAAGCCGTCGGCGACCAGGTCCGCTGCCCACGCCGTGGCCATCGCGTCGAGCAGCTGGTCGCGGGCTTCGGTCACGACCACGAACCGCCACGGTGTGGTGTGGTGCGGCGCGGGTGCCGTCAGCGCCGCCGCGAAGGCACGCTCGATGGCGGCCGGATCCACCGGCCGGTCGCTGAACTCCCGGATGGTCCGCCGGGCGGTGACCGCAGCCCGTTGGGCTTCAGCGGTGCCGAGCCGGAACATGTCCTCGGCCGCGGGGCGTACCAGCGCCCGGGCCCCTCGGCCGTCGTCGGCGAGCGGGCGCAGCCCGCGCACCAGCGCCACCGGCACGCCGGTCAGTTTCCCCTTGACCAGGTCGGCGGCGGCGGCCAGCTCGTCCGCTTCGGCGATCTCGGTCATGCCCAGTTCGTTGCCGTACGGGTCGACATCGCCGATATGGCTGCGCAGCGCGGCCATGCCCGCGACGCCGATCGCGTGGTCGGTCAGGCCGGCCCGCCACGGCCGGCCGGCGGTGTCGCTGATGATGACAGCGACCCGTACGCCCAGGCGGTCGCGCAGCCCGGCCGCCAGCGCCCGAGCGCTTGCGTCCGCGTCGACCGGCAGCAGGGCTATCTCGTTTTTGATCACATTGGACGCGTCCACCCCGGCGCTGGCGATGACGAATCCCTGCCGGGTCTCCACGATTCGGGTCGGCCCGCGCCGGGCCACCTCGCGGACGGTCTCGGCCTCGACAGCGGCCAGCCGGGCCGCCTCCCGGTCGCCGTCGACGCGCAGCAGCCGCCCTTCCGCCTTGGAGACGATTTTTGAGGTGACGACGAGGACATCGCCGTCGCGCGGCTGGAGGCCACCGGTGGCCAGCGCGGTCACGATGAGCGCGGCGAGGTCGTCACCGGTGCGCACCTCGCCGATGCCCGATATGGCAATGATCTCCAGGGTGTCAGACACCGGCGAGTTCCAGGGCCGCGCGCACGATCTCGGCGGTCGCCGCGACGTCGGTCATCAGCAGCGGCCGGGCCCGCACGGTGACTCCGGGTACCTCGGTACCGGTGTCGGCGGTGTCAACCAGCCAGCCATCGAGAATTCCGTCCTGGGTAACCGGGTCGCGGACGGTCGTGCTGTCAGCGGTTGCGCTGTCAGTCGCGCTGTCAGCGGTTGTGCCGCGCTGGGCGGTGTGGTGGCGGGCACCGTAGTGGGTGCCTACCGCGCCCGCACTGGTCGCCACACCGATCGCGGTGAGGCAGGCGTCCGCCATGCCACGGACGGGCGCGCCGCCGATGATCGGCGACACGCCCACGACTGGAGCGGGCGTCTGTGCCAGCGCCGCGCGTATCCCGGGCACGGCGAGGATCGACCCGATGGACACCACCGGATTCGACGGCGGGAGGAGCACGACATCGGTGTTGGTAAGCGCGTCGAGCACGCCGGGCGCGGGTCGTGCGGCCTCGGCGCCTATCGAAACGATCTCTATGGCTGGTGTGGCGGCACGCATCCGCAGCCACCACTCCTGAAAATGCACAGCCCGGCGGCCTGCGTCGGTCATCACGACGACGTGCGTCTCGACCCGTTCATCGCTCATCGGCAGCAGGCATACCCCGGGTTTCCACCGGTCGCAGAGCGCGGCTGTGACGTCGGTGAGCGGGTAGCCGGCGGCGAGCATCCGGGTGCGCACGAGATGCGTGGCGAGGTCGCGGTCGCCGAGCCCGAACCAGGTGGGACCTGCCCCGTAGGCCGCCAGCTCCTCGGCCACAGTGAATGTCTCGCCATGGCGGCCCCAGCCACGCTCGGGGGAGACGCCGCCGCCGAGCGTGTACATGACGGTGTCGAGATCAGGACAGATCCGCAGGCCGTGCAGGGTGATGTCGTCGCCGGTATTGCCGATCACCGTGATTTCGGCATCCGGCAACACAGCCTTCACCCCGGTCAGGAAGCGGGCTGCGCCGATGCCACCCGCAAGAGTTGTGATCTTCATCCGATACCCACGTCCCGCCGTCCTGTCACCGGTCGCTCCCGTCCACGCGGTGTCCTGACCGTAGCCCCGGCGGGACGAGCTTCCTCGACGGCACCCGCCGTGGTCGGATGTCTCAGGGGGAGAGGGCCGTGCCCGTCCGCGCCTGCGGCTGGCGGGTTGTGAACGACGCAAGCAGATAGCGTACGAGGCTGCTGGTCGGCCGTGCGGGAGCCGGGTTGGCCAGGCCGCCCTCGATGGTGGCCACGACCGCGTCCGCGGCGATTTCCCGATCGGGCTCGGTCACCCGGTCCGCGACTGTCGCCAGGGCCAGGTCGTGGAGCCAGGCATGCAGGCGTTCGTGGTACTCCATGACTGTGGGTGAGTGTGGTGCTCGCTCGGCCACACATGGGTGCAGGGACCGCCGGCGTTCGACCGAGTCGAGGGCGGCGAACAGCTTCTGGGCCGGATCACCGGCGAACGTGTCGATCCGGTCGACCTCACCGTCGAGGAGCCGGTTGAGAACCGCGGCGAACGCATGGTCTTTTGATCGGAAGTACCAGTAGACGGACCCTGGCTCGATGCCCGCGGCTCGCGCGATTTCGGCAATGGATGTGGCGGCGAAGCCCCGGGCGAGGAACTGCTGTTCAGCGACGGCCAGCAGCGCGTCAATCCGCTCCTCGCGCGGAACCTCCTGGCGGTTACGCGGCACCTGATCAGTTTAACGGCCCGGCGTCCCGCGGGTCGCGGGACGCCGGGCCGTCCGGTCACATTGACCGGGGCCGAAGCCGGCATGATCATATTTTTCCGCGCTGCCAGTGGGCCATCAGGCCCCGCCGCGAGGTGCTCGATGGATGCCATCGGATGGCCTCGGCCCGCGGCGGTGGATCGACAGTGGATGCGTCGGGTGCGCGATCCCGAATCGGAATGTTCATCAGCTGCTTTCACCGAAAGCAGCTGATGATCTTTTTGAGTTCTATCTCTTGATTTTGCTTCGAGAGCGTGGTGAGACTGATGGCATGCGCCGACCCGCGTAGCGGACCAGCGCACTGGAGCAGCGGGTGGTCTGCCAGGCGACCTGCACGTCCGGCCTGGTGCCCGCCGCGGCTGCGAACATCTCGCACCCAGCGCTGGAACAGCGGAAGGACGGTCCATGCCTGAGATCACGAAGAGGCCGCCGATCGCGATGAGGCACACTCTCGACGCCCTCACCGCCACCCTGGCCCGGGCCCTGGCTGGCGCGCGCCACCCGCAGGTGGAGGCTGCCCGGCGGTCTCAGCTGCGCCAGTGGGCAGGTCGTTCGCCGACACAGCGCGACGCCGCCGCGGAGCGCTGCGACCAGCTCGCGGCCCGCTGCCGGATGTACCACACCCTCGGTGTCGTTGGTCGGTTCCGCGGCATCAGTCCGTCGTATCCGGGCCGGTCGGGATGATCGGCCGACCTGGCGGCGACCGCGGGCAGGGCGTTCGGTCGCCGATCGTTGGGCGGTGATCCCGGCGGCTGGCTCGTGCGGCGGAGAAGGGACGCGCTCTGGGGCGTGGGCCGGTGGACGCTCCTGGCGGTGCTGATTGCTAGATGACCATTGGGGTTCGGGTGAGCGGATGACGAGAGCAGGGAAGCCCGCCGACGGTTCGGTCGGCATCGGCGCGCGGCCGGTGCCGACCGCCGTACCGGTGGCGCCCGGTGCCGCGGCACTACGGCGCGCGCTGCGGCGGGCCCGCGACGGCGCGCTCCTCGATGCGGCGGAGGCGGCTGTCCTGATGGCCGCCCGTGGAGACGATCTTGTTGATCTGTCCGGGTCGGCCGCGCGGGTCCGTGCCGCCGGACTGCGCTCGGCCGGCCGGCCGGACACGATCACCTATTCGCCGAAGGTGTTCATCCCGCTGACCAGGCTGTGCCGGGACAGGTGCCATTACTGCACCTTCGCGACCGTCCCGCGGCGGTTGCCCGCGCCCTACCTGAATCTCGACGAGGTCGTCGACATCGCCCGCCAGGGCGCGGCGGCAGGATGCGCGGAGGCGTTGTTCACCCTGGGGGACCGCCCGGAGGATCGCTGGCCCGCCGCGCGCGAGTGGCTGGATGCGCATGGCTACGACTCGACCACCGGGTATCTGCGGGCGGCGGCCATCGCCGTTCTGGAGGAGACCGGGCTGCTGCCGCACCTGAACCCGGGCGTGCTGTCGTGGGAGGAGCTGGCCCGGCTCAAGCCGGTCGCCCCGTCCATGGGGATGATGCTGGAGACGACCGCGGCCAGGCTGTGGTCTGACCCAGGCGGCCCGCACCACGGCTCCCCCGACAAGGAGCCGGCGCGCCGGTTGCGGGTGCTGGAGGACGCCGGTCGCCTGGCTGTCCCGTTCACCACCGGCCTGCTGCTGGGGATCGGCGAGACCCGGTTGGAACGGGCCGAGACCCTGTTCGCGATCCGGGAGGTGGCGCGGCGTTACGGCGGTGTCCAGGAAGTGATCGTGCAGAACTTCCGGGCCAAGGACGGCACGGCGATGTGTGGCGAGCCGGACGTCGGCGCGGCGGAGCTGGCGGCCGCGGTCGCGGTCGCCCGGCTCGTTCTCGGGCCGTCAGTCCGGTTGCAGGCGCCGCCGAACCTGGTCGATGCCGGCGAATGCGCGCTTCTGCTTGCCGCGGGCATCGACGACTGGGGTGGGGTGTCCCCGGTCACCCCGGACCACGTCAACCCCGAACGCCCCTGGCCGGCGGTGGAGACGCTGGCCGCGCTCACGCGGGCGGCGGGCTTCACGCTGCGGCCGAGGCTGACCGTCTATCCGCCCTATCTCGGCGAACCGTGGCTGGACCCGCGGCTGCGCTCCCACGTCGAGGCCCTGGCCGGTCCGGACGGCCTGCTGCGCTCCGCGGCCACCGCGGTGGGGCGGCCATGGCAGGAGCCCGACGGCGGCCTCGCGAACAGCGGCCGGGTCGATCTGCACGCCGCCATTGACGTCACCGGCCGCCAGGCCGACCGCAGAGCGGATTTCGTCTCCGTGTACGGCGACTGGGACGTCCTGCGTGCGCGGGTCAGCGCGGCCGGTACAGGTGCTGACGGGGTCGTCGGCACGGGGTCGCGTGCGCGCGTGCCGCTGGTGCGCCTCGACGGCGCGGAGCGGGCCGCCCTGCGCCGCGCCACCCGGGACCCGGCGGGGATCAGCGACGCGGATGCCCTGGTGCTGTTCGACGCCTCGGGCGCGGCCCTGGCGGAGCTCTGCGGGCTCGCGGACGACCTGCGCCGGGACACGGTCGGGGACGACGTCACCTACGTCGTCAACCGGAATATCAATTTCACGAATGTCTGCTATACGGGGTGCCGGTTCTGTGCGTTCGCGCAGCGGCGTAACGACGCCGACGCCTACACCCTCTCCCGGCAGGAGGTCGGCGCCCGTGCCGAACAGGCGTGGGCGGCCGGCGCGACCGAGATCTGCATGCAGGGCGGCATACACCCGGACCTGCCCGGGAACGCGTACTTTGAGCTGGCACGCGAGATCAAGAGTCGGGTGCCAGCCGTCCACCTGCATGCCTACTCGCCGATGGAGGTCGTCAACGGCGTCACCCGGACAGGCCTGTCCATCCGTGACTGGCTGACCGCCGCTCGTGAGGCGGGTGTCGACTCGATTCCCGGGACGGCCGCGGAGATCCTCGATGATGACGTGCGATGGGTGCTGACCAAGGGCAAACTGCCGGCCGCGAGCTGGGTGGAGATCATCACAACCGCGCACGAGATCGGTCTGCCGTCGTCCGCCACGATGATGTACGGGCATGTCGACACGCCGGCCCACTGGCTGGCCCATCTGCGGCTGCTGCGGCGCATCCAGGAGCGTACCGGAGGGTTCACCGAGTTCGTGGCGCTGCCGTTCGTCCATCACAGCTCGCCGATCTATCTGGCTGGCGTGGCCCGGCCCGGCCCCACCGTTGAGGAGAACCGGGCGGTACACGCGATGGCCCGGCTGTTGCTGCACGGCGCGATCGACAACATCCAGTGCTCGTGGGTGAAACTCGGCGTGGACGGCTGCCATCAGGTCCTTCGCGGTGGTGTCAACGATGTCGGTGGGACCCTCATGGAGGAGACCATCAGCCGCATGGCGGGCTCCCAGCACGGGTCGGCCCGATCCATCGCCGAACTGGAGGCCATGGCGGCCGGCGCGGGCCGGCCCGCCCGCCAGCGCACCACGACCTACGGAGCCGTCGGCGCGGAGCGGTTCGCCGCGGCCCGCCCGGATGCCGCGGCCGGGTCTGTCGGCGGTGCGCGCAGGGTCCTTCCGATCATCTCCTGACGGGTCCTCGGTCCCGATCTCGCCGTCCCGGTGATGTGATCGTCTGCCCGGCCGGACAATGGTCCCCAAGGATCGTCATCCACCCGGGGCCCGTGTTCTGGATGCCGGCCGGGCTGCGGCCTCGGGCCGGGTCCCCATCGCGATCGACGCCCGCGCGCCGCCAGGGCCGTTGATGCCGGTTGCGAGCGCTGGTTGTCCCAGCGTGCCGTCGACGTCTCGGAAGCACGGTGTCCACGGATGTCAGGTGGATGAGAGGAGATGTCATGAGCAGGACAATTCATGACGGACTCATGCAATTTCGGACGGTAAGATGGCCTGGTCGGGGGGTGCGAGGGGTTGACGTGTGTTGCCCAGGGCGGCGAAGGGGGACCCTCTGTAACGGCATCTTGCTACCGTGAGCTATTGTCTGATCGCTGGTTGTAGAAGATGTTGCGCTGGTGGGGTTGACGTCGCTGAGTTCGGCGCGTGTAATTACCGGCGTGTCATTTCCCCCGCCGGTGGGGAAAGTGCGATAAAGCACTCGCCCGGCCGGTGTGGACACCAGTCACCTGCGCGCCGGCGCCCGGGGGGTGGCCGACCGCACCGCGACGGGTCTGGAGGAGTCCACATGGAACGCACCGACGCGGGCGTCCGCATCGTTCTCGCTGAAACGCACCGACCCCGCGCCGCGCTGTCCGCCGGGATGGCTGTTGACCGATGGCCGAGGCAGCCTGACCCCGGCCACCACGGTGGCGGAGAGCTGGTTACCGTCAAATTTGATCTTGATGCTGGCCCCGACGGTGAGCCTGCCGGATCGGCGCATCCCGATGAGACAGCCACCGAACATTACGATCATGATTCGGCCAACATCATCGAACTCGATATGGACGACATCCTCGCCGACCCACCGGAGTGGCAGGAGCGCGCGCTGTGCGCCCAGACCGATCCGGAGGCGTTCTTTCCGGAGAAGGGCGGCTCGACCCGCGAGGCCAAGCGCATCTGCTCGGGCTGCGAGGTCAGGAGCGAGTGCCTGGAGTACGCGCTCGACAAGGATGAGCGGTTCGGGATCTGGGGCGGCATGTCCGAGCGTGAACGGCGCAGGCTGCGCCGCCGAGCGGTCTGACCGTCGGGAGGGGAAGGCCGGCAGGCAGGCGTTCACCGCACGGTGAACGCCCGATCGCGCCCAACGGGCACGTCACCACCAGCCGAGGGCCTCGCGGGTGGGCACGGCGCCAGCCGGCGGATCCCGGTGGCTGCGGCCCGGCTGGCGGCCCCGGCCGGCTCGGCACGGTCGGTGTCAGCGTTGACCGGGCCGGACGCGGGGCGACGCGCGTTGGAGCGCCCGAGGATAGGACTGTCCGGCTCGTGGCTCCCCGCATTCCGCCCGGCCGCGTTGTCGTCGGTCGCCACCCAACACCAGGGTGACTCCCTCCTCCGCCTCGCGATGCACGCACCCCAGCCCCGCTCCTTGATCCACGCCCCTATTGCCGGTCGCTCTTATCCAGGCGAGGCGAGGAACACCCGGCCCACACCGGTGAGCCTGAGCCGTGTCGACTCCGATGATCCTGGGGCGAGCAGGGCCGCCTGGCCGCGGTGAAGCCTGATGGTGCCCGTGCCCGTGCCGCCTACCTCGACGGTGCCGTCGGTGACCAGCAGGATGGCCGGACGCGTGACCGTCACGCCGTCACCGCCTGGTGGGGCACCGGCCGGCAGGTCGCAGATCGCCTCAGCCAGCAGGAAGTCGTCAACAGGAACATCCCAGGTACGCACGGTGATCCCAGTCGTCGCCAGTGTCGTCCGGGGGATGAGCACCGGGGCCGGGGCCGGCGTGGGGTCAAGGACATCCAGCAGCTCGTCGACGTCGATGTGTTTCGGTGTCAGGCCGCCGCGCAGCACGTTGTCCGACGTAGCCATGATCTCGATGCCGACGCCGTGGACATAGGCGTGCAGCAGGCGTGCGGGCTGGAACAGCGCCTCGCCAGGCCGCAGTGATATGTCGTTGAGCAGCAGCGCCGCGGCGATTCCCACATCGCCGGGGTGCGTCGCGGCAAGCCGGCGCACCAGGTCGGCGGCGGACGCCACCGCCGCCACCGCCGCCACCGCCGGCGCCGCCGGCGCCGCCGGTGGTTCGAGCATCGCGGCCGCCTCGGCCAGACCGCGGGCAAAACCGTGTGCCTGGTCGGCGGGCATCGTCAGCAGCGTGCGCAGGACCGTCGCGGCGCCCGCGGCCGGATCCCGCTCAAGCGGCGCGAACGCGGCCTCGAGCGGCGGATAACCCAGGCCATGCACAACGGCGAGGGTCCGCTGCGGGTCACGGACGCCGGCCAGTGCGCGGAAAGGCGTGAGCGCGACGATCAGTTCGGGTTTGTGATTGCGGTCCCGGTACCGCCGCTGGGCGGCATCGCGCGGTACGCCGGACCGTTCCTCGTCGTCAAAGCCGGTCTGCGCCCGTGTCGTGTCCGGGTGGACCTGCAACGAGAGAGCCTTCTCCGCGGCGAGAACCTTCAGCAGGAAAGGCAGCGGGCCGGCGACATCGGCGGCTGGCCGCCGCCCGTTGGCGGTCTCGACCTCGGACGGGGCGCCTGGATGGGTGCCAAGCCACAGCTCCGCGGCTGGTTCGCCGGTGGGCGTCTCACCGAGCAGGTCGTAGATGGCGCTGGGCGAGCCCCAGTCGTAGGTGCGCACCCGCCCGAACAGCCGCAGAATCCGGTCGGGCGTCCCGGCGGTCACTGTTGTTCGTCCTCCTTCTGGTGAACTGCTCAGGGCGCTTGCGCGCTGCTCAGGGCATGCGGTCCGGAGGGCATGCGGACACGGCCGCGCGGCTGCTCAGCCGGCTGGCGCAAGGCCCGAGCGAGCGGAAGGTGTGGTGTCTGTGGGTGTCCTGGCCTGGTCGGGAAACCGGCATACCGCGTCCGTCACATGCCTGGGGACAACCCGCGGGCGAGAGTGAGAGCGACCGGCAACAGGGACGCGGCGTCGCGGTGTTGGGGCACGCACCTCAACTTCGCTCCTTGATCCACACCCCTGTTGCCGGCGCTCTTATTCGTCTTCGTGCCAGCCGTGGCCTTCCGGGTCGATGACCTCCGGTTCCACGCCGAGCATGTCCGCGACCTTGTGAATGAGAACGTCCAGGATGAGTTCGGCGAGGTCGTCGGTGTCCATCGCGCGGGCTTCCAGCGGCCGGCGATAGATGATGATTCGGTGCGGCGTCGCGGAGCGTCCCCGGCCGGCGGGCGGCTGATGGTGCGCCAGCGGCACGGGTTCGTCCGGGCCGAGGACAGCGGGCAGGGGCGGAACGTCCTCGACCGCAAACTCGACGTCCGACAGTTCGGCGGACCAGCGGTGCTCGAGGTGCTCCACGGCATCGAGGACGAGGTCGTCGAAGCGTTCCCCACGGCTGCGGTAGGCGGGGACCTCCGGGGGGAGGAGCGCACCGCGCAGACCGCGCCCGCGCCGGTCCCGGCGACGCGATACCGGGATGGGAGGCTGAGCGGCCGGGAAGTCCGGCCCGGGGGTTCCCCAGGATGCGCCGGGAGAGGCGTTGTCCGCCATGGCGTGAGCGTACGGCTCGCGAGCGGCAACCGTACCGACGCCCTCCGGATCCATCGGGTGAATTTCCCCTCGGTTACTCTGACGTATCCAGGTGTGTCCGTCGGTTCAGCTGGTAGGTACGGAGCGTCGTTGACTGCTTACCATGGCTCCGCGGCTGGCTGCGACACGGCGGGTGGTGGTGGCCGTCGCCCGTTCCGGGGGCTACCGTCCGGAACGTGAAGCCTCGGCGCTGCTCCCGCTCGGCATGTTCAGCGGCCGCGGTCGCCACGCTCACGTACGCCTACGCCGAGTCGACGGCCGTCCTCGGGCCACTCTCCCCATACGTCGAGCCGCATTCCTACGACCTGTGTGGAACGCATGCCGACCGCCTCACTGTGCCACTTGGTTGGGCGGTCGTGCGGATCGAGGGTGAGCCCAGGCACAGTGCAGCCTCTGATGATCTTGAGGCGCTCGCGGACGCGGTTCGTGAGGTGAGCCGACCAGCAGGCCGCGAGGATCCGCCCGATCCGTCCACACCCGCAGGTCGACGCGGTCATCTGCGGGTGCTGCCCCGACCGAGCTGAGGCCGCCCTGGCGCCCGTCCGGCGGGCATATCCGCTGGGGCGGGCCGTCCGGCTCGCCGCGCGTCGTGGCCAGTGCAGCCGGAGTGGACCCGGCGTCGGTAGGGTCATCGGCGTTGGTACCAGTACCAGTGTTGGCCAGCGTTCCTTGTGCCGCGGGCGCGCGAGCGGAGTGATGATCGCGTATCTGCCGGTCAACCGGGGGAAGGGCGGAAGGGTGCGCGATCTATCGCGGATCTTCAAGGCATATGATGTGCGGGGGATTGTGCCGTCGGAGCTGGACGCGGACGTCGCTCGCGCGGTTGGCGCCGCGTTCGTGCGCGTGCTCGCGGCCCCGCGGGTCGTTGTCGCGCGTGACATGCGCGGCTCGTCGGTCCCGTTGTCGGAGGCGTTCGCCGACGGCGCCGCGGGCCAGGGCGCGGACGTCATCATGATCGGGCTTGGCTCGACCGACCTGCTCTATTTCGCCGCCGGTTCGCTGGACATCCCGGGAGCGATGTTCACCGCCTCCCACAACCCGGCCACATACAACGGCATCAAGCTGTGCCGGGCCGGTGCGGCTCCGATCGGGGTGGACAGTGGTCTCGGTGACATCCGGGCACTGGTCGAGGCGGGGGTCCCGGCGTTCACCGGGCCGCGTGGCGCGATCACGCACCGGGATCTGCTGGCGGCCTACGCCGAGCACCTGCGTACCCTGGTCGACCTGTCCGCGATCCGGCCCCTGCGGCTCGTGGTGGACGCGGGTAACGGTATGGGCGGCCTCACCGTCCCGGCCGTGTTCGACGGCCTGCCGTTGACGGTCCACCCGCTGTACTTCGAGCTGGACGGGTCGTTTCCCCATCACGAGGCCAACCCGATCGAGCCAGCGAACCTGCGTGACCTACAGGCCGCGGTCCGCGCCACCGGCGCTGACATCGGGCTCGCTTTCGATGGCGACGCGGACCGCTGTTTCGTCGTCGACGAGCGCGCCGAGGGCGTCTCACCGTCCACCATCACCGCGCTGGTCGCTGAGCGGGAACTCGCCCGGGAACCGGGGGCCACGATCATCCACAACGTGATCGTCAGTAATGCCGTGCCCGAGCTCGTCTCCAGGCTTGGTGGCGTCCCGCTGCGCACCCGTGTCGGTCATTCGTTCATCAAGGCGGAGATGGCCCGCACCGGCGCGGTCTTCGGCGGCGAGCACTCCGGCCACTTCTACTTCCGGGATTTCTGGCGGGCCGACTCCGGGATGCTCGCCGCGATGCACGTCCTGGCCGCGCTCGGCGAGCAGAACCAGCCGCTGTCGCGCCTTCTTGATGGCTATGCCCCGTACGCGCTCTCCGGTGAGATCAACTCTGTGGTCGCGGACGCCGGAGTTACCATGGCCGAGATCGAGAAGGCGTATGTGGGCCTCGCGACCGGTATCGACCATCTCGACGGGCTGACCGTCTCTCTCGGGGGCGGTGTCTGGTTCAACCTTCGTCCGTCCAACACCGAGCCGCTGCTGCGCCTGAACGTGGAGGCCCCCGACCATGTCACGATGTCCCGGGTGCGGGACGAGGTCCTCACCCGCATCCGTCCCGGAAGGGAGACCGACCGTTGAGTCTCGATCCACTCCTGCTGGAGATTCTCGCCTGTCCGTGCCCGGCCCATGCCCCACTACGCGCGGAGACGCTCGCCGGTGAGCCCGTCCTGGTCTGCACCTCGTGCGGTCTGGCTTTCCCGGTCCGCGACGAGATCCCGGTGATGCTGCTCGATGAGGCCGTCCCCTTCGGCGGGGACGTGCCGGCCGCGGATGTGCCGGGCGGGGTTCCCAGCTCTCCCTGAACCCGAACAGGCCTGGCTGCCTCCGTTGTCCGCGGGTACCTGTC